>DATAKF010000537.1:0-28360 GCA_036261775.1 Polyangiaceae bacterium | reverse complement strand
GGCAACGAGACCGACGGCGACGCCTGCCTGAACGATTGCCAGCTCGCCGTCTGCGGCGACGGAAAGCTTTGGGAGTTCGAAGAAGCCTGCGACGACGGCAATCGGACCGACGGCGACGGCTGCTCCGCCGACTGCGCAATCGAGCCTCAAGACCCCGGCCCCCGCTGCGGCGACGCGACGCTCGACGCGGACGAGGCCTGCGACGACGGCAACACGTCGAACCAAGATTCGTGCCTCAACGGCTGCAGCTTCGCGACTTGCGGCGACGGCTACGTGCGGCAAGGCGTGGAGGAGTGCGATCCGGGACGAAGCGACGCGCCTTGCACGCGCGCCTGCCTGGTGTGCGGCGACACGCCCGACTCGTACCTTCGCGCCGGGAACACCCACTGCTACACGTGGCACTCGGACGCAAAGACGCAAGAACAAGCGCGAGCCGCCTGCCAAGCGGAAGGCGGCGACCTGTGGACAATCACCTCGGAAGCCGAAGGCGCGGACGTTGCTGCAAAGCTGACTCTCACCGGAGAGCTTTGGCTCGGCTTGCTCACCGCCGCGGTGAACAACAGCTGGGTCAGCGGCGAGAACCCGAAGTACACGAGCTTTGCTCCCGGAGAGCCGAGCGACACCGCCCTACGCTGCGTTGCTTTCGACGCCACCACCAGCTCCTGGAGCTCGCGCGCGTGTGGCAAAAAGCTCGGTTTCGTGTGCGAGCGCTCGCCCGCCTTCGTCTTTCCCGTCACGCACCACGGCTACCGGCTGCACACGACCCCCGTGGATGGCCACGCGGCGCGCGCCGCCTGCATTGCAGACGGCGGCTATCTGGCAGTCCTGCAAACGCCGGATGAGCGAGTATTCGTAGGCAAAAGCCTGAGCATTCCCAGCTGGGTCGGCGCGGACGACAAAGCCAGCAATGGTGAATTCGTTTGGTCCTCGGGCGAGCCCGTGGAGACGACTTCGTTCGCAGCCAATCAACCTGACGACGCGGACGGCTCCCAGAGCTGCCTCGTGCTGACACCAGCCGACCGCTACGCCGACGCCAATTGCGACGAACGACGCGCATTCATTTGCGAGTTCGACTGAGTCGCAACGCCCGTCCTCAAAACTTGCCGGAAAAGCCCAGCAAGGCTTGCGCCGGCTGCCCGTCTTTGGCGGGCTGACCCACGACCCACCAGGTCACGCCGCCGGCCAAGGTGGCGCCGCCCACCGCGAGCAGCGCGTAGCTCACGTTGGTGAGGACCTCCCAGCTCGAGTACGTGCCCGGGTAACAAGGACAGCGTTCTTCGGCTTCGCGGTGCTTGTCCCAAGCGCGCGCGAACAGGACGCCGCCAGCCACCAGCAGCGCAGCTCCCGTACCGGCCACCAACACTGGGCCCGTGGACGAAGCGGCGCTGCCGGGCTTGGCAGGCGGCTCACGACTTGCGGTGACCGCAGGCGGCGTGGCGCTCTTTGGGGCGGCCGCGACCGGCTGCTTTTCCGCGCTGCTCTGGCTGGAGCATTGGCCCAGCTCCGCGATGCGCTCGTCCACTTCTTGGCGGTTTTCAGCGCCTGGCTCGGCGGCGACGTAGCTTTTGTAGAGCGCCAGGGCGTCTGCGCAGTGAGCGGGACCGGCCAAGCGATGCGCCTGCGCCATGTTGAACAAGAGCGCCGGCGACTCCGACAACGCGTAAGAGCGTTCGAACAGCTGAATGGCTTCGACGTAGTGACCCTGCGCGTACTCGGCCTTGCCCTCGGCGTACAACCGACGCGCTTCGGGATTGGGCTCGGCAGCGCGCGCAGTCCCGCCGAGCAGCAATGCAAAGCCGAGCACGCGCGCGGAGCGAAGAGCGAGCATCAGAACGGATCCTTCAGCCAATCCTTGTAGCGCACATCGGTGGGCTTCGGTGCCCGTCGCTTGCCGGAGGGAACGGTAGCGGGAGCGCGGGCCGCCGGCGCCGTGACACTCGCCGATGGCGCAGGCTCCGGCACGATGACAGGCCTTCCCGCAATCTCCGCGACGGGTGACGGCGCCGCCTGGGGGCCGGCGGCCGCGCTCGGCGGGGGAAGCGCGCCCGCGTTGACGAGCGGTGGAGCCGTTGCCGGCGCGCTGGCACCGCCAAAAAATCGGGCGCTCGCCAGCGCGACGACAAGGGCGCTGAGCGCTGACGCCATCAGAAAGAGCCCGCTCCGCCTTCGCCCCACCGCGCCGTCGAGCGCCAGCAGTAGCTGCGGAATGCCGGGAAAACGTGCAGCCGTCGTCGCAGCCAAGCCCCGCTGCAGCACGCCGAACAAGCGCTCGTGGCGAGGATGCGTGAAAGCCGGGTGCTGCAGGGTTCCCCCACGCACACGCGTGATGAGCTCGCTCAAGGCAATGCCCTCACCCGCCTTGAAAGGATGCTTGTCGAACAGCGCGACGAACAGCGCCACGCAGAAGGCAAATTGGTCGCTGGCAGGGCTGGCAACGCCGCCTTCGAAAAGCTCCGGAGCCATGTAGGCGGGTGTCCCCACCAGGCCCCGCGTCGGCGCGTACAGCTCGGTGCTGGCTTGGTCATCCATCTGCCGCTCGAGCAGCCACGAGTCGCTCTCGCGAGCCAAGCCAAAGTCGGTGACGCGCGCGCGACCGTCTTCGGCCACCAGCACGTTCTCGGGCTTGAAGTCGCGGTGCACCAAGCCTTTGGCATGAGCGGCTGCCAGCCCGCGCGCGGCATCGGCAAAAACCGCCAAAATTTCCGACAATTCGCGAGGTTTTTCCCGTAACCAGTCGCGCAAGGTGTGGCCGTCGATGTACTCCATCACCAGGTACACGGTGCCCTCGTGCAGGCCCACGTCGTAAACAGCCACCACGTGCGGGTGCGACAGCCGGGCCATGGCCTGTGCCTCGCGCAGCATGCGGGCAGATTGCTCGTGTGAGCCGTGATGCACCTCGGGGCGCAACAGCTTCAGCGCCACAGCACGCTTCAGCTGCGGATCGAAGGCGCGATAAACGACGCCCGAGGCTCCCGCCCCCAGCAGGCTGACGATCTGGTAGCGCGCGATGCGAGTGGGGCCACCTTCGTCTGCGCCTGGCGAGCCTGGCAAGCTCGGCTCGAGCGAGCGCGCGGCTTCGGCCAACACCGCGCGACAATCCGAGCAGCCGCGCAAGTGGGCCTCGACCTGCGCCAGCTCTGCCCCGGCAAGCTCACCCCGCGCGAACGCGAACAGCGCTTCGTCGTCCACGCAAGGGGTAGCGCCAGGCACCCGGCTAGGTTTGCATTCGCGCGTCGCCGCGAGCAAGATGCGCGCGATGACGCTGCTGCGCCGTCTGGAAGCCGCCCAGCGAGCAACGCCCGGGGTCGGCGCGGATTCCGGGGAATTCCTCGCGTTTTTGCAGCAAAAGCTGGCCGCCGCTGCCGACCCAGAGCGCGAGCTCTCGGCCCTGCACGTGGAGGACTTGTACCTAGCCTGGGCGCTCGGGCGCGGCGACCGCGCCGCCTTTGCCCGCTTCGAGCGCGACTTCGTGGCGCTCCTGCCAACTCAGATCAAGGGCGTCGCAGCCGAGGCCGGCGAGCTCGAGCAACAAGTCCGCACGCGGCTGTTCGTGCCCAGCGATGGGCAACCGGCGCGCATCACGCAATATTCGGGGCGCGGACCGCTCGGCGGCTGGCTGCGTATGATCGCCACACGCTGCCTGCTCGATTTGCGCCGCGCCCGCGACGGCGAGCAGGCTCGTCGCGAGCTCGACAGCCCCAGTGTTCCCACCGATCCCGAGCTGGATTACCTGAAGCTGCGCTACGCGGCTGATTTCAAGATCGCGCTCGAAGCCGCGCTCACCCAACTCGACGCACGCCAAGTCACGCTGCTGAAGCTTTCGTTCATCGAGCAATTGTCGGCCTCGGCGATCGGCGTCATGTACGGCGTCTCCGGCCGAACCGTGCAACGCTGGCTCGTGGATCTGCGTGACGCCTTGCGCGTCAGCACGCGCCAAACGCTGCAAGCGCGCATCACGCTCAGCCCCTCGGAGCTCGAAAGCCTGCTGGGGCTGATCGACAGCCAGCTGTCGCTGAGCCTGCATCGGGCGCTGGGGGCGGCTGCTAAGTCACTGTAATAGCTAGCATTTACGGCTCAACGCCGAAAGTCGTGTCGCGGTTGGGCGCTCGCTCCGTCAACAGGGCGAGGAACACCTTGCGCAACCTGCCCTCCCCCCATCGCGCCGGCCTGCTGCTGGCCGCCGGAGTGTCATTGGCGCTCGCGGCGGCCTGCGAAACCAATCCCGCGAGCAAGCCGGGCAACAGCGACGGCCCGTCACAGCCCACCGGCATGGATCCGGAGCAGCAGCCACCGGGCAACACCGAAACCGGTGACTTTGGCCCGGGCGGCGGCTGCGACATCCAGGCCCTGATGGCGCTACCCGAAAACGGCTGCACCAACGCTGGCTGTCACGGCGAGCGCTTTCAGGGCAACCTCGACCTGCTCAGCGCCGGCGTGGGCCAACGGCTGCTCGGCGTGGCTTCGCAAAGCGACGCCTGCGGGGGAGAGCTGTTGGTCGACCCTGAAAACGTCGACAACAGCCTGCTCTTGCGCGTCATCGATCCGGTGCGCTTCCAGTCGTCGCCCTGCGGCGTCATGATGCCGTTCGGCAGTCAAACAGGCGTTGCTGCGACGACGCTGAGCTGCTTCGAAGGCTGGGTCAAAGCCATCGCGCAGGGTACGCCTCCGGACGAGGTGCCAGCCGAAGATTTCGAGCCGGTTGGCGCGCAGTCCTACGTCAACAAGGTCAAAACGTTGCTCACCGGCAGCGCCGCCAGCAGCGCCGAGGTAGCGCAAGTCACGACCAATCCAGAAGCGCTACGCGACCTCATCGGCACCTGGCTCGCCGCTCCCGAGTTCGAGACCAAGCTGAGCGATTTTTTGCGCGTCTCGTTGCAGCAAAAGCTGACCGGCTCGCTCGATTCGCAGTTCGCACGCCTGCGCGGCAACACGGTGCGCCTGAACGCGATCAAGCAAAACCTGGCGGAGTCGTTCGTGCGCACCGCGACGGCCATCGTGCAAGAGGGACGCCCCTTCAGCGACGTGCTCACGACGCGCCGCTGGGCCGTCACCACCGCAACGCTGTCCGCGCTCGCGTACCTGGAGCGCACCCAAACCGAGCTCAAAGCCGAGAAGCACACGCTGTTCCGCGATCCCGGCGAAGGCCTGCCCACGCCGCCTGTCAGCCTGGCGTACTCGCTCGAGAACCGCGTCTGGCAGATCGCCAGCTTGCCCGACACTTGCAAGGTCAGCACCGTCAATGCCGACCTGCTGTTCGAAATGATGTTGGGATTCGTGCAGTGCCAAGGCGTGAACGCGGGCCAGTATCGCTTCCTGGACACCGTCTTCAGTGAAGCCGATTTCAGCGACTGGCGCTTCGTCGATATCACGCGCACTGCCAACGCCAAAGCCGTTCCCATTTTTTACGACATCGAAGGCTTGCGAGCCGCCACGACGATCTCGCTGCGCCAACCGCGCATCGGCTTCTTCACCACGCCAGCCTTCCTGGCCAACTGGGAAACCAACGAGGACAACCAGTTCCGCGTCACCACGAGCCAGACCATGATCGTAGCGCTCGGAAAAATCTTCTCACCCGCCGACAGCACCGTGCCCGTGCGCCTCGACGGTCTAGCGGCCGAGCACGCCGCGCCCAACACGACCTGCTACGGCTGCCACCAGTTCCTCGACCCGATGCGCGAGTACTTCGCGCAGAATTTCTCGTACAGCTTTCAGCGGCCCGAAACGCCGAGCGACATCACCCCCTCGTTCGCCTTTCAAGGCTACGTGCACGACGGCGGCAACCTGGGCGACTTTGCGCAGGCGCTCGCGGACCACCCAGGCTTTGCAGCAGGCTGGACCCAAAAGCTCTGCTACTGGGCCAACTCGCAGGCTTGCAGCGAAAAAGACCCGGAGTTTCAGCGCGTTTCTCAGGCGTTTGCCGCCAGCAACTTCGACTTCAAGACGTTGCTGGTCGAGCTGTTGAGCTCGCCGCTGGTCACCGGCGCCAGCGCCATCGAAAGCTCTGCCACGAACGCGCCGTTCGTCAGCATCACGCGCAAACAGCACCTGTGCCAGCTGCTCTCGGCGCGGCTGGGCGTCGCCGATGCGTGCGGCGTCGCCGCGAGCTTTGCAGGGCTGGTACCGGAGGACGACTTCAGCCGCGGCTCCGCTGAGCCCGTGCAGACAGCGGTCACGGGGCTCTTTCACTACGCGGCGGCCGAGAAGCTCTGCTCGAGGCTCGCCACCAAGCTGGTGGGCAACGGCGCAGACATGCTCTTCCCGACTGCAGCGCCCGAAGCCGCGCTCGACACCCTCGTCGAGAAGCTGATGGGCATCGACGCCGAGCACCCGCGGCATGCCGCCGTGCGCGCCAGCTTGGGTGCGCACTTTCTGAACGCCAAGGCGACCACCAACGTGCTGACCGCGCTGCGGTCCACCTTCATCGTCGCCTGCGTATCACCCGAAGTTCAGGCGGTGGGCCTGTGAGGAACTCGAACATGACGACACGTCGGAAGCTGCTGAAGGGCGCGATTTTGGGCGCCGGGCTGGTGGGCTTGCGCTCCCTCGCCACCGGTCTGCCCAAGTCTTGGCTGCTCGGAGGGCGAGAAGCCCACGCCGAAGGTCTCGCACCGCAGTACTTGATCTTGGCTACCTCCGGCGGCGGCGATCCCTTCAACGCCAATGCGCCTGGCTCGTTCGTGAAGGGTGCGCAGAACAACCCGCTGCCGGACCTGGCGCCGGCACCCGTGACGTTCGGTGGCAGCAGCTACCAGGCCGCCAAGTGCTGGGGCAACCTGCCCGCCGAGCTGCGCCAGCGCATGGCGTTCTTTCACCATCGCACGTACACCAACGCTCACCCCGAGCACCGCAAGGTGATGACGCTGCAGGGCGCCGCCAAATCGGCCTCGGGCAACGGCCAAGAAATGCTACCGAGCCTGATCGCCTCCGAGCTCGCAAGCACGCTCGGCACGATTCAAACCGAGCCCATTCCGCTCGGCAACGAGCTCATTACCTACAACGCTCGCGCGCTCGACAACATCGACCCGACCGGCCTCAAATCGCTGTTCGATCAACCGGACGACTTGCTCACGGGGCTCACGCAGCTGCGCGACCAAGAGATCGACGCCATTTACGCCGATTTGCGCACGAACGGCACGCGCATCCAAAAGCAGTTCTTGGATCGCTACGCGCTCGGGCGCGAGCAGGTGCGCAAGCTGGGCGAAGACCTAGCGCAGCTGCTGACGCGCTTGCCGGTCGATCCGGCGGACAAGGACTCGCCGGTCGACCAAATCATCGCCGCCGTGGCGCTGATCAAGCTCAAGGTCGCGCCCGTCGTCACCATTCATTTGCCCTTCGGCGGCGACAACCACAACGACTCGGACTTGAGCGTCGAAGCTCAGGACACGCTGGCGAGCGTAGGCAGCCTGAACACGCTCTGGACCGAGCTTACCGCGCAGGGCCTCCAAGACCAGGTCACGTTCGCCTCGCTCAATGTGTTCGGGCGCACCCTCAAGCGCAACGCCAGCGGCGGCCGCAACCACAACCAGAACCACCACGTGATGGCGCTGTTCGGCAAACACGTCAAAGGCGGCGTGATCGGCGGCGTCGACGTGCTGGCCCAAGATTTTGCCGCCACCGGCATCGACTCCAAGACCGGCCAAGCCGACCCCAGCGGCGACGTCACGCCCCTCAGCTCACTCGAATCCGCCGGAAAAACCCTGGCCGCCGCCCTGCAGGTCCCAAACGAGCGCATCGAAGCGCGCATCAACGCCGGCAAGATCGTGAGCGCGGCGTTGGTTGCCTAGCTGAGCGCGAGGTATCAGCGCGCTACCGGCAATCGACGGCTCCGAAACTCGATCGGCTGCCGTTGGCGATCGACGACGCTGCCGGTGCCTTCGTCGGCCGTGAGCGCGGCGGCGCGCGGTGCTTCGACGTCCCACGCCGCAAAGTCGTCTGGCAGGTTGCCGGGCAGCGCGGGCTGCTCGGTGCGTTCCAGCAGCTGGAAGTCGTGCTTGCCGACCAGGTTGAGCGGAAGGCCTCGCTCGGGGCCGCGTTCGGCGAACCAGGCGCGGGCGCGCTGTACGTTGCTGATCAAGACCTGGTGCTGGGGGTCGGTCTTGGCAGCGGTCATGAAGTGCTGCTGCATGCCCGGGATATCGCCCTTTTGGTGGGCGATGCAGGCCAGGTAGTTGTGCGCCAGGCCCGGCGTGGGGTGGCCCAAATCCAGGGATTTTTGGGCGTGCTGGGTGGCTAGCTCGAGCTCGCCGTCGCGGTAGTAGCCGCCCGCCACGTCCAGGTGGGCGGGCGCGTGATCGCCGAGGCGGCTCAGGATGCCGAGGCAATCCTCGGTCGACGCCACGTAGCCTTCTTGCAGGCCTTTGTTTTGGGCGAACCAGCTGTTCAGGAGCGCTGTCGTGTCGTCCGAAGCGTCGAACGGCACCTTCAGCTCTTGAAAGTCTTCGGTGAAGTAGCGCTCGCGATCCAGCCAGCCGGCTTTCTCGGCGTCTTGAAAGTCGTGCGTGCCGGGAAAGACCGAGAGGCACGAGAAGATGTACTGGTGCGGCTTGGCGCGCTCCAAAAAGTCGAGCGTCTCGCGAAAGGTTTGCGCGGTCTCGCCGCGGTTGCCGAGCATCATGTAAAAGCGCACGTGCACGCCGTACTTTTTGGCCATCTCGGCGGCCGCCACGATGTCGTCGACGCTGATGCGTTTGTCGATGTTCTTCAGAATGCTGGGCGAGCCGGTCTCGACGCCCAAGCTGAGCCGCTGACAGCCGGCCTGGCGCATCTCGTACAATAGCTCTTCGTTCAAGACGTCGACGCGCGTGTCGCAGCTCCACAAAAACTTGAGCTTGCGGTCGCGAATGCCGCGGCACAGCTCCAGCACGCGCTTTTTGTTGGTCGTGAAGGTGTCGTCTTTGATCTGCAGCATCTTCACGCGCGCGCGCGCGGTGGCTTGCTCCAGCGCGTCGAGCACGTACGGCACGCTTTGGCCGCGAAAACCGCGGCCCCAGCTGCTCTCGGCGCCGCAAAACGTGCACGCCCACGGGCAGCCGCGCGACGTCATGAAGATGTGCGTGTCGAAGTAGGCGTGCGGTGACGCCAAGGTGTCCAGGTTGCGAATCGAGTCGCGCGACGCCGCCTGCACCACGTCGCTGCCTTCGCGGTACCAGGTACCAGCGATGCCCTTGGTCGACGCGCCCTGCTCCAGGCGCTCCACGAGCTCCATGAAGCTGAGCTCGCTCTCGCCCACGCACAGCGTGTCAATCTCGGGGTAGTGACGCATCACCTCCCGCGGCAGCGGCGTTGCGTGCGGCCCGCCCACCACGATGTGCGCGCGCGGGTGCCGCTTGCGAATCTCTTTCACGATCAGCCCAACGCCACGGCGGTTGGCGGTCCAACACGACATCGCGAACACGTCGGCATCGAGCGCCGCCACCACCTCCTCGACGCGCGACCAAGCGAAGCCGGAAAGGTTGAACACCTTGACCTGATGCCCTGCCCGGAGCGCCTGCGCGCCCAGGCTGAGCAAGCCGTACGGCGTCTGAAAGAAGTCCGCGTCCAGGTCGCCCTCCTGGTAGTCGGAGGGCGGCCCGCCATCTCGAGGCGCTAGACGCGCTTCACCCGGAGCCGGGATTTTCCAAGGCGGCGGGTAGAGCAGCGCGATCCGCATCCAGCCAGCACTGTCGCATTGCCTTCTCGGAGAGGCAAATCAGCGAAATTTTCCGAGACGTCCTGGCCCGCCACGTCAACCAACCACGACGCCAAAGAGCCGACCGATGAGGGCCGTTACGGCCATCGCCAGCCCACCACCCAGCGTCACGCGCAGCGCAGCTGCCAGGGGCGGCGCACCTCCGAGTCGCGCGCCAATGGCTCCGAGGACACCGAGGCTCGACAGCGAGATCCCCGCGACGAAATGAGGACGCAAGGCCGACGGCGCAACCAGCAGCGCGCCTATCGGAATCAGCGCAAACAACGCGAAGCTCAGGGCCGAAACGACCGCCGCCTGCAGCGGCCGAGCCAGCGTCGCGCCTTCCAAGCCGAGCTCGTCGCGCAAATGCGCTGCAAGCCGGTCTTTCGCCGTAAGTTGTGCGGCGACCTCTTTCGCCAGCTCCGGGTCGAGCCCGCGCTTCTCGTAAATGATCGCCAGCTCGCGCAGCTCGGCCGCTGGTTGGGCAGACAGCTCGCCCTTTTCTCGCTCGATGTCGGACTGCTCGGCGTCTCGTTGGGCGCTGACCGACACGAACTCCCCGACGGCCATCGACATCGCTCCAGCGACCAGGCCAGCCACACCGGCTACCAAGACCGCTGAGCGCTCTGCGGATGAGGCGGCGACGCCGATCATCAAGCTAGAAGTGGACACGATCGCGTCGCTGGACCCGAGCACGGCAGCCCGAAGCCAGCCAGCGCGTCCGCTTTGATGGCCCTCGGGGTGGGGAATGTTGCGTGACATTTCGAGAGACCCCTTACTACAGAAGCAGGAGCCCTGCCGTGGCGCGGTCTGACGCGCGTCGGCGCGACGCCAGCTTCAGGATCTCCAGCACGGCCAAGGGAATGGCGCCCAAGGCGAGCAGCACCGCACAATCGACGAACGACATGAACGGCGTCCTGAGGAACGACCCCAAGGCGGCGTTGTGTTGGCTCAACACTTGGAGGCCGAGCGAGCCTGCGACCACGAACAGCAGCTTGGCGTTGGCGAACAGCGGCATGCTCCAAACGTTCTTCGAGTCGCTGCGAGCGCCAAAGGCCCTCAGAAGCTCTGCAAAGACCAGGACAGCAAAGGCCGCGCCACGCGCGCTCGCCACGCTTCCTCCCCTCAACACATAGACGTAGGCAGCGAAGCTCACGCTAGCCGTCAGAAAGCCCGTAATGAGCATCGTGCGCAGAAAGGCGCGGTTCATCAAGCGCTCCGACCGCAAGCGTGGCTTGCGCCGCATGACGTCCGTATCGATGGGATCGGTGGCGAGGCAAAGCGCCGGAAGGCCATCTGTGACTAGGTTGATCCAGAGCAGGTGAATCGGCAGAAGCGGCGTCGGCAGCCCCATCACCACGCACACGGTCATGAGCAGGAGCTCACCGGTGCTGCCCGCCAACAGGTACTGGAGTGTCTTCTGAATGTTGTCGTAGATGCCGCGACCTTCCTCTACCGCCGCTACGATCGTGGCAAAGTTGTCGTCGGTGATGATCATGTCCGCGGCTTGCTTGGTCACTTGCGTGCCGGAGATGCCCATCGCGATGCCGATGTCGGCCCCTTTGATGGCGGGGGCGTCGTTCACGCCATCGCCGGTCATCGCCACCACGGCCTGGTTGGCCTTGAGCGCGCGAACGATGCGCAGCTTGTGCGCGGCCGTAACGCGCGCATAAACGTCGACATCGACGACGCTGCGCTGCAGCTCCTCTGGAGTCATCTTGTCCAGCGCGGCCCCGCGCATGGCCGGAGCATCAGCGGCAACGCCAAGCTCGCGCGCGATGGCTGCCGCGGTGTCGGGGTGATCGCCCGTGATCATCACCACTCGAATGCCCGCGGCACGACACCTCGCGACCGCCGCCTTGGCCTCACCGCGGGGCGGGTCGTACATGCCCGTCAGCCCGACGAATACCAGGTCGCGTTCAATCGAGTCCGCGGTCGCGTCGGGCTGAACGGGGTCCGCCAGGTCTCGATAGGCCGATCCGAGAACGCGCAACGCCTGTTTCGCCATGGCAGACGCATGCCCAAGCTGCCGTTCTCGGCCCTCCTCGGTGAGGGGGCCGATACCGCTTCCGGTGTAGACGTGGGAGCAGCGCTCCAAAAGCAGCCCCGGAGCGCCGTTGATCAGTGCCCGCAACCTTCCGTCGGGCATCCGGCGAATGACCGAGCTGCGCTTGCGGTCCGAGTCGAAAGGAAACGTCTGAACCATCGGCCACTGCTGCTCGAGCTGCCGACGATCGCCGCCTGCCTTTGCGCCAGCGGCGAGCAACGCGCCCTCCGTCGGGTCGCCGACGGTTTGGAAGCGCCCATCCACCTGCACGAGCTGCGCGTCATTGCAACCGAGCAGGATCGTTGCAAGCTCCCGCAGTGGAGCGGCATCTGAGGGCTTCACCTGCTCGCCTTCGAAGCGGACTTCGCCCTCCGGGCCGTAGCCTTCGCCCGTCACTTCGTAGCTTCGGTCCGCCACGCAGATGGCCCTCACGGTCATCTCGCCGACCGTGAGCGTGCCCGTTTTGTCGGTACAGATGACGCTCGTCGAGCCGAGCGTCTCCACAGCGGCGAGCTTACGCACGAGCGCCCGGCGGCGAGCCATACGTAGCACCCCCACCGAGAGCGCGACGGTGACGACCGCTGGCAACCCTTCCGGCACGGCGGCGACGGCCAGGCTGAGCGCGGTCATCGTCAACTCGAGGGCGTTGGTCCCCCGAAGCCAACCGAGGCCGAACAGCAGCGCCACGATGCCGAGCGCCGCCCAGACGAGAACACGCCCCACGGCGTCGAGCTTTCGCTGGAGCGGGGTGCTGCTCTCGGCGGACGCCTCGTCGATCAAGCTCGCAATGCGGCCCAGCTCGGTCTGCATGCCCGTAGCCACGACAACGGCTTGACCCGTTCCTGCGGCGACGCTCGTCGCCTGAAAGACCATGTTCTCGCGGTCGCCGAGCGGAACGTCAGCGGCGGGTAACGCGGCAGCGCTCTTGGTTACTGCTTCCGACTCACCCGTGAGCGCGGCCTCGATGCACTGGAGCGACGCAACGACCAGGACCCTTGCGTCCGCAGCGACGACATCACCGGCTTCCAGGACGAGGACGTCCCCCACGACTACGGATGCAGCGGGGACGAGCTGTAGCTGCCCGTCGCGACGCACCTTCGCCTGAGGGGCGGTGAGCTTCTTGAGCGCATCGAGCGACCTCTCGGCTTTGAGCTCTTGGTAGAAGCCGATACCCGCGTTCAAAGCGACGATGGCGAAGATCGCTATGGTGTCGACTAGCTCGCCGAGCAGGCCAGAGATGATACCGGCGCCGACCAAGATCCAGATCACGACGCTCTTGAACTGATTCAAGAGCATGTGCAGCGAGCCCTCGCGTTTTCCCTCTTGGAGCTCGTTCGGGCCGCTGGCCGCGAGACGTTGGGCGCTCTCCGACGCGGACAGCCCCAGGGGCGAAGCTCCAGTCCGTGACAGCACCTCCTCGGCGGACTGGGTATGCCAGTCTGAGTGCGGGCTTTCGGCGACAGAGCTCGTCGCCGAAGCGTGCGGTTTCACCATGAGGCGCTCGCCCTCTGCACGATTTGCGCCGCGCCAGGGCCGTGGACGGCACGCTGCCGGCAAGCCGCCACCTTCGCCCCCCCGCGTGCGAGGCACGCTTGTGTCCCAGTGCGGCATGCGCGCTCTGAGCAGATCTTCGAGCGCCGGGTCGCTCGCCAGGTGCACGCGAATCGGATGCTCCGCCCGAGCGAACAGGCACGCTTCGTGCAGCGTCGCGATCTAGAATGCAAAACGCAAGCCGCAGCGAGTACGTGACCCGTGATCGCATCTTGAAGCTGCTCTCCGATCAAGAGGTGGCGAGCGTCGCGACGGCAGAGACGGCCGACCGCCTTGCCGACGGTGATGAGTATCTCGACCTGGAGCGCCTCCACGAGGGCGTGCAGAGAGCGGGTAGCGCCGCCACGCCAATGGGTCGCGTGCTACCGAAGAAAGCCATTCACGACAGCACATGGGACAAGTTACTGGAACAGCTGGCGACAACGCCAAGCTGACTGCATCGCCGCGACGTGCAGCGCACCACGCTGCTTCACAGTGCAGAGTGTCTCGATGCCCACGACCTTGGGCCCGTGCTTTGGTGACCTACGCGCGACACTACTTCCTGTCGAGCGCATAGGTTGAGCAACGCGGAGGACGTGCCGCTTTCGGGCAGCGTCGACGCCTTCGTGCCGCTACTTTGACTGGGATACATTGCCCTCACCGTGCTCTGCCGCGTCCTGCTGACGCGAACGACTGAGGCGTGGCTGATTCGCCGTCGGTAGGGCGCGACGCGGCTGCTCGACAGCCGTGTCGTCGTGCCAGTGGTGGCAGCGCCACGTCCGGGCAGACTCGAGGCTTTGCTGCAACCACCGTCATCCTTCAATCGTCTCGCCCAGCGCTGGTGGGTGCGCGTCGGCCTTGAAGGCAATCAGCCAATCGCCCAGGTAGCTCAGCGCAGCTTCCCTCGAAACGCCGAGCCTGGCGGCCAAGTAGACGACGAAATCCTCACGAAACGCATCGAAGTCGTTATCAACGCCGATCATTGTTTACCTCCAGCACGCCGCGAAGCACCTCGCTCCGACAACGCAAAGCGCATGCCGCATTCATTTGCTAACGGCGTGCGTTTCCCCGGCGGCACGAAGTGAGGCATCGCTGCTGGGTTGAGATCCAAGCGCGCCACGCGCAGGGTCACTGCCGATGACGGGATACGCGAACCGAACCGTGGCGTTCCTGCTCCAAGGATCTGCGGGGGAGCCACCGACAGCTCTGGGCAAGGGGTCGGAGCGCTACCAGCGGGCGTGGCGAAAGAAAGCTACGACCTCATATCGTCGCAATCGATCGTCAGAGCACCCAGCGTGCGCTCACGAGCGAGTCGCGCGACAGCGGCGGAACCGGAGCACCTGCACACGCAAACTTTGCGCCTCGACCCTCCGCAGGCGCAAATAGCTTCTTGGTTCTTCCCCCACCGCCAAGTCTCAAAACCCGATCCGCAACGCCACGCTGCCGTTCATCGAAATTTCCGGCCGCTCGCGAGTGAGCCAAACCATGCTTTCGAGCGGCGTGATCTCGCACGAAATCCGGTCCGAGATAGCGAAGTCGAAGCCGGCGCCGAAGCGGAGTGTGGGGCCGTTGTTGGGCAGGTAGCCGAGGGCGAAGCGCAGAGGCAGGCCGAACGCTTCTTGTTTGATTGGGGCGCGGTATTCGCTGAAGACTTCGAGCAGGGTGTTGTGCGCGCGGCCGTCTTTGCCTTTGAGGTTGGCGTAGCTCAGCGCGGCGCCGAAGGCGAAGCGAGGCGTGAAGCGGCGGTCGACGCGTGCGCCGAGGAGCTGGTTGAAGAATTTGGCGTGAGTGACGCCGAAGGCGGAGGTGCTGGCCAGGGTGAGACGCAGCGGATAGACGGATGCTGCCGGTGCCGGGGCCGCTGCGGCAACGGGCGCGGGTGCAGGCGCGGTGGCGGGAGCCGGTGCGGGCGGAGCGGCGAGGGCGGTGAGCAGGAGGAATTTCATCGAGGGGCTCCGGGGGCGAGGCGTTCGGCGGAGTCGAGCAGAGCGCGAGCGTAGGCGGGGTGGTGCACGTCGGCGGCTGGGTCTTCGAGCACGAGCAGCACGTTGCGGAGAGCGCGGGCTTGCGCGGGCGAGGGCAAAGCAGCTTGGTACCGGGCGTGCCAGGGTTTGCCGACATCGCCGGCGGCGTGCTGGGGATCGAGACGCGCGAGCAGCGTGCGGGCGCGCTCGGCGATGGAAGCGTCGCGCGGTTTGGGCGTGTGGCAGCGCGCGCATGCTTCGTCCGTCGCGCGGAAACCGTGGCTCTTGCCCATGACGAGCGACTCGGGCCCGGAGTCGTGGCAGCTCATGCAACCCCGAGCGGCCGTGGCGTGCGGTGCCGGGACTGCGAGCGGCGCGCCTGTCGCGGGGTCGAGCCCGCCTTGACCTGCCAAGATGGCGGCGGCGCTGGCTTCGGGGCGCCCCGTGCTCGAGCTGGGCGCGTGGCAGCTGATGCAAACGCGGCTGATGCCTTGGAACGAAGCGGGCGGGTTCGCCAGAGCTTCCGGCAAGGGGAACTGCCGCAGCAGGCCACCGTGAGTCGGCTGCTCGCCGGGCGCCTTTGCAGCTGATTCGCTTTGCGAAGCTTGGCCATGCGGGTGCACGTCGTGGCACGTGGCGCAGGTAATACCGAAGGTCTCGCTGTCATCGGGCGGAGCGGGCCTGCCAACCGCGCCCCAAGCGGTGTGACAGCGAGCGCACGCCGGCTCACGCCGAGCCTCGGGAGAGCTGTCGGCGTGGCCCATGCGTGAAGCTTGCAACGCTTGCACGTGCCCGTAGCGCGGAGGCGAGTCGTGGCAGACGGCGCACACGTCGTTGCGCATCAACGCAAAGCGCTGGCTTGGCTCGGGAATTTTGGCGGGCCCGTGGCAGGCCATGCAGCCAACGCCACCCAAGCGACGCAGCGCACGCGGCAAGTCGTCGTAGTCGGGCGGGAGCGCCGGCAGACCCAGCTCACGCGCCACGTGGACGAAGCCGCCATCTTGCGTGCCGGGCTCGCCTGTCGTGTGGCAAGCGCTGGCGCAAGCCGGATTGGTGAGGGAATGACACCCACCCAGATCCGACGCCAACGCTTGAGTCATGGGGCTGGCGTGGGCGCTCTTGGCGATGTCGCTGTGACAACTCGAGCGGCCGCAATCGAGCGGCATTTGGTCGTAGCGCCCGCTACTGACAGACAGCGTGCGCCCCGCAGCGTCTTGCAGCCGGTAGCGCCCGCTTTCATCGGGCCAAAGCTCGAACAAATTGCCCACGGAGCGGAGCGTGGCCGTCGACGCGGGTGGCTTTTCGAGCAGCTGCCAGCCGTCGCCGCCGAGCAAGACCGGATGCGTCAACGCGACGTCGCTCAAGCCGCTGCTGCGCGCGACCGCCGAGATGCCGATGACGCGCTCGAAGTGTTGACCACCCGGCAACTCGACCCGGAACGTCACTTCGCTGCGAAGCGCCTGTTGAGCGCGCGCCGATACGGGCAAGATACCGTGCGTCGTGCTGGTACTTGGCGGCACCGTGCGCGTAGCAGCCGAAAATTGCCGGTCACCGGGGTCGAAGTGCGCGCCTTCGAGCGGCGCGCCGCCCGTGACGCGAAACGAAGTCCACAGTGGCAACGCGGCCGCGCAGTTGGGCTTCGCCTGGATGCTGAAAGCCTTGCCGAGCCCGACGACGCGCTCGGCGGGGCCCGTGTCGTGCAGGGGTTGCAGCACGATTTCATGGGGTTTCCCCGCTGCCAGCGACGCCAGCTGGATGCGCTCCGGACAAGCGCCAGGCAGCGAGAGATCGACGTAGCCAGCGTGCCCCTTCAGCTCGACAGCGACGACACCGCTGCCGACTTCGCGCCGCACCTGCGCGATCGCCGGCAGCACTTGCAGGTCTTCGGCATGGCCTGCCAGCTCTTCGGGCAGCTCGATCCGCAGCGCTACTTTTTGCGGCGGTGTGTAGCAGCCGGCGAGCACGCAGCAGAGCGCAAAGCCAGCAAGCCTCACGGCTTTCCCTCGCTGCAAACGCCGCTCTGGCAAGTTCCGCGCAGGCATTGTTCGTGCGCGCTACAGCTGCATGTGCCGCGATCACAACGGCCGGACGGGCAGTCGCGATCGAGCCAACAGGCGGACAGCGCACCTGCCGTCAAGCCTGGCCCGGGAGCAGCCGTAGCCCTCTCGCAAACGCGCGCGACGCCGCGTTCCTGCTCGAAACGGCACTGGTAGCCTTCGCCCGGGAAGTCCGGACGCGTATCGATGCACACGCGCTCGCCTGCGTTTTGGCCCCAGCGCTCGCCGCAGCGATAGCTGGCATCGGGCGGACCTGCGACGATGCCGGCCGCCGCTTCTCCGCCCGCGCACCACACCACATGGTCACGCTCGGCGCAGCGCCACTCTCCGCTATCGGGCAGCCGCGGGTGCTCCTGTCGGTGCTTGCCATTGCGTTCGTGAAAGCGGCTGGCTTGGCGCGGCGCGAGCAGACGCGTCAGCTGCGTTTGCGCACTCGGTCGAGCTGGCGGCGTCTGCTTTTCCTTGGTCGGCTGCTGGCAGCCGAGGGCCGACGCCAACAGCGCCAGCTCAATCAGGGCGAGCCGGACGCGCATGCGTCGTTCGTCCTCGCGTGAGCCAGGCTAGGCCGAGTAGTAGCAGTGCGTAGCCGAAGCCCGATGCGGCTCTTGGCTGACCGGGGCCTGCAAGCGCGCAGCCCTCGAAGAACGGCGGCTTCTTGGTCTTCACGCACACTTCTTTGTCGCCGCCGCCCGAGACGCTGCCGATCAGGTCTTGAGCGACCGCCGCGAAGCAAGTTTGGCCGGCTTTGTTGGCGGGACGTCGCACCTCGACGATGCCGTTTTCGGGCCAGGCCTTCACGGCTACGCGGCTAGGCTCGGTCTGCCGTGGCGCTGTTGGATCGCGGGTCTCGAACACCAACAGCGCCAAGAGCGAGCTGCCGGTGTCTTCGATCGCTTCGCCCACCTGGAGCTTGAAGACGAATCTATCGTCGAGCCGGTCGAGGCAAGGATCGCGGTCGCGTGCCAAATCCCACTCGATGCCGACCAAGCCAGGAAAGCTGGGCGGCCCGAGATCGGCGCCGCTCTGCACGGTGAAGCTCACGCGCTTGCCGCGCCCGAGGCCGCCACTGCTGCTCACTCCGCGAAGGCCCGGCCAGTCGATGCTGTGGAGGCCCGCGCTGAGCGGCTGGTCCGGCACCGCGCGCAGCATGGAGTCCGCGTCGTCGTAGCTCACGGTGACGCTGACAGGGCTCCCCGCAGCGTCAGTCAACGTCACCGGCTCGTCGTCGAAACGGGCGGGTGAGCCGTAGTGAGCGGCCAGCACCGCGTCGATCGGCACCGCTTTCGCGGCTTCCGAGGGGAACGTCACGTCGACATCGGGGCGACCGCAAGGGGCCGCCCAGGCGCGGTGGCTCAGCGAAAAAACCAGGCCGGCGAGCAGTGCCGGAGTGCGCAGACTAGACAGGCTCATTGGCAGGCGACGTCCCCGCACGCTCCTAGCATCTCGCGGCGGTCACCGTTGCCGTTCAGATCGAACTCGTCCAGACAGCAGTAGCCGTTGTCCAGGCAGCACTGCTCAAGTTCGCGCGAGTGCTCGAACTTTTTGGCGACCGCGGTGCATTCCGAGGGCGGCTCGGCCTCGCGGCAGTGACCAAAGCCCTGCCCGTCGGCCGCGCACTCTTGCTCACCCCAGAACGAGCAAAACGGATTCTGGCAGACCCTGATGCTGCCAGGCACGCACACCTCGCAACGCCGCGGGCACTGACTCTGCTTGCCGGCAACGCAGAAGCTCGAGCCGCCGCCGGGGCAAGGTGTAGGGGGCAAGTCGTCGACCGCGCCATCGCAGTCGTCGTCGCGGCCGTTGCAGGTCTCGGTCGTCGGTACGCACACGGTCGGCTCGCCCACCGGCACTGGCGACGACCCCGCGGTGGCGAGCGGAGGCATGCCGGCGGTCGGCTCGGGCTCGACCGGCACGCCGCCCGTGTTCTTGCCGGCCGCAGCGACGCCACCGGTCGCTGCGCTGCCACCAAGCTCGTTGTCATCAGGCTCGGCTTCGCCCAGCTCACCGGGATACAAACCCGTCCTGGCGCACGCGACTGCGCAAAGCAGAAGCACCGCGAGCAAGCTGCGGGGCCTCTTCAGCTGGCACACGATTGGCAAGGCCACGACCCTCACAACGTATAACATCGCTTGGTGGCGGCAGCGCCCTTCGGCAACATGAAGACTCACGTCGCGTTCCTTGCAGTATCCGTGCTCTGCCTCGAAAGCGTCGTGTTTGTGGCCTCCGCTGCGGCCCAAACCCCTACCGCGCCTGCGGAAGTTGCCCCGCCCGCGGCGCCCCCGCCCGCCGAGCCGGCGCCCGCTCCGCCCCCGCTGCCCCCAACCGGCGTTGACACTGCCCCGCCAACGCCGGTTAACGCTCCGCCGCCAGCCGCAGCGCCCGAACCCGCAGGTACCGCCATGGCGCCAGGCCCTGCCACCCCTGCAGCCGCGCCCGTTCCTGCTCCTGCGCCTGGGTCGCTACTTCCCCCTTTGGCCGAGCCGGCTACTGCTCCGGCTCCCATTCCCACCGAGCCAATCCTCAGCGCTCCACGCTTCCGCGACGCTCACATCGATCGCCTGTTGCTCTCGCCCACGGCCGAGACGCATCCCAAGGGCTCCTTCTACGTCACCGACTACGAGATCTTTCTTCTGCAGCTCGGCTACGCCGTCACTGACTCGACTCAGATCTCGCTCTCGGCCACGCCACCGCTCGGTGAAGCAGGCGTCGTGCCGGCCGACATCAGCGTCAAAACGGTGCTGCTTCGCGAGCCGCACGTCAGCGTTGCAGCCATCGGCTCGGCGACGGGCATTCTTGGCTTCGAAGAGGTGAACGGCTTCGTCGGCCGCGCTGGCGCCGCGGCAACGTTTTGCACCGAAGCGACCGACTGCCGGCTCAGCTTCAGCATGAGCACGAACGTCACCTTGGTGGGTCCGGCGTCGTTGCTGTTCAGCGGCGCTGGTCTCAATTACCGCGCAGGTCGCATCGTGTCGATCATCGCCGAGATCAACTCGCTCATTCCGCTGGGCGAAGTGATCGGCGAAGCCAATGGGCTGATTGGCGGCGTGGGCGCGCGCTTGTCCGGGCGCGCTTGGGGCGTCGACTTGTCGCTGCTCAAAGCCGGCAAAGCGGGCTCCAATACGGCGCCGGTGATTCCGTTCATCGCCGCCACCTACCGCTACGTGCCGTAGGCCTACGCCTACTCGGGCTTGGCGTAGCGCCCACGAGCGCGATGGGCGCGACCCCCGGGTCGGTCAGAAACCGCTCGTCGGCGCTCGGCGACCACTTTGTCGTCGGGTGCCACCAGCGCCGGAAAGCCCTGAGGCGTTTCGATGGCCCCAGCTCGATGTGCGTTTCGGTAGGTGAGAAGTGGTCGTCTCCGTCACCGGCTTCGGTCGCCAGCATGCGGTCGAGATCCAGTGTGAGCGTTGGAGCCGCCGACGAGCCGTCAGCCGCGCCAGCGGCCGGCGCGCCCAGCGTCAGCGGCTCACCGCCGACGATCACCTGTACTGGAATGTCGATCCTCCCAGAGCTACCAACCGCCGGGGGTGTTGCTCCGGCGCAGGCCCACGCCGCCTCCACCACCCGACAGTAACGCCCCAGGGCTGCCGGCAGTTCCACCGCTACCGCCCAAGTCGCCCCTGTCCCCTGGTGACGCACTCTTGCCGGCGCAGGCGCACGCGAAGGACGTCACGCAAACGCGTCCCCACTCGAACAAACGTCGAAGCTGACCCCTTGGCACGTCCATTCACCAGGTCGAGTGGCGCGAGCCACCCAAACCTTACACTTTCCCTTACATGTAGTCGGCGCCGCCATGCGTCGGCCCCGCGCGGCCATGGCAAACGACGAGCTTTCTGCTGTTCATTTCGATTGAGAAGATGAGCGTGAGCGCGGTACACATGTCACCTTGTCGTGTCTCCATCGCAAGCGTCGTGCGCCATCGGCGCAGGTCGCTTCGGCCCTGTCTGCCTTAGTCTACGAGGTCGCTCAATGAGCTGGTCGTCCCCCGTGCGTGTGCTTGGCGTTTGCGGCGTTTGGCTGGCTCTTCAGACCGGTTGCGGCGGCAATCCGTCCGTCGGTACCGGGTCTGATCCCGGGGTCGACGGCGGTGGCACCAGCAGTGGTGGCAAGAAGGCGGTCGACACGGCCGGCACACTCAGCATCGATCCAACGGGCGGCGCTGACGGTCAGGACACGGGCGGCGCTGACGGCAATCCTACCAGGTACGTCTGCGGCAACGGCGAGCTGGAGCCCGGTGAGTTCTGCGACGACAAGAACACCGCTGACGATGACGGCTGTTCGGCTGATTGTACGACGGTCGATCCGGACTACGACTGCTCCGCGGTCGGCGAAGACTGCGTGCAGGTCGTCATCTGCGGCAACGGCGTGCTCGAGGGCGACGAGCTATGCGACGACAAGAACACCGACGCTGACGACGGCTGTTCGGCTGACTGCAGCACGGTCGAGGACGGTTGGGCCTGCGTGCGCCCTGGCCAGCCCTGCGTGAAGGTGTCGGTCTGCGGCAACGGCGTGCGCGAGCGCGGCGAGCAGTGCGACGACAACGGCGTGGCCGATCCGGGCTGCGACGCGCAGTGTCAGATCGAGCCTGGCTTCTACTGTCCGAACCCGGGCATGAAGTGCGTGCAGCAGGTCTGCGGTGACGGCGTGCGCACTCCGGACGAAGCCTGCGATCAACTGCAAATGCCGCCCGTCAGCGGCGACGGCTGTTCGGCCACGTGCACGGTCGAAGACGGCTGGCACTGCAACACCGCGGGCTGCAAGGCCGAGTGCGGCGACGGCCTGCTCCGTGGCACCGAAGAGTGCGACGACAACAACGCGATTGGCGGCGACGGTTGCTCTTCTGCTTGCAAAGAAGAGCCGTTTTTCACCTGCACCAACGCGAGCCCCAGTGTCTGCAGCACCAGCATCAGCTGCGGCAACAGCATGGTCGAGCCGGGCGAAATCTGCGACCCGCCTGGCCAGAACGGCTGCAAGGCGGGCTGCAAGAGCTTCGACCCGGACACCAGCGGCACGCCCCCGGTGTGCGGCAACCACATCATCGAATCCCCCGAGACGTGTGACGCGCCCGACGTGGGCAAGGGCTGCAACGCAAACTGCGGAGTGGAAGCGAACTGGACCTGCCCGCAAGCGGACGTCTGCTTCAAGAACCCGGCCTGCGGCGACAACATCGTGCAAACCGGTGAGGGTTGCGATCCGCCGAACGTCGGCAATGGCTGCTCGGCGGCCTGTCAGCCGGAGGCTGGCTACACTTGCGTCGGCCTCGGCCCATCCACCTGCACCAAGCCCGTCTGCAACAACAAGGTCATCGACCCAGGCGAGACGTGCGACGACGGCGGCAAGGTTGCTGGTGATGGCTGTGGCGCCACGTGCCAGATCGAAAGCGGCTGGGCTTGTCCTACGCCTGGCGCCGCTTGCATTGCCAAGTGCGGTGACGGCATCAAGCAAACCACCGAAGAGTGCGACGACGGCCCGACCCGTCGCGCCAGCGGTGACGGCTGCAACGCGGGCTGCAAGCTCGAGTTCGGCTACAAGTGCCCCACCGCCAACGCCGCTTGCGTGAAGACGGTGTGCGGGGACGGCGCCGCCAATCCCAAGCCGCTCGGCACTCCGGATCCTGGCGAAGGCTGTGACTTGGGCGATACCATCGCCGGCGACGGCTGCAGCGCCACCTGCCAGGTCGAGCCGACCGTCACGGTTGGTTCCGTCCCGGTGGTCAACGTGAAGTGCGGCGACGGCCTCATCACGAGTGGTGAGACATGTGACGACGGCAACACGACGGACGGCGACGGTTGCGAGGGCGACTGCCAGTCCGAAACGGTCGGCTGGGATTGCCCCGAAAAGGTCACCCTACCCCCTACGCTGCAGATGCAAGTCACCTACCGTGACTTCAAGAAGCGGACCTCGACCAACGGTCATCCCGACTTCGAGCGCGATAACAACCCTGACGCTGCGCTCAGTATCCCGGGCCCTGTCTGCAAGCTGAACGACACGCAGTGCGTCACCGCTGCCGGTACCACCTGCGGCGCCGGCACGTGCGGCTGGCTGGACGCTCAAGGTAAGCCGATTTTGCACCAAGCCAACGGCACCGCCGACATCGGCAACGCGAGCACCTTCTCGCTTTGGTATCGCGACACCAACCCGACCAACATCGCCGGCGACAACGGCGCGATTCAAACGTCGAAGCTGGTCAGCTCGCTGACGTTGAACCAGGTCGGCGGGGTGAACTCCGAAGTTTACGAGTACTCCAACTCCAATTTCTTCCCGTTGGACGGGATTGGCTTCGGAAACGACGGGAACGCCACCCACAACTTTCATTTCACGAGCGAGATTCGTTACTTCTTCCAGTACAAGGGCGGTGAAAAGCTCACCTTCCGCGGTGACGACGACGTGTGGGTGTTCATCAACGGTCGCCTGGCCGTTGACGTGGGCGGCGTGCACTGCGCCGAGCTGGGCGAGGTCATCCTGGGCGATGAAGACTCGAGCTGCTCGCTACATCGCGCCGACTACACCAACAACGCCCCCGGTGGCAATTTCAGCCTTGCAGCGTGTGGGACGACCGGCGATCCACCAGCGTGCAACTTGAGCGTCGCCGAGCAGGGCGACGCGACCGACGGTCGCTTCGGCCTCACCAAGGGTGGCGTCTACGAAATCGTGCTGTTCCACGCCGAGCGCCACACCGACCAGTCGAACTTCCGGCTCACGCTGGCCGGCTTCTTGGCGCCCCGCTCGGCGTGCGAAACGGATTGCGGCGACGGTATCGTTGCTGGCGACGAGGTGTGCGACGGCGGCGGCACGGACACGAGCAGCCAGGCCGGTGGTTGCAACGCCACCTGCACGGCCGTCTCGTACTGCGGCGATAGCGTCGTTCAAAGCGCCAACCCGGCCAAGAGCCTACCGGCCGAGGCCTGTGACAACGGCGTCAACACCGACCTGTACAAGACCCCCACTTCGCCCGTGACCGTGTGCGCACCCGGCTGCAAGACACCGGCCTTCTGCGGTGACGGCTCGCTGCAGGCTGGTCAGGGCGAGCAGTGCGACAAGGGCAACCAAAACAACGACGCCAGCTATGGTCCCACCAGCTGCACCACCCAGTGCAAGCTGGGCGGCTACTGCGGCGACGGCGTGCCCCAAGCTGCCGGCGGTGAGCTGTGCGACGACGGCGCCAACAACGGCAAGTACAACTTCTGCGGCTTCGACTGCAAGGCCGGGCCCCGCTGCGGTGATCACGTCCGCAACGGCCCCGAGCAGTGCGACGACGGCGCTGACAACGGTATGGCAACGTCCAACTGCAGCGCAACCTGCACGATCAAGCCGTACTGCGGCGACGGCATCAAGCAAAACGGCGAAGAGTGCGACTACGGCCAGTTCGCGTCCACCGAGTACGGCGGCTGCACCGACATGTGCCTGTTCGGCCCCAAGTGCGGTGACGGCGGCCCCGGCAACACGCCGGATCCCGAAGAAGAGTGCGACTACGGCACCGCCGGCAACACCGGCGGCTACAACGGCTGCACCAACAAGTGCGGACTCGGACCGCGCTGCGGCGACGCCGTGCTGCAGTCCAACGAAGGTGAAGCCTGCGACAACGGCTTCAACGCCGACGACTACGACGACCCGAAGACGGCCGCCCAGGAGTGCGGCGTGGGCTGCACCCCGCCGCCCTTCTGCGGCGACATGATCGTCCAATCTGCCCACGAGCTCTGCGACTTGGGCAAAGACGTCAACGACGACGACGCCTACGAAGGCTGCACCACGCTGTGCGACTTCGGCCCGTACTGCGGCGACTCTCACATCGACCCGCAGGGCGGCGAAGTGTGCGACGACGGCTTGGACAACGTGGCCTACGCCGCCGTCATGGGTGGTTGCAGCTACGATTGCCAACCGGCGCCGTACTGCGGCGACGGCGAGCGCAACGGCCCCGAGCAGTGCGACCTGGGCGTAGACGCCAACACTGGCGACTACGGCACCTGCAACGCCGACTGCACCTTTGCCCCCCGCTGCGGCGACGGCAAAAAGCAGGGCACCGAACAATGCGACGAAGGCCCCAGCGGCAACCTCAACTGCACCCCGACCTGCAAGAAGCGCGTCGTCGTGCAGTAACTCGGGGCGCTCGCCCCATCGCGGCGGCGTGGCAGCGCGGTCCGGACTCGGACCAACCTGCGCGCCGCCGGCTCCTGACACGCAGCCAAGCTCGCCGCTCTCCCGCTCCACGAAGCCAAGGGCGAACCTCGGCAGGCGCGGCGTTCACGCTCCGGTGAGAGCGTTGTCTGAGTGCGCCCATCTCGCAATCTTTCGCTGCCACCCGATGGGGCCAAAAAAATCCGACCATTGGTGCTCAGTTTCGAACTTAGCCGACCAATATCGGGCCTGAGCGAGCATCCCTGAGTTGCTACCGCAACACCGCACTCGGGAGTGTGTTCGTGAAATCGTCGCTCGCCCCCTCAGCCCTCGCCCGCCTTGCCGTCACGTTGGGTCTCGTCTCGTCGAGCCTGCTCTGGGCGTGCGCGTCGAAGGATCCGGCCGCCGATAGCTCGCAAGGTGGCTCGAATCCGGGCGGCAGCGGTCAGCCGACGGCCGGAACCTTGTCGCAGCCCACGGGTGGCACCGTCAACCAGACTGCCGGAACCGACACCGGCGGCGCAGTCACCGCCGGAACCGACACCGGCGGCTCGAGCTCGGCCGGGACAGGTGGCGCAGCCGGATCCGCGAGCGGAGGCTCGGGCGGCAGCACGGCGGGCGGCCCGTCCGGCTTGCCCGAGGTGAGCGCCGAGGGCGACGGCGACTTCATCGTTGGCCCCAGCTACACGAACGAAAAAGAGCTGAGCGACCAAGGCAATCCCAAAGGCAAGAGCTTCTCGTTCAGCATGCCGCTCGCGAGCAGCAAGCTGTTCGACGGCAAGGATCCGACGGTGACCAAGCCCGTCAACACGAACCGCTCCATCAACGTGTACGTGCCGGCCCAATACCAAGACGGCACGCCCGCTGCGCTGCTCGTGATCCAAGACGGGCCGGGCGAGCTCAATCAGGTGTCGCGTGCTCTCGACAACCTGACTGGCGAGACCGACCCGCTGCGGAAGCTGCCCCCGTTCATCGCCATCGCCGTGCAAAACGGCGGCGACGACAGCATCGGCAGCGAGCGCGGGCTCGAATACGACACCGTGTCCGACAAGTACGCGCGCTTCATCGACACCGAAGTGCTGCCGGCGGTGATCAACGACGCCAAAATCAAAGCCGCCTACCCGGGCCTGAAGTTCACGACCGATCCGTCCGGCCGCGCCGCCATGGGTTGCAGCTCGGGCGGCGCCGCAGCGTTCACGATGGGCTGGCTCAGGCCCGACCTATTCGGTCGAGTCATCGGCTACTCGGCAACGCTGGTCGCGCAGCAAAATCCCAAGGCGCCCGAGTCAGCCATGTATCCGGATGGCGCCTGGGACTACCACTCGAGCAAAGAGCTGATCAAAAACGACACGGAAGGGCGCGAGAAAAAGCTGCGCATCTTCATCAACGCCAACGAAAACGACAACGGTTCCACCGCCGCCGAATCGGGCAAGCACAATTGGCTGATGGCCAACCAGCGCACGGCCGCCGCCCTGAAGGCCAAGGGCTTTCACTACAAGTACATCGAGGGCAAAGGCCAAGGCCACTGCTCCGGTACCGTCAAGTCCGCCACCATGGCCACCGTGCTGATGTGGCTGTGGCGCGGGTACGTCCCGTCGGGTACCTAGCCCCTAGTGTCCAAAGACACTTCTTCGGACATCTACGGACTCGGCACACTAGCTGGCAACACTGGTGGGCTTGGCGCCCAGCTGTGCGGACAGCTCGCTCTCAGCCCGAGCAAACACGGCTTTTAGCTCGTCGAAGAGCGGCCCCAAGTCGCCCTCGCCTTGTTCGATGGCTGCACATAGCTCGGCCATGCGCGGCACTCCGACAGCCAAGCAGCTGCCCTTCAGCTTGTGCGCAGCGGCTTTCAAAGTCGCTTCGTCGTTGGCGGCGATCGCCTGACCGATCGAGTCGATCTGCGCCGGTACGTACTTCAAGAAGATCCTCGCCACCGCTTCGCTGCGGCGCACACTCGGATCGAGCGCGCGCTGCTGCGGTTCTGCGGCAGCAGCCTTTACGCCTTCCTGCGATGCCAGGCGCTCGCCCGACTCGGGCTCACGCGATAGATCTTTCGGCCACCAGCGCTGGATCACCTCGGCCAAGACCTCGCCGCTGATGGGCTTCGTCACGTAGTCGTCCATGCCGGCCGACAGCGCTTTTTGCCTCTCCCCTTCGAAGGCGTGCGCCGTCACGGCGATCAGCGGAATATGGCCCGCGCCGCTCTCGCGCCGCCGAATCTCGCGCGCCGCGCCGTAGCCATCCAGCTCGGGCATCTGACAGTCCATGAGCACGACTGGAAAGGCCTCTTGCTCCAGGGCAGTCAGGGCCTCCAGGCCGTTGTCCACGATGTGAGCGTCGTAGCCCAGCTCACTGAGCACCTCGCGGATCACCTCTTGGTTGATCGGATTGTCCTCGGCCACCAAGATTCGGCGCGAAGAGGGGCTGTCTTTGGACGAAGCTGGCGCTGCCAACGGACGCGGACCAAGCGCGGTCGGCATCTCCAAGCTGCCCGACTCCAGGCGGCGCAGCGGCAGCACGAACCAGAAGTTGCTGCCCTGCCCCAGCTCGCTAGTGACGCCCATCCGGCCCTTCATCAGCACGACCAGCTGCTTGCAGATCGCGAGCCCGAGGCCGGTGCCGCCGTGCTTGCGAGTCAGCGAGCCATCGACTTGTGAGAACGCCTCGAACAGCTTGCCCTGCAGCGCCGGGTCGATGCCAATCCCGGTGTCCATGACCTCGAAGCGCAGCTGAAATACCTGCCCTTTGGTCTCTTCGACCGACGCTCGCACGGTGATGCGCCCGCTCTCGGTGAACTTTACGGCGTTGCCCACCAAGTTGGACAACACCTGGCGAATACGCTCCGTGTCGGCTTCGACCTGCGTCGGCACTTCGGTTTCGACCTGCGCCACCAGCTCCACGCCGCGCAGCTCCGCCCGCGCCGCGAACAGCTCGGTAACCTCGTCCACCAGCGCGCGGACGCGGCACGTCTCTTCGCGCA
>DATAKF010000536.1:0-27662 GCA_036261775.1 Polyangiaceae bacterium | reverse complement strand
GGGGTTGACGGCGTTGTCCGGCACCGAGACACCGACGTAGATGGCTTGCTCGCTGCCGCCCTGCGCTTCGTTGAAGAGGGCGTAGGTGTTGGTCTTGCCCGCCTTCTGGGCGCCGCAGCCTTGGCCGATGTACACGACCTTGTACGGGACGTTCTCGCTGTAGTCGGCCGGCACTCGCACGAAGAACTGCCGCTCGCCCTTGTTGCCCGCTTTGATGTTCGCGGTCAGGTTGGCGCCGGTTTGGACGACGTTGTACTCGACGTAGCCGGTGCGGCTGCCGGGAATGGTGGTGTTCGGGCCGGGCAGGGGTTTGCCGCAGCCGCTGCTGGGCCAAGGCTTGTCGACGTCAGTGGGGCTGCCGCTGCCGGCGCCGCCGCTGGGCAGCACGCTGGTGCCGCCCGTGGCCTTCGTGCCCCCGGTGCTGCTGGACGTGCCGCCGGCGGCCATGGCCACGAAAGGCGGGGGGGGCGTCGTGATATTGCCCTCGTTCTCTTCGGTGCAACCCCCAAGGGCGGTGGCAAACAGAGCGACGACCAGGCAACTAGCGGTTTGTAGGTTCATGGCGATGCGTGACCAAGCTGAATGCATCTGGCAGCCTCCGAGAAGCGTTCGCCCTGCGATCGGCGAGCAGCGACGTAGCTTTCGCCCAAGCGTCCAAGAGCGGCACACGCGAGGCCGCCTCGAGGCTTGAAAGCGGCGCGAGTAAACCCTACCGGCATCGATCTGTAAAGGCGATCCAATGCGGATTTTCCGCCTGATTTGCCGTGAAAGAATTCCGAACGGGGTGCGACGGAGTCGGACACTAAACGACTCCGAACAAGCCCTATGTCGCGTCGTGTGATGTTCGCTGTTCTAGGCTGCGCGATGGGGCAGCCTCGATGTTGTCGCGCCCTGCGCGGAGCCGAGTCGTCGGCTCCGAGTGTGCTGAGGGGCTTGCTAGGCGCCATTGGCGTTGCGGGATCATGTCGCCACCTCTGACGGCTGATCTCGCTATCGAGCCCACGCCCAAGCGCGGGCGGACAACGGCGGGTCCCTTCAGGGACGTGAGGCTGAGTGGGGCGGGGTGGGTGCCCTCACGCTGAGGCATCGGTGCGGTCGCCAACGGCAAATTGAATATCTGACTCGAGGACTCGATTCTCGGTGGCGCAAACTCCGCATCTTCGCGTGCGCCACGGCTACGGCAAGCTCGACGCGGTCAAGCGCATCGAGGCGGTTTTCGCGGCGATTAGGCCCCGCGACCTCCACCCGCTCGTGGCCGCTTGCCGAGGGCGAAGCCTGAAGATATTTCGATCGAAGCTTGGCATGCCGGACAAATAGCCCGGCATGCGCACACGCCTGCTGAGTGGCCTCTTTCTCGGCGCCTTGGGCGTATGTCCCATCTGGAGCGGCTGCGCCGAGCAGGCGGATGACGGCGCGCCTCAGTCGAGCGGTGCTACGGGTGCTGCGGCTGGAACTGGCGGCTCAGGGGGCGACGCTGCAGGTTCCGCCAGCTCGGGAACCTCGGCGCTGCCGAAGGCCGGCAGCACGGCCGTGGGCGGTCAGAGTGGAAGCGCTGGCACCGCTGCTGGCGGTAGCGCTACGAGTGACGCTGGCGCGGGCGGCGTGCCGAGCGAGGGCGGCAGCGCAGCCGCGGGCGGCGAGGGCGGGGCTCCCCCGGACGCTGGCTGCAAGGCCAACCCAGACTGCGACGACAAGAACCCGTGCACCACCGACACGTGCTTGCTGCAGCACTGCTCGTACACCAGCAACACTACCGCCTGCGCCGACGACGGTGATCCTTGCACCGCGGACATTTGCGCGGTCGGAGCGTGCACGCACCCGGACAACAAGACCTGCGCCTGCAAAATGGACGCACAGTGCGACGACAAGAACGTCTGCACCGACGACCGTTGCACGGCCGCACACCAGTGTGAGCACACGAACAACACCGCAGGCTGCCCCGACGACGGCATGAGCTGCACCCAAGACGTGTGCGCAGGCGGCGCCTGCACCCACAAAGACAACGGGGGCTGCGGCGTCGGCACGGCCTTCACCGTGGACAGCTTCAACTCCTCCGCTGACTGGCTCGCGCTCAAGACGTCGCCCGATCAGCGGGCGATCGTGGTCACGGGCGTCAACGCCACGAACCTGGAGGGCAACGCCAACCTCTGGATCGCCGAGGCCGACACCGGCACGATCGAATTCGGGCTCGCCTCGGTGGTGGGCTTGAGCAAGCTGCGTATCGTGATTCGTTCCACCACGGCGAACACGGGCGGCATGGTGTTCGTGGGCTTGTGGAACGGCACCGCCTGGTCCGACAAGGCGCTCAGCGCCTACGCAGCCATTCCGACGGGCAGCTACGCCACCATCGAGGTGCCCACGGCAGATTTTGGCCAGCAGCTGGCCGACGTGACCAAGCTGCGCCTGCGCTTCGCCGTGACGGGCGGCGAAAAGACCTGGCAAATTGACGAGATTTCGGCGGCAAAGTAGCGCCGCTGTCTAGCGGCTCAAGCGCAGCTCGACCTCACGCTCCACGAAGTCCCACTCTTCGCGCGAGCGCAGGAAGCCGAGCAGCTCTTCGAACGCGGGCTCATGCTCGGGCGCGTACTCGAACCAGGTCAAAAAATCGAACGACTGACCCAGCTCGCGGGCGTGGTACAGGCGCCGAGCAATGCGCGGCAAGTAGGCCAAGCTGCCTTGAATGTGCTGCGAGCGCTCCTCGAAAATGGCGCGCCGCTCGTCTTGGGGCAGCGCCCACCAGGCGTCCGACTTGCGGACGGGAATCAAAACGCTGCGGCTGGCTTGTGCGCGCCCAAGCCCGGGCGAGATCGGGTCCAGGGAGGTCTTTTCGGAGCGCTCGACGTAGCGCACATGGCCCGAAACCGCGTGCAATGACCACACCGCGTCGACTGGACTCACGATGCCTTCGCGCACGTCCAGTCGCGGCGCGCTGGCTAGCGTCTCTCCGCTGATGACCTTGATCGAGTCGATCCGCCAGAGGCCCGTCGCTCCGGCAACGAAGGTTGCCGGGCTCATGCCCGCGCGGTAGCTGGTGGTCATGTTCAGGCGGGTGCGAGGCCGAGCTTCACGGCTTCGCCGTCGATGCTCTCTTGCACGGTGTGGGTGCCAGCTGGAAAGCCGGCAGCCACCGCGCGGTCGAGCGAAACGGTCAGGGTTTCGCGCTGAATCAAGCTTTGGAGCTCGGCGCTGTCGAGCATTTGGGCGACGGGGCCGCTGGCGTCGACGAACAGGTGAATGCGTTGGCTCACGCTGAGGTTCGCGTCACGGCGCAGATTTTGGATGCGACTCACCATTTCGCGCGCCAGACCTTCGGCTGCCAGCTCGGGGGTAACATTGGTGTCGAGCACGACCGTTACTCCGCCCTGAGTTTCCGAGGCGTTTCCCGGCAAGGCTTCGCGCGCGAGTGTGATGTCTTCGGCGCTCAAGCTCTCGCCTTCGACCTCGACGCTTTCGCCGCGCTCGAGCCGCGCGATGGCGTCGGCGTCCAGCTTTTCGACGGCGGCCGCGACGACCTTCATCTTGGGCCCAAGGCGCTTGCCCAAACGCTTGAAATTGGCTTTGGCCGACAGCGAGCACAGCGCCGAATCATCGGCAATTGCGACCACTTCTTTGACGTTCAGCTCGCCCCGCAAGGCGTCTGAGAGCTGCTCGACCGCGCTGCGCACGGCCGGATCGGGGCTCGCGACGGTGACGCGGGCCAATGGCCGCCGCACACCGAGCTTTTCGCGCTCGCGGATCACGAGGCCGAGCGCGATGGCCGCACGGGCGGTCTCGATGCGCTGCTCCAGCCCCAAATCGATGAGCGACTTGTCCGCCTTGGGGAAGGGGCGCGCGTGAACGCTGTCGCCCGCTGCGGCCAGGCCCGTATCGACCATCAGCCGCTGGTGCAGGTACTCGGTGAAGAACGGCATGACTGGCGCCATGGCGCGCGTCAGCGTCGTGAGCACGCGCAGCAGGGTCGCGTACGCTTCCTGCTTGTCGGCGTCGGCGGCAGCGCTCTCGTTCTTGGCGCGCCAGTAGCGGCGGCGGCCGCGACGGATGTACCAATTGTTCAAGTCGTCGCACAGCCGCGTGAAGGCCGGGATCAGGTTCGACAGCTCGTAGCGCTCGTACTCCAGCGTGAGCTCTTCCACGAAGCGCTCGACGCGGCTCAAGATGTAGCGATCCAAATCGCCGCTAGGCCGCACTTCGAGATCGGCCGGCTTGGGGGACCAGCCGTCCGCCACCGCGTAAGTCGCCAGGAAAACGTAGGCATTCCATAGCGGCAGCACGACGAGCCGCACGGTCTCTTTGACGCACTCGCCCGTGGTGTCGTTCGCGTCCTTGCCGAACTTCATCGGCTCGGCGCGCACCACGGCGCTGTCGATCAGGTAGGCGCGCAGGGCGTCGGCGCCGTAGTTTTCCATCACGTCGTTCGGATCGGGGTAGTTCTTGAGCCGCTTCGACATCTTCTTGCCGTCGGCCGCCAAGATCATGCCGTTGACGATCACGTTCTTGAACGCGGGCCGCCCGAACAGCGCGGTCGACAAGACGTGCAGCGTGTAGAACCAGCCGCGCGTTTGATCCAAGCCTTCGGCGATGAAGTCGGCGGGCAGGTTCTGCTCGACGTACTCGATCTTCGACTTGTCGAACGGGTAATGGTTCTGCGCGTACGGCATCGAGCCGGACTCGAACCAGCAGTCGAACACCTCGGGGATGCGCTGCATCGTGCCACCCGGAGTCTTGAGCGACGGAAAGGTGACGCCGTCGATCGACTCGCGGTGCAGATCTTTGACGCTGCCCGCGGGCAAACCAGCGCGCTTCTCGAGCGCCTCGACCGAGCCGATGCACTCGAGCTCGCTGGGAGCCTTGTCGCAGCGCCAGACCGGGATGGGCGTGCCCCAGAAGCGATTACGGCTCAAATTCCAGTCGCGCGCGTTCTCCAGCCAATTGCCGAAGCGGCCGGACCCGACGTGCTCGGGCACCCAGCGGATGGGCGCGTTGTTTTTGACGAGCAACTCCTTGATCGCCTCGACCTTCATGAACCAGGTCGAAAGCGCCATGTAGAGCAGCGGCTGCTCGGTGCGGTAGCAGTGAGGGTAGGGGTGGACGATGGTGTCCTGGTCGACGAGCTTGCCCTCGCTCTTCAGCTTTTGAATGATGCCGCGGTCGGCGTCTTTGGCGAACTGCCCCGCAAAGTCGCTGACGCGCTCGTCGAAGATGCCGGTGAGGCCCATCGGGCGGATCACGGGCAGGCCTTCTTTCAAGCCGACCTGATAGTCGTCCTCGCCGAAGGCCGGCGCCTGATGAACGATGCCGGTGCCGGAGTCGGTCGTGACGTATTCGGCCGCGACCACGCGAAAGCACCAGCGAGCGCCGTCTTCTTTGGTCTTCTTGTCGGCAAAGTACGGCAGCAGCGGCTCGTAAGGGCGCCCGACCAGCTCGCTGCCGCGCAGCCGTGACAGCTCGGTGGTTTTGCCAACCCTGCCGCGCGCTTGGTAGTCGGCGAGCCGACTTGGCTCCAGGTACGCGACCTCGCCGGTGTCGTCGAGCCGCACCTTGGCGTACTCGACGTCGGGGTGCACGGCGAGCGCCAAGTTGCTCGGCAGCGTCCAAGGGGTCGTGGTCCAAGCCCACAAGAAGGCGTCTTCGTCCTCGAGCTTGAAGCGCAAGGTGACGCTCGGATCTTGCCGGCGCTTGTGCCCTTCCTTCTTGGTGACGGGGTCGCGCTCTTGTGGCCCTTGCGCCACCTCGAAGTTCGACAGCGGCGTCCCGAGCGCGGGCGACACCGGCTGGATGCGGAAGCCCTCGTAGATCAGCCCCTTTTCCCAGAGCTGGCCGAACACCCACCAGACGGTCTCCATGAACTCGGGGTCCATGGTCTTGTACTCGTGCTCGAAGTCCACCCAGCGGCCCATGCGGCGCACCGTGGTCTCCCACTCGCGCGTGTAGCGCTGCACGCTGGCGCGACAGGCCGCGTTGAACTTGGGCACGCCGTAGGCTTCGATCTCCGCCTTGCCGCCGAGGCCCAGCTCTTTCTCGATCAAGCTCTCGATCGGCAGGCCGTGGCAGTCCCAACCGAAACGGCGCTCCACGTCGAAGCCCTGCATCGCGAAGTAGCGCGTGACGATGTCTTTGATCGTGCCCGCGAGCAGGTGGCCGTAGTGCGGCAGCCCGGTGGCGAAGGGCGGCCCGTCGTAGAACACGAACGCCTTGCGGCCCTTGTCCGCGAGGCTCTGTTTCTCGGTTCCGTGCCGCTCCCACACGCCCAGAATCTCGTGCTCGAGCTTCGGTAGTTGAAACTCGGAAACGGGCTTCTGAAACGAGGGCTTCGCGGCGTCAGACATGGCTAAGGCGCGCGAATGTAATGCCTGAAACGCCCCCAGGCCAGTACCCCCTCTAGCTTGGGTTTTTCAGGTGTTACTTGGGGACGTCGGTGGAGGTGGCGCAGCCCAGCAGGATTTCGAGCGACGCCATGGCGTCGGCCGTGACGGCGTCGCAGGTATTCTTGCAGAGGATGATGCGCGTCGGGTTCGCGACGTTGTCGTAGTACCAGTCGCCCTTGTCGCAGCCGGCTTCCCCGGCCACCTGGACCAGCCTCGACTTGGTGCCGCTCGTCGGAGTGAAGTTGACGTTGACCAACGCTGGCTCGACCTCGACCCCGCCGCTTGCCTCGGGCAACGGGAAATCGCAATCCAAGATGGCCCCACGAATCGCGCCCAGCGCGTCGAGCAAGTCTTGCGTCGTGTTGGCGCCGTCGGCCACGAAGATGCCCTGCTCGGTGCCGCCGGCCTCGGCAATTTCGTCCATGTCGGCTTCACGAGAGCCGGTCAGCCCGATGGCGTAAGTGCGAGTGCCGTCAGCGAAAGCCGCGGCGGCCAAGTTGGCGATGTCACCGACGTCGGTAACGCAGCCATTGGGTTGACCGTCGGTGACCAGGACCACCACGCTGTTCTCGTTGGGTGTCTTGGTCTTCTGAGCGGTGGCCCACAGGTAGGAGCCGCTGAGCGCGGCCGAGATGGGGGTGCCTTGGCCCGACATACCGGGAGCAGACGCGGTCGTGGCGTCGATGAGCGCCTTCTCCTGCGCGTCGGCGGGCGCGGCTTCGGCCGTGAGAGTGTCGAGCGCTACCAGAGGCGCGGCGCAGGCGTTGGCGTCACAGCCATCCTGGTTGCAGCCCATCATCGGCTGGTCGTGGGGAAAGAAACGCAGGGCGATGTTGAGACCAGCTGCGTCGGCGCTGCCGAAGAACGCGGTGAGCGCCTCGGACGTCAGCTCCCAGCGCGTGGGGCCGTTGCGCTGCGCTGCTTGGTTCATCGACGACGACCGGTCGAACATCACCAGCATGTTCACGCCGGCCAAGTTGGCGCTGGCCGTGCCCTTACCGCAGGCCTCGTCGGGCACGATGGTGCCCGGGCTGCCGATGCCGCCCAGTCCGTTGCCGTTGCCGTTAGGATCGAGGCTCAAACTGCCGCCCGAAGAGGAGGCGCCCTTACCGTCGCCGTTGCCCCCGTCTACTTCGCTGCCGTCCTTGCCGCCGCAAGCTGACGCCACCACACCCAAGAGCAGCACCGCGCTGAGCGAGTTAAAGATGAATCGCATGATCAAGTTCCTCTTGGGTGGGTAAAGGGGGCGCGAGCCTCTGGGGCTTCAGAGACACGTCTACCGGAGGGGGTACCCCCAGTAGCTTACCGCCAGGCGCTGACGGCAACGAATTCCGTCACCAAATCGTTGAGAAATTTCGCGTTTCACTAGCCTGGAAACATTGGCTGCTACTGCTCGGATTGCGGGTTTTACCGGCGTTTTGCCCCGGTGGTCAGTAGGTGCCCCAAAAGCGTTGTCCGGTCGCGGTTGCTACCGCCAGGAACCAACTGAGTGCCTCGAGCCCTTCAGCTAGCCGTACGCGCTTGAGCTGTTCGCCGTCGATCGCCAAGACCAGGCGTTCGGCTCCGTCACCGTCGGTGCTAGCGACGCTGATCGTCGCGGAGCCGCAATCGTGGCAGCTTGGAGCCATCTGCTGCAGTCCACGAGCGGGCGCGCGGCGCGCGGCGGCAAGCTTCGCAGCCAGTAGCTCCGGCGCGACACGCCCCAGAGCTACGTGTTCCACGCCGCTTGCTGACTCGCGCACCTTCACCACGTTGCCCGACAGGTCGATCCCGAAGAGGGACGCCCCGTCGCCGTGCTGCCAGGAGCCCAGTTGGAACGCCAGAAGCGCGGGCGGTAAGGCTCGTTCGGTGACGCGTTCGAAGCTGGTAGGCTCGGGCAGCTCAGAACGCTTGAATCCGAACAATCCGAGCGCCGGAGGCTCGAAAGTCGGAACGAAGACCGAGGCGCTCGGTGCCGCAGCGGTCAACGTGAGCTTCTTGGAGAACGAGCCGTTTTGCCTGCCCACCCACACGGTGACTTCCGTGCTGAGCGGCACCTGCAGCTCAGCTGGGAATTGCTTGGGCCACGTCTCCTTGCCAGCCCAAACGAGCGAGAGCGGCGCTCTGTCGCTGTACCCCGGATAGTCGACGCGCAGCGTGCCGCTGCTCGGCACCGGGGGGCTGGCGCGCGCCCTGGCCGAATCCGACTGACCGTCGCTGCGACGGTCGCAACTCCAACACGCTAGCACCGCTGTGAGCCCGAAAGGTATGACACGCTGCCCCAGCGATCGCATCGCTCGAGAGCGTAAGTGATGCGCCGAGCAAAGTCCGCTGAATGGGCTCGGCCCCGTTCAAAACCCGATTTTTCGCGAGGGACGGCTCGATTCGCCCGCGAAGTTTGGCTATCGTGCTTCTCGATGACGCCCAGCGAAAAGAATATCGTCAAATCTCTGGTCGCGGTTGCTTGGGCCGACGGCAAGGTGGCGGCGCCCGAGGCGGGCGTCATCGAGGGCATGCTGTGCGGCTTCGACGCCAGCGAAGAGGAAGAGCGCGAGCTCTTGCAGTACGCCAAGCAGAAGCGAACCCTGGCGGACGACGCGCCGATCAAGGAGCTGAATCGCGAGGACCGCGAGCTGCTCTTGGCAAACGCGGCGCTGCTCACGCACGCTGACGGCGAGCAGAGCGAATCGGAGCAAGCGCTACTGAAGAAGCTGATCGGCCTGCTCGAGATCTCCGACGCCGACGCCAAGCAAATCCTCGACTCCGTGCAGGACGGCGCGCTCACGCTGTCGAGCAAAGCCCTCGAAGGCTGAGCTCTTACGGCTTGGGCTTGATGTTCACGCTGGTGAGCGTCGGCGGTGGCACGAGGGATTGCCCGCGGCCGAAGCCCGAGATGCCGCCGGAGACGATGAAGGTCATGACCTCGGAGCTGGCGGCGTCGATCAGCTCGACCTGATCGCGCGGCACGACTACGAGCTGTCCGGCAAAGTTGTACGACTGCGGAAAATAGACGGCGACGAAGTCAGGCATGCCCAGCGCGTGCAAGCCCTCGCGCGTCACGAAGCCCAAAACCCGCACGCCACCCGGCGTGAGCGCGACAGCCGCCGGCTGGTCGAAGCTCTTGTGATCGCCCACGAAAGCGCGAATCAGATCCTTGATCGACGTGTAGACCAGCTTCACGAGCGGCATGCGCGACAGCGCTCGGTCGGTGAGCTGAAACACGCGCTTGCCGACCACGTTGGAGGTGAACAAGCCAATCAAGGTCACCAGAGACAGCGTGACCACGATGCCGACGCCCGGAATACCGATCGGCAAGAGACGGTCGATGAAGCTGAGCGTCGTCCAAACGACCCAACCCGTGATCACCAGCGGGACCGTGACCAAGCAGCCTCGGACAAAGTAACGAAGAATCCGTGCGCCCATGGCCGGGAACGTAGCAGACGGCTTAGGGGTGAGGGGCGAGGGGTTAGGGCACGGGAGGGCGGAACCCGAGGCGATTTTCCCCTAATCCCCCAAGCCGTCCGATTGCTGAAAGGCCACATCTGCTGCCAGCCGCTCGTTGGCTGCTCTTCTTCTCTCTCTCCTCTCGAGCCGTCCGCCATCTGAACAACGTGCAGCTCGCGCAAAGCGCGAGCCGAAATGTCCCCAACCACACCTTGGCGAGGTCAGATCACGACTATGAGTCGGGCCTGAGTTCAACGGTCGGACTGCGCTTTTTTTAGGTGCTGGGTCGGCCGGGACGGCGGTGCTGGGGTAGCGGGGCATGGAGGTTTCCTGTCGGACGTAGGTCCGTTTGCTGGAGCTTGGTTGAGGTCGTGGCGAGGACGGCGAGCTGGCTTTCGATCGACTATGCGCGGTCAGCGAGCCAGTCTGGGTGGACCGTAGGAGGCTCGGCCGCAGGAGGGGTTTCGAGGAGGCAGGTGGGGGCGCAGTCTATCGACCGGGCTTTCGGGGCCGTAACCCCGCGCCATCGTGATCTTCGCGCTCATCCACCGACCGATCTTGCCGCTCTCGTTTGTCGCGCTACGGGCGCAGATCTTGGAGAGGGTTCTAGGTTGAGAGGTTGACCTCCATATCGTGAGCTTGAGTTTGAAGAGTGCGGGCGAATCGGCGGGTTCCGCGGCTGCTCGCAGCCGCGAGAGCGGCCGGGTCGTAGGGTTTGCTGTCGCGCCACATCGCCCAAAGGACGCCGACCAGGCGGCGAGCTAGCGCGATGACCGCGATTTTTCTGCCGCGTCGTTCGGCAACCGCTTCGGCCCAAAGACGAAGCGGCTCGCGGCGGTCGACGCGTTGGAGGATGACCCAAGCGCCTTCGATCAACAGCGAGCGAAGGTACGGGTTGCCTTTCTTGCTGATCGCACCGAGGCGCCTCTTGCCGCCAGAGCTGTCTTCGCTGGGGACGAGACCGACGTAGGATTCGACGTGATGAGGCGAGCGGAAACGCTTGGCGTCGTCGATGACGCTAACGAAGCTAGCCGCGATAGTCGGTCCAACACCAGGCGCGGTGGTCAGCAGCTCGACCACCGGCTCGGTCGTGCAGAGCTCTGCGAGCTTGGCTTCGACGGTTAGGATCTCGGGATTGATCGCGTCGATTTGTTTGAGCAGCGGCTCGATGACAGCGCTGGCGTCACCTGCAAATTGCCGCGCTCTTCGCGCAAAAAGAGCGACCTGGCACTTCGGCAGTACGACGCCCTGCTCGCGTGCGAGGCCCCGGCAGGTAGTGACGAGATTGGCTCGCGACTCGACCAAAGCGCGTCGGACGCTCAGCCAGCGCCGAAGCTCGCGCCGATGCGGCGAAAGGACGTGAGCCATCGGGATACCACCCCGCTCGAGCGCGAGCGCCAAGACTTCGGCATCGATGCGGTCCGTTTTTCTGCCGTGCTGTCCGATACCGAGCCGCCGGCTGCGGGTCGTATCGACGAGGACGACATCGTTACCCCAACTTCGCAGCAAATCGTGGACATGCCACGCCTCCCGACACGCCTCGATCGCGACGACGGCCGGTTGCTCTTTTGGCCCCAGCAACGACGACAACGTGTCGACCGAAGTGACGGTCGCTCGTTGCACGACAACGCCGCCTTTGACCTCGCAATAGGCCGTCTTTCGCACGCCCAGGTCGAGTGCTACTTTTCGCATGGCCGATCTCTCCTTAGGCCCCCGGTTTATTGTGCCTTCTGAGCACGTGGGGGCACCGGTAGGGAAACCTGCCGGTGAGAGGTCGGCTACTTTTGCAGCCGCTTCGCCGGGATTGTTGTCGGCCGCGACGACCTTTTTAGTCTCGCGGCCCGACTCATCCCATCTATCGAAACAGAAGACCGGAGTGAAGAAAACTCGGCGAGGCCGAGCGCCGATCGCGTGTCGGGTCAGATGAGGCGCCAAGCGCACCAAGCGAAGTGCGGAGGAGAACCAAGAACAAACGGCCGAGCGCCCGCTGCGCCTCAGGTCGCCCTAGACGCGAAGCGCCCTCAGCGGCCCCCATGGCAATGGAAAACCAAACCCTAAGGCGAATCTGATTGGAGCCTGGCCATCCGCTCCAAGCCCTCGAGACGCTGCAAAACAAAGCGCTCCGTTGGCGACAGCGAATCCAGGACCAAACGCAACGAATCGACGTAGTCGCGCAAGAGCGCGCGATCTAACCCGCGCACGCGGCCGACGAGCGTATACAGCTCGTCGACGATGGGCAGGGGCATGGGTTGGGCGAGGGCGCGGTACAGGCGCACCGCGAAATCGAGCCAGTTGGCCTTGTTGGTTGCCGCTGAGAGCTTGAGCGCGTAGCGCGCGGCGGTGCGGGCGATGTCGGGCGGCACGCCGCGGCCGGTGCTGGCGTCCGCCAGGGCCGCGACCAGGTGCGTGCCGATCAGGTGCTCGGCCTCTTCTCCACGGCCGAGAGCGAGCGCTTTGTCGACCACGCCGCTGAGCAGCTGAAACGCGTCAGCGCGGCGCGTGGCGACGGACACGTCGTCGTCGGAGAAGCTGGGCAAGCGCGGCGTTTGCTCGGGCCGCACGGGGCGCATGTCCGAAATGGTCTCGGTGCGTTTCTCGTGCGGCTCTTCGAGCTCGATGAGCGTCAGTGAGTCGTCACCGATGGTGATGATGTCGCCGGGGTGCAGAGCTTGCGGGCCGGTGATGCGCTCTCCGTTCACGAACACGCCGTTGCGGCTGCTGTGATCCGAAACGTCCACGCCCGTGTCCGTGAGGCTGAAGGTAGCGTGACGACGCGACACCAACGCACCGACGAGCGGGATGTCGGCGGCCGAGCTGCGACCGGCGGTGGTGATGCGCGACTTCAGCTTGATCTCGCGCGTGCCGAAGCGAAGCGCAAAAGCGGGACGCGCCTTCTCGCGCAGACCGCTGTCCGCCGGCGTATCGAGCTCGAGCGCCTTGCCGTTCATCGGCTTATTGAAATAAAGGATTTGCCTACTCGTGTCTACACACAACTACATGTCAGGCGCGCAGCGCAATTCTGCCTAATGCGCCGCGTTATGCGCACCAATTGATGTTCAAATCACGCTGGTGGGCGTCAGCTTTTTGCGCGCGGATAGCTACCTAGGACTCTCACCATGGCGCCATTTTCGCTCAATCGGCTGAGGGCGCGCTGTACGGGCGGGTCGTCGCGGTGGCCTTCCAGGTCGGTGAAAAATGCGTACTGCCAGAGCTGGCCCCGAAGCGGTCGCGACTCGATGCGCGTGAGGTTCAGGCCCTCCGCGTCGAACACCTCGAGGACGCGCCGCAGCGCTCCGCGCTCGTGGGGGGTCGTGAAGACCAGCGTGGTCTTGTCGTTGCCCGAGGGCGAGGCCAGCTGCTTGCCGGCAATCACGAAGCGCGTCGCGTTACCTTCGTGATCTTGAATGCGCTCGCGCACGACCAGCAGGCCTATCTCGGCGGCGAGGCGGCTGCCCACCGCGGCGGTGTGCGGGTCTTTCAGCGCGTCTTGCGCGGCCGCCGTGGTGGACGCGGCCACGACGATCTCCGCCTGCGGCAGGTGCTCGCGCAGCCAATGCTTGCACTGCCCGAGCGGCTGCGGATGCGAGGTCACACGCGCGATCGCGCCAAGGTCCGTGGTTTGCGCCAGCAAGCACAGCTCCACCTCGAGCACGAACTCGGCCGAAATCGTCAGGTTGCTGTCGAACAAGCCGTCGAGCGTCGCGTTGACGCCGCCTTCGATGGTGTTCTCGATAGGCACGATGGCCAGCTCGGCTTCGCCTTCGTTGGCGGCGTCGATGGCGTCGGTGATGGTGCGGGTCGCGATCAGCTCCACGCCTTCACCGAAGTGCTGCAGCGCGGCGGCGTGAGAAAAGCTACGCGGCGGCCCCATGTAGGCCACGCGGAGCGGCTGTGAACCCGAAGCCATTAGCGCCGAGACTCGATGACGGCGCGAATCACCGAGGCGGCGTGGATGCGCGCGTAGTCTTTCCAACCCGCGATGTCGGCCACGCCTTCGACGATGGCGGCCCAGCCGTCGGCTTGCTCGTACAGCTTGGTGACCGTGAGCGCTACGCGCGAAAGCGGCATGCGCTCGCGTACCTTGCGCGGTAGCCCGCCGTACAGCACGCCCGCGCAGGCGTGGATGGCCGTGTGTAGGTCGGTGCCCGCGCGCGTCTCGCGAATCGCGCTGTGGGCGCGCTGCACCACCCGAGCAATCTTGAACGTCTCCTGCTCGGTCAGGCCGCCGAGCGAGAACGCCGCCCAGGTGCGCGCGATGGCCGCTTCTTCGACGGGCGCGACGCTGCCGCGCTTGATGCGGATCTCGAGCCAGTCGGCCAGGCTTCGGGCGGCGCGCATCCAGTCGGGCGCCGCGGGCGGCAGCGACTCGCGCAGCCGCCGCACTTCTTGCTCGATACGCTCGGTGGAGTCGGGCGGCTCCGCGGCAGTTTTTAGAGCCGCGAGGTCGGAGGCGGGCGGTTCGAAGTCGGTGACCGTGCGCTCGGCGTCGGCCGGAAAGGGCTGCGAGTCACCGAACAGCGGCCAAGTGATCTCGAGGTTGCGCTGGCTGGTCATCGAGTTTGCGGACGAGCTATTTGAGGATATCCATCAAGGGCTGCAGGCGCAGGGCAAGGCTCATGTCGCCTTCGACCTTGAGGCGGCCGGTGAAGAACAGCTGCTGGCCGTTGGCTTTGCCTTCGGTCAGGTCGACGAAGTCTTGCGAGGTCATGCGGATGGTGCACTCCGCCGCGCCGTCACCCTCGGTAACGCCAGGGTTGTCCTTGAGGTTGACGATGAAGTTTCCGCCGCCGTCGCCTTCGAGTGCGAACTTGAAGATGGCGCCGATAGCGCTCGCCTGGCTCTTCTTCTCGGCAATCTTGGCGCCCATCTGCTTGAGTTTGTCGCTAGCGGTAGTCATATCGAAACGTGGCTCCTCTAAAAAACCGATCGCCTGAATATCCCCACGATGGCGCGTGAACGTCAATCGCCGAGAGGCGCCTCCGGCCGAGCACGCGATTCAGAGCGAAAACTGCAGGCCCAGTGACATGCGATGTTGAGTGAACAGCACGGGCCAGCCCACGAGCCCGGGCGCCGGCAGCGCGATGTCCAGCGGGTCGGCCGTCACGGCGACGCCGTCGGCAAACTCCCAAATCAGGCCCATCGCGCGGATATTCAGGAAAATGCCGACGTTGCCGGCGTTCACCCCCAGCATGTCGGCGTTCAGCATCGACATCCCGACGCCCAGGCCGAAGCGCAGCACCAGGTCACGGCGGAGCGGATGTAGGTAATGGCCCAGCACCCCGAAGTTCGTCGCGCCCATGCTCATGCGTCGGCGCTCGATGCTGTACCAGGGGTTCAGCTCGGCAAAGACGCCCAAGTCGGCGCGCTTGAAGCCGTACAGGCCCGCCACGCCCACCGCGTAGGCGGGGTTGTCGACGCTGAGTGAGCCGCGCGCTTCCAGTCGAGGGCCGCCGACCTGGCGGGGCCCGCGTGACGCTTCGTTGGCCGGCTCGGCGTCAGTGTCGCGGTCCCCGTCCTCCTCCTGAGCTTCGCCGAAGCGGGGGGCAAGCAACAGCGAAGCACCCAGGAGCCCTGCTGCAACCCAGCGTCGGCGCCGCCATCCGAATACGGCCAGCAGCAGCGCGCCGAGCATGAGCGGCCAGCCGCTGGGCGCAGCGCGACCCTTGGCAGCGCCGCCCGCGCTCTGGCAGCCGAGCACGCCGTCACAGATGCTCTTGTCCGAGCGGTCGCTGTGCTTCAGCCAGTCGAACACTGGGCTGTCGCAGTAGGCGTTGTCCAGCGTGCAATCTGGCTCGTAGGTCATCCAGGTCTCCAAGAATGCAGCGATGCGTTCGGCCCGCTCGGCGTGCCCGCCGGGCTCGGTCAAGGCGGTGAGCAGGTCGGTAGAAGCCTCGGCCGAGAGCTCGAAGCGCTCGGCCTGGCTCGGATCGCCGTCTTTGCAATGGTCGAGCACGGTCTCGTGGCCGTGTCCGTCGCGGGCTTCGTCCAAAGTGCAGCTGACCTGATCGCTCCAGTTGAAGACATGACGAATCCGCCGCCCGTCGGGCGAGCGAAAGCTGTGCGTGAAGCTGTCTTGCACGGCGTGCAGGGCGTGACCGGCAAAGTAGTAAAAGCGGCTGAGCGGGTAGGAAACGCTGCCCTGAAACTCGGTCGCGACCTTGGCGGGCGTGCGAGCGTCGACGGGGACGTTGCCGTCTTCGTCGAGGCCGCCCAGCGCCTGCCAGTACAGACTTTCGATCCAGGCGCGGCAGTCGGCCACCGCTGCAGCGTCGCCCTCGGGGCCGTCTTGGTCGGCGCGGCGCAAGCAATGCGCGGCTTGATCGTCGGGCGCGTTGGCGGCCGCCGCGTTGTTGCCGAAGGAAAAGTCTGGGCCGCCGTGGGTGTCGGCGTTGCGTACGCCCAGCACGAGCGACAACGCATAGATGTTCGCGTCGTAGGGTGAAGCGTCGAACTCCAGGTTGTCGCGCAGCCGGGAGTCGTCGTGGCTCAGAGGGACTGGCTCCTGCGCGTAGCCCGTGCGGGTCAGCGCGGTCTGGCTCAGCCGCTCGTGACACGGATCGTGGATGGGGTCTTCAATCTGCCAAGCCGCGGCTGGCACCGCGCACAGCGCAGCGACCGCGACCAGCGCGAACGACGGCAGCGGTACCCGGAGCCTCATGCGGCCGCACGTTACTTCAAGGCGGGATGGTGGCGTAACGCCCGAATTTCTCGGCCAAAATGGCCAAAGCTTCGGAGCCGCGTGGGGTTTGCGGCGAGTAGGCGTCGGGCGCGACGGGTGGCGGCCGCTGGCTGACCTCGCTCGCGGAGACGCCAACCATGGCGTCCAAGTCGTCGAGCAGCTCTTGCATGTCGCGGTAGCGGTTCGCCGGGTTCTTGCGCGTCGCAGTGAGGATCATGCGCTCGAGGCGCCGGTCCAAATCGGTCTCGAGCCACGACGGCGGCGGCAAGGAGCTGAACAGCTGGTGGCGCAGCAGATCCGCCGGTGCGTTGGTGTCGAACGGTAGCTCACCCGTGAACAGCCGGAACATCACGACGCCGAGCGCGTACACGTCGGTGCGCGCGTCGACCGGCTCGGCCAAGATCTGCTCGGGCGCCATGTACTCGACGGTGCCCAAGATGGTGTGGGTGCCGCTGGTGCCGCCAGAGCCGTCGACCTTGGCCATGCCGAAGTCGATCAGCTTGAGGCCGTAGGGCTCGTCGCTCGGCCCGACCAGCACGAAATTGTCGGGCTTGACGTCGCGGTGCACGATGCCGGCGCGGTGCGCAGCGCACAGGCCTTGGGCAGCTTGCCTGACCAGCGACAGCGATAGCTCGAACGGAGGGGTGCCTTGGCGCCGGAGGAAGTCGCCCAGCGTCTCGCCGGGCAGCGCTTCGAGCACCAGATACGGTACTTTCCCGGCGGTTTCGCCGGTGTCCAGCACTCGCACCACGTTGGGGTGATCGATACCGCGCAGCGCTTCGGCCTCCCGCAGCATGCGGTGCAACAGGTCGCTGCTCTTGATCGACTCGGGCGCGAGCATCTTGATCGCGACCGGCACTTTGTCGATCAAGTCTTCGGCCAGGTACACGCGAGCGGTGGCGCCGCGCGTCAGGTAGCCCTGAACCTTGTAGCGGTTCCCGAGCACCATGCCGGTCAGCTGGGACTCCGAGGGACGGAACTCGTGCAACGACGCCGAGCGCCTTTCGGCGCCCGGGTCGCTCCTTCTCCGCGGGCTCGGCGGGGCTAGAGGGGTCCCCAGTACCTTGTCTAGCTCGTCCGTCAACGTGGCCTAGTCGGTCTCGCGCGCGCTGCTCTTCAGCTCGGGCGGCGGGACCGCGCCGGTGCGGTCGTTCATGGGCACGAACTTGCGCTCGTCGTAGCCGGTGTAGATCTGACGCGGGCGCGCGATCTTCTGATCCTTGTCGAGCAGCATTTCTTCCCACTGCGCCAACCAGCCCGACGTGCGCGGAATGGCGAACATGACGGGGAACATGTCGACCGGAATCGTGAGCGCCTCGTAAATCAGGCCCGAGTAGAAGTCGACGTTCGGGTACAGCTTGCGCGACACGAAGTAGTCGTCGGACAGGGCGATCTTCTCGAGCTCCAGCGCGACGTCGAGCAGCGGGTTCTTCTTGCCGACGATGTCGAACACCTTGTCGGCCAACCGCTTGATGACCTGCGCGCGCGGGTCGTAGTTCTTGTACACGCGGTGGCCGAAGCCCATCAGGCGACCGCCCACGCCGCTCTTCACCTCTTTGATGAAGGCGGGCACGTTCGCCAGCGAGCCGATTTCGCGCAGCATGCGCAGCACGGCTTCGTTGGCGCCGCCGTGCAGCGGGCCGTAGAGGGCCGCCGCAGCGCCGGCCACGGCCACGTACGGATCGGCGCGTGAGCTACCGACCGAGCGCATGACGTTCGTCGAGCAGTTCTGCTCGTGGTCGGCGTGGAGGATGAACAGCACGTCGAGCGCCTTGACGATCTCCGGGTGCACCTCGAACTTCGGCTCGGCGATGCGCTTGACCATTTGCAGGAAATTGGCCGAATAGCTGAGCTCGTTCGAGGGGTACACGAACGGCATGCCCATGGCGTGGCGGTAGCTCCAAGCGGCCAACGTCGGCATCTTTGCGATCAGCCGCACCATCTGGGCGCGGCGGATGTCGCGATCCATCACGTGCTTGGCTTCGGGGTAGAAGGTGCTGAGCGCGCTGACACTGGCACAGAGCATGCCCATCGGGTGCGCGTCGTAGCGGAAGCCGTCGATGAACGTGCGCACGTTTTCATGCACGAACGTGTGGTGCGTGATGTCGTCGGTGAACTTGTCGAGCTCGTTCTGGGTCGGCAGCTCACCGTTGATGAGCAGGTACGCGACCTCGAGGTACGAGGCGTTCTCCGCCAATTGATCCACCGGATAGCCGCGGTAACGCAGGATGCCCTTGTCGCCGTCGATGTAGGTGATGGACGAGCGACACTACGCGGTGTTCATGAACGCCGGGTCGTAGGTCATCAAACCGAAGTCGTCTTTGTCGACGGTGATCTGTCGCAGATCGAGGGCGCGAATCGTGCCTTCGCTAATTGGCACTTCGTAAGTCTTGCCGTTCCGGTTGTCGGTGATCGTGAGTGTGTCCTTGGCCATGTTTCGCTCGCTCTGATCTTCCTGTCGAACTCGGTGCGCTTGGGGTGAGCGAGCCTTCCTCGATAGAGCCGGCAGCGCAAGACTTTCTGCCGGTTTGTTGGCCACCCTCGCGGGTTTTGGCATGGGCAAGGGGATGCCCTCGCTCCGCACGCCGGCCGCCGGACGGCCACTCACCCGGGTCGCCCTGGCCTCGGTCGGGCTGCTTTTGGCGACCTCGGTCGCCGCCTGTGACGGCAACAGCTGGTTCTCGCGCAAGGAACCGGCAGCGATGCGGGTCAAACCCGAGAACGGCGGCGTCACCCCGCCGGTCGAAGATTGGGCCCACGTGCCCGTGCCGCCCGCCGACGGTCCGCTCTTGGCGCCGATCGCGATGCAGGCGCCCGTTTACGCCAAACCTGACCCGAAGGCCGAAGTGGTAGGTTACCTGCGCCTCGGCGCGAAGGTGGCGCGCTCGGCCAATCCGCTGACCAGGGACGGCTGCGCCGAGGGTTGGTACGCGGTGCGCCCGCTGGGCTTCGTGTGCGTCGGCCCGAACGCGACCATCAAGCTCGACCACCCGCTGGTGCGCGCGATGGCGGTCGAGCCCGACCGCAAGAAGCCGATGCCGTACGCCTACGCCTTCGTGCGCTCGATTGCGCCGTCGTACATGAAGGTACCGACGAAGGACGAGCAGTTTCAGTACGAGATGCGGCTCGAGCGGCACCTGCGCAACCACGAAAAGCTGAAAGACAAGTGGGACAAGCTCGACGTGGGCGCCAACGACGTGCCGCTCGACGAGCGCGGCTTGGCCATCGGCGGCATTCCCGACCACGCCAGACCCTTGGGTCTGAGTGAGCGCTATGGGGGTGACGGCTCGGACAAGCAGCCGTGGTGGCTCGAGGGCGGTCGCAAGATCCCGAACGTCTCGAGCTTCAAGGTGCCAAGCTACGCCGTCATTTCCAACCGCATGAAGCGCCACACTGGCGTCTCTTTGGTGGGCTCCTTCGTGGCGGGAGACGCCGCGCAAAATCGCCGCTTTGCCGTGTCGACCGATGCGCGGCTGATTCCCGCCGACAAGCTGAAGGCCGACTCGGGCTCGCCGTTTCACGGCTACGACATCAAGCAAATCGGCTTGCCGGTGGCGTTCGCGCGCAAAGAAGGCGTCAAGAGCTATCGCTTGGAAGACGGCAAGCTGGTCGACGCCGGGCGCATCGTCGGGCGCTCGCTGGTGGCCTTGACTGGCTCGGTGAAGGAGCTGCGCGGTGAGCGCATGGTGGAGACGCGCGATGGCCTGTGGCTAGCGAGCGCTGACCTGAAGACGGCCGCCAAGAGCAGCAAGCTGCCAGGTTGGGCACGCGGCAACAGCAAGTGGATCGACGTGTCGATCCAGAACCAAGTCTTGGTCTTGTACGAGGGCGCGCAGCCCGTGTACGTCACGCTGGTTTCGACCGGCAAAGACGGCCTGGGTGATCCCGCCAAGACGCTGAGCACCCCGGTCGGGCAGTTCCGTGTTTACCAGAAGCACATCACGACCACGATGGACTCGGCCGTGGCCGACCACGAGTTCGAGCTGCGCGATGTGCCCTGGGTCATGTACTTCAAGGGCGGTTACGCCCTACACGCCGCCTACTGGCACGACGACTTCGGCCGCGCCCGTTCCCACGGCTGCATCAACCTCGCCCCCATCGACGCCCGCTACGTCTTCTTCTGGTCCTCCCCGGACGTGCCCGAGCACTGGCACGGCGCCTACTCGGGCCAGGGCGGCTTCGAAGAGGGTACGCTCGTTTACGTGCATCCTTAATCTTGTTCTCCTCCGTGCCTTGCCCAAGCGTTCGGCGACCGAGTTGACCTGAGGCGCGATCGGCGCTCGGCCTCGCCGAGTTTCGTTCACTACGGTCCTCTGGTGCCGATCGTGATCTGCCCTCGCCAAAGTATGGTTGAGGGTGTCGCGGCTCGCGCTTCGCGCGAGCCCGCATTGTTCAGCAGCCGTGGCGCTCGAGAGCGAGCACGGCAGAGGACGGATCAGTTGATCTGGAAGGATTTGGAGACCGTAACCGCGTCGCCGGAGAACGCCGGGACCTTCGCGCTTCGGAACAATCGAGCGACGCAGCCGCCGGCGGCAGTGCCGGCGAGGTCGCCGGAGACTTGAGTGTTGGTGGCGCGGCCGCTGGGCATGAAGGTGATGGACACCTTGCCGCTGCCGCTCGGGCCGTCGGCGCCCTTGCAGCTTTGAGCGTTGCCAGCAGCGGCCGAGAGCGCGGCGATGGCGGCGGCCTTGTCGAAGGGTGGCGCGTCGCTGGCGGGCGCCTCTGCCGGCTTCTCTGCCGGCTTTTCGCTGGGCTTGGCCTCGGTCGGCTTGGCGGCAGGCTCGCCAGGCTTGGGCGTGGCTGGGGCCGCAGCCGCGACTGCCGCGGTGCCGCCGGTCGCAGCGGGCGCCGGCGTGGCTGCAGCGCCACCAGCCGCCGCTACCGGGGCAACGCTGGCTGCTGGTGCCGTCGAGGCCTCAGGTGCCGGCGTCGGAGCAGCGGCAGCCGTTGCGGTCGCTTCAGCCGGCTTGGTGTCGGCGGCAGCGCTGGGCGTCGGCGCGGGCGTGCCCGCCAGCTTGGCCGGCAGACCGGCGGCAACTGCGCCGCCGCCGATCAGGAGCACGGCGCCAATACCGATCCAAAGTCCCATGCCTTTTTTCTTGGCGGGGGCCGCGCTCGTCAACGACACCGGATCGGCGGCGCGCACCTCGGGCGGGGGAGCGGCTACGGGTGCGTTGAAGTCAGGCGCCGCGAAGGCCGAGCCGAAGGCGCCCGTGCCCACGTTGGCGATCGAGTTTGGGCTCGAATCGGTGCCCATCAAGATGGCCGCGTCGTCGTCTTGCTTCTTGGCGGTTGGCGCCTTCTTGGCCGCGGGCTTCTGCTCTTGCTTGACCAGTGCGTCGAGCGAGAACAGCACCGAGCTCTCGTTGCGCGCGCCGGTCATCTTCGGCGCGGCGTCCTTGGCTTCGCTGCCGAGCGATTCGTCTTCCTCGCTGCCGGCCGCAGCTAGGTCCCCGAAGAGATCGCCGCCGCCGCGAGCAGCGCTGCGGCGCGCGGCCGCAGGTTTGGGCGGTTCTTGCTTGGCGGCAGGCACGACCGCCGCCGGCTTGGGACTGGCGGCCGCTGCTGCGGCTGGTTTCGGGCTGGCTGCGGGCTCGGCCTGCTCGAACGGCAGGGAGGCTGGCGCGCGCAAATCAAAGGCGGCTGCCGGGTTGCTGGGCGCTTCCTTGCCCGGCTCCGTCCACACTCCAGGGGCGTCGCTCTTGTCGTCGAGCCCGTCGAACGGTGACTCTTGCACCTTGGTGGCTTCGTCTTCGTCGGCGAACGCGGCTGCTGCTGGCGCCATGGCCGCTTTCTTCAAGCCGCGCGCCGTGAGTGCGCTTGCGAGCTCGGGAATGTCGAAAGGTGCTTTCCAATCGCCCATGCCCTCGCGCCACAGGAACGCCAAGTCGTCGAGCGTGCCCGCCGCGTACTTGTCGACGATCTGGCTCACGGTCAGCGTCTCTTGGCGATCGTCGGGGTACGCGATGTCGAAGTTGAGCTCAGCCGCGGGGGCGGCCTTGGGGGCGACAGCCGCCGCCGCAGGCGCGGCGACGGCGGCCTTGGGCGCAGCCGCTACGGCGGCTGGCGCGGGGGCAGGAGCAGCTGCGGGAGCCGCGGGGGCAGGAGCAGCGGCGGGAGCCGCGGCTGCGCCGGGGGCGTCGCCCGCCGCGTCGAGCTTCGTCCCGTCGACAATGATGCCGGTGCCGCAGTGCTTGCAGGTGATCTTTACTTTCTTGCCGCGGACCTTCTCATCCGGGAGTGCGTATTTGGCGGAGCAAGACGTGCAGCTGACGTTCATGAAGTTCCTGGGGGCAGCGCAGCGCCGAGTGGCTCGGCAGGGCCTGCCCGCAATCGTGGAGAAATACCACGAGAGTATCGCGGTCGCCAAGCCGGCCCCACTTCGATAAATCCTTGATTATCGCCAGAATAAGTGTGCCGGCCTCGTTGGTCGGCGGGTCCGCTGTCTCGTGGGTCGGCGGGGCCCCAAACCCCTCCTCCTTAATTTTGGGGACGCCTCCTTGTCTTATTTGGGACGCCTCCTTGTTTCGAAATCTCCGACGCCTCCCTATTTCCCGCGCCTCGCGCGCAGGAAGGCTACTCAGTGGCTGAAGCGCGGCGCTTTGATACAGTCCGCCGCCGCGGGCCGGATACGGGCCCGGCACCGCCCATGGATTCCACGCACAAACCAGGCTCCAAGCTCGTCGCTTTCTTCAACGAGCACTATCGGAGCCTCGACCCACGCTGGCTAGGGCTCTTCCGTATCTGCTTCGGCATGCTGCTCATCAGCGAGCTCGGGTATCGCTGGAGCTACGCGCGCCTGCTGTTCTCCAACGACGGGGTGCTGCCCAACCACTTCTCGCTGTTCGCCCCGATGGGGCAGGACTTGTTCTCCATTTACCACGTGTTCTCGACCGTCGAAGAGGTCCACGTGGCGTTCGCGCTGACGCTGGGTGTCTTCGTCTGCTTCACGCTCGGCTACCGCACGCGGCTGTTTCACATCCTGTCGGCGATTCTGATCACCAGCCTTCACGGCCGAAACCTGTTCACCGAGAACGGCGGCTCGGTCGTCACGCATTCGCTGGCGATCTGGACGATGTTTCTGCCGCTCGGTCGCTGCTTTTCGATCGACGCCTTGCGCCGCTCGCTCGCTGCCGAGCGCGAACAGAGCCCCGCGGAGCTGAATCGCCGCGAAGCCGAGCCCGTGAAGCCGGTGGTATCGATCGTGGTGTTCGCGCTGCTGCTGCAGTGGAGCATCATCTACTTCTTCAATTGCGTGCACAAAAACGGCGCGGGTTGGAAGGATAACAGCGCGATCTATTGGTTCCTGTATCAAGATCGCATCGTCACCGGCTGGGGCGTTTGGGTGCGTGAGCACGTGCCGTTCGGCGTGTTTGCGCTGCTCACGCGCATGACGCTGATTGTCGAAGCCCTCTTGGGGTTCATCCTGCTGATTCCGTTCAATCAGCGGTGGCTGCGGCGCGTCGCGTTTTTTCTGGCGCTCGGCCTGCACGGCAACATCGCGCTGCTCTCGCGCCTCGGGCCGTTTTCGTACGTGATGGTGCTGTTCTTTTTGATGCTGTTCGGCCAGGCCGAGCTCGACTTCTTGGGGCGTTGGTTCGGTCGCCCGGCGCGGGCCGTGACCGTGATTTTCGACGCCGATTGCGGCATCTGCCTGTGGACGTGCCGGCTGCTGAAGCGGCTCGATCCGTGGCAGCGCATCAGTTTCATCGGCAACGACGAAACTGAGCGGCTGCCTGCCGGTCTCGATCCCAAGCTGTGCGAGTCGAGCGTGGTGGTGGTCGACGCCGCTGGGAAGTTTCACTTCGAGGAAAAAGCCGTACGACGCGCGCTCGTGGCGTTGCCGCTCGGCATCTTGCTCGGTGGCTGGCTGTACGTGCCGGGCCTGACTCAGCTGGGTGGCTGGCTTTACCGCAAGGTGGCTTCTAACCGCATCGCGATCAGTCAGTTCTTCGGCATGGGAGCCTGCGGTGTGGCGCCGGCTACTTTGCCCGCTAAGGCTCCGCCCCCGCCGCGCTTCGGTCGCGTGGGTGAAGAGTGGCGCAACGGCTTGGGCGTCGCGCGCGAAACGGTGGTGCTCGTGCTGATGGTCGTGCTCGGCACCGAGGTGGTGAAGTCGAACCCGTACGTGTCGCGCCACATGCAGATCAAGCGTCCCGAGTGGATGACGGAGGTCATCGGCTACACGCGCATGCTGGAAGGCTGGGGCATGTTCGCGCCCGAGCCCCCTTACGAAGACGGCCGGCTGGTCGTGGACGGCCGCACCGTCGACGGCCGCAAGCTCGATCCCTTCACCGGAGAAACGCCGGAGTTCGACCCGGAATCGCCTCGCGGTTGGGGCCACGATCAGCTGTGGTGCGACTACAGCAACCACATTCGCTGGCCGCACAACCAAGGGCGCCGCCAGTTCTTGCGCACGTACTTGATCAACCAGCACCGCTATTCGCACCGCCCGCAGGACCAGCTCGCCAGCTTCGACGTCTGGTGGATCTCGGACAAATCACCGCGCCCTGGCGAGAAGCACGGCGTGCCGCTGCCGCCAGAGCGAATCGTCAGCTACGGCATGGTCAAAGACTCTGGCGCCCAGCCTTGGCTCGTCCGAAAGCCCATGGGAGGTCGGCCGTGAAGCGCCATTTCGAGCTCGTCCCGCCAGCACCCGTCTCGCCGCCGGCAGCGCCGGTCGGCGTTTGGGCCAAGCTGCTCCAGCTCTACGCAGCGGCCGATCCGCGCTCGCTCGGTCTGTTTCGCATCGCGCTCGGGGCGCTCTTGGCGGTCGACGTCGCGCTCAAGTTCCCCGAGGTCGAGGCGCATTTCTCGAACACTGGCTGGCTGTCGAATCACTTCGCGCTGTTCCGGCCGATGAGCGATCGGCTGTTCTCGGTGTACTTCGCGTTCGGCTCACCACTCGAGGTGAAGCTGCTGCTGTCGTTGCACCTGCTGGTCTGCCTGCTGCTCATGGTGGGCTACCGCACCAAGGTGATGCAGCTCTTGGCGCTGGTGCTCACGACCAGCTTGAACAGCCGCAACATCTTGATCGAGAACGGCGGCTCGGTCGTGCTCGACATTTTGCTGGTTTGGAGCGCGTTTTTGCCGCTCGGGCGGCGCTTCAGCGTCGATGCGTTCGTAGCGTCGATGCGCGCTCGCAGCGAAACGACGGAGACGGCCTTCAACGAACGCCTGCTGCCGGCGCGCGACACGCGCCCGGTGGTGACGCTTGCCGTCACCGCGCTGATCTTGCAGTGGGCGGTCATCTACTTCTTCAACACGCTGCACAAAAACGGCGCTCCCTGGCGAGATGGCACCGCCGTTCACTACTTCTTGCAGCAAAACCGGCTGGTGACCTGGCTCGGGGCTTGGCTGCGCGGCGTCCTGCCGCTCGGCGTGATCAAGCTCTTGACGTACGGCACGTTGCTGATTGAAGGCAGCGTGCCGGTGCTGCTCCTTTTGCCCTGGCGCACGCACGTGACTCGCATGGTGGCGTTTGGGCTGGTCGCGCTGCTGCACTTGTCGATCGACTCGGTGCTGCAGCTCGGCTCGTTCTCTTGGGCCATGCCGCTGGCGTTCGTGGCGCTGATCCCGCCCGAAGCCTGGCGGTGGGCCAGCCGGCGTTGGTCGCGCGCCAGGACGGCTTGCGTCGTGCATTTCGATCCGCAGGTGGGGGGCTCGCTGCTCTTGTGTCGCGCGATCAAGCGCCTGGATGGACTTGGTCTGGTGACCTTTCGAGCTTTGGACGAAGCGTCGCCGAAGAAGGCCCAAAAGAGCTTTTGCGTCAGCGTGGAGGGTGAAAAATCGGTCGGGGGCTGGGATGCCTTGCTGGCCGTCGCGGACGCTCTGTGGTGCGGGCGTCGGCCCCTGCAGCTCCTCGCACCGTTCGTGCGCAAGCGAGTCACCAAGCGCTTGAATCAACTGGTGCAGGCACCTCGAGAGCTCGACCTAGACTTTGGGCTCGAAGGCTTGCCGCTCGAAGGTGACGCGATCGCGCCGGAGCCGAGCGCGGCCCGGCTGGTGGTAGCGCGGCTGTTCGCCAGCCTGCGCGAGGGGTTGGTGCTGCTGGTGCTAGTCGCGTGCGCGACCCAGGTCCTGCTCGAGAACCAGAGCGTCCCACGCGCGTTGAAGCCTCATGGGCGCCCGGCGCTGTTCGCGGCCATCATCACGTATCCGCGCATCTTTCAGGGCTGGAGCATGTTCGCGCCAGAGCCGCCGCGCAGCGACGGCCGCCTGGTGATCGACGGCCGCACCAAAGACGGTCGGCGCTTCGATCCGCTCACGGGGCGTGAGCCAGTGTTCGAGGTGCAGCCGCCGGGCGCGCCGCGCACCAACCTGATCTGGGGCTACTTTCACATCCGCATCGCGGAGGACCGATTTCGGGCTTACTGGAATGGCGTGCGTGATTTCGTAATGAATCACCACAAATTGACCGATCGCCCCGCAGACGAGCTGGCTTCTTTCGAGGCCTACTACGTGACGCAGGCCTTCCCGGCACCGGGCGCCAAAAAGCCGCCCTCCGAGCGCCGGCTGCTGTTCTCGAACAGCTTCATGCCCGGCGAAGAGCCGCCGCCCGCGCCCGCCGCGCGCCCCAAGAGCAAACCGGGCAAGCCTCGGGCAGAATAGCCGGGTGACGGCGCCGCACATCGCTCACGCCATCTGGCAGACGCTGCGCATCAGCGTGCCTACGATTTGGCAAGGCATGCGCGGCTCCCTCACTCCGGAGGCTTGTGACCGGCGGCTCGCGCAGTGGTCGCGCGCCATCATCGAGCGCGCCAGCATCCAGCTCACGGTGCAGGGGGGCGAGCACGCGACGGCGGGCGAGAGCTTCGTGTTGATGTCCAATCACCAGTCGCTCTACGACGTTCCGGTCATCTACCAGGCGCTCGATCGCCGCATCCGCATGGTGGCAAAACAGGAGCTGTTTCGCGTACCGCTGTGGGGGCGCGCCATGCACCGCGCTGGCTTCATCGCGCTCGATAGGCAGAGCCGTGAGCGCTCACGCGAGACCTTGCTGGCCTCGGCCAGTATCCTGCAGACCGGCACCTCGATTTGGATCGCGCCGGAAGGCACGCGCAGCAAAGACGGCAAGCTGGGCCCGTTTCGCAAGGGCGGATTTCACCTGGCGCTACAGAGCGGTTGTCGCATCTTGCCCATCACCATCCTCGGTACCAGCGCGGTCTTGCCGGCCAAGAGCGCGCGCATCACCG
>DATAKF010000535.1:0-16652 GCA_036261775.1 Polyangiaceae bacterium | reverse complement strand
GAGCGCGGTCACCACGCCGAAAGACATGCCGTCGTTGTGCGAGTAGATCACGTTTGCCGTCGGGTGTTGCTTGAGCAAGCGCAGCGTCGCTTCGTAGGCCTTGTCTTCGTTGAAGTCAGCGCTCTCCGACGCCACGATGTTGATGCGGTCCTCGGAGGCAATTCGCTCGTCGAAGCCCTTCTTTCTCAGCACGCCGGGTGAAGACATCACGATCATCTCGATCGACGGCACGGCCAAGGCCACGCAGTACATCATGGACGGCAAGATCGCCGCCGTCATCGAGTGCAACCCGAAGTTCGGCCCGATCGCATACGACACTATGGAAGCGTACGCGAAGGGCGACGATGTGCCGCTCAAGGTGTTCAACGTCGACCGCGTGTTCGACAGCAAGAACGCATCAGACTACCTGCCGGAGGCGTTCTGAGCCAGCTGCCGCGGCGCCCCCGCGCGGAGACGCGGCGCATTTCCGAGAGTTGCCTGTAGGCCCAACACCACGCGTCGGAAGACGCTCCAGCCCGTGCAGGAGGACGTGATGAAGAAGGTACTCGTCGTAGACGACTCTGAAACCATTCGACTCGAAGTGCGCCGAGCCCTCGATCAAGCCGGCTTTTCGGTACTCGAAGCCCGCGACGGCGCGGAGGGGCTCGCCGCGGCCCTCAACAACCCTGACGTATCTTTGGTGATCCTCGACGTGAACATGCCAGTCATGAACGGCCTCGACATGCTGGAGCGCCTGCACCAAAATCAAACCACCAGCGACATCCCGGTCCTGCTGATGACCACCGAGGCAGACGACCGTCTGATTGACCGGGCCAAGGCGGCCGGCGCCAAGGGCTGGTTCATCAAGCCGGTCAAACCCGAGATGCTGCTGATGGCGACCAACAGGCTGGTGCGCTGAGAGGCGGTGCCATGTTCGTCGAACGCTCAGAAGCGACTCAAGCCATCCAAGCCCTCGCTGGCGCCGCCTGCACCGAGTTGCTGCAGGCGTACGGGGTCGAGCTCCGCCCCGCCCTGGGCTGGACCGAAACAGACGAGGTCATGTTGTCCGGCGTCATGGGCTTCGTAGGCGACCACGTGCGCGGCACTTGCCTGCTCGCCGCGCCACAAGGCACGATCGAAGCAGCTGCGCCCGAGGGAGCAGCCACTCGCGACTGGGTGGGGGAGCTGGCCAACCAGCTGGTTGGCCGCCTCAAGGCCAAGCTGATGGCCCGCGGCGCCACCATCGCGCTGAGCACGCCCGTGGTCCTGCGGGGTGTAAAGGTGTCGCCCTTACCGCGCACCAACGTGGAGCCCGTTGTGTTCGAAAGCAAGGCTGGCAGGGTATTGGTCTGGCTCGAAGTCGAAGTGGAGAAGGACTTTCAGCTCAGTGAGGAACGCGCCCTGCAAGCGAGCGAAGGCGAGCTTCTCGTCTTTTAGCAATCACTTCGGGGCACGCTGGATGCGGTCCCCCACCCCTCGACGCTGAAGCCGGCTAGCAAAGCCGACGAGACAGGTGTCGTAAGCGGCCTTCGACCTAACCCGTCACGGTGGGCTACTGCACGTTCGCCGACTTGTAGTCCCAGCCGCTATCGGTGCAGAAGCCGCACGTAGAACCCGAGAGGAAGCCCTTCCCGGTGGCTCCCTGGTCGCCCTTGAGCTGCCAGTTCAGCCAGGCCAGGTTCACGCGATTGAAGTCGCCTCTGGCTTGACCGAGATCGCCGCCGTGACCTGCGCTCGTCTTCGAGAAATACAGGATCGGCTTGCCGCGCGAGCTGATCTCCTCGTAGTCCCTCAGCCCATTCTCGTAGGCAATATCGTCCGGGCCACCGTTCATGATCTTGAACGGCGTGTGAATCTTGTCATAGAGGCCAGCGTTGGAGCCCATCAGGCCGCTGCTGGTGATGCCGATGGCAGTGAAGCGAGGGTCTCCCGAGACGTTCTCGGCCATCAATCCTCCGCAGGAAAAGCCATCGGCGGCGATCTTCGTCGTTTCGAGGCTTTGATAGTACGCGCTGCAGGGCTTGGCATTTTCGGCGATAGCCCACGTGATGTAGTCGAGGAAGGCCTTGCCATTCTGGCCGCCTTGGCAGGCGTTCGTGCCGCCCGGCGTACCGTCAGCGACGATGAAGTATCCCCACGAGGCGATTTCTCCCATCGCTGCCTGGTTCGAGAGACCGTTTTGCGAACAGCCTCCCTCTCCCCAAACGAGGATCGGGTACTTGGCGGCTCCTTGGAGATCTTTGGGCCTGAAGATGGTGCCGCACTTGATCCCATTTTCGGAGTTGGTCTCGATCACCACTTCGTGAGGACCGCTGCCCGAAACGGTCTTGCCCGTGGCCTTCGACGCGGTGCACGTGCCGCTGCCGCCACCGCTCCCCGCTCCCGCGCTGGAGCCACCGCTGCCCGAACCGCCGACGCTGGCGCCGGCGACGCCAGAACCACCAGAGCTAGCGCCGGCCATGCCCGTTGCCATGCCAGCCGAGCCCCCTGTCGCTGAGCCAGCTGCAGCACCACCTGTACCCGGCGCGCCTGCCGCTGTGGCACCGCCAGTCGCAACCTGGCCGCCCGCTGCGGGCAACCCCGCGGTTCCCCCGACACCGCCGCCTGCGTTGACGGGCACGTCGCCCGAGCCGCCGTCGGAGCACCCAAGGCTGCCCACGGCGATGCCAAGAAGGCCCAGAGGCTGCGCCAGCATGGTTAAGTACACAATCTTCATTCGGTCTGACTCCGATGGAGCTTCGACCCAGCTTTCGCTGAGCCTCAGCCCAAGCGAAGCGCGGCATGCGCTTCCCGTTCGTGCAGACCGCCCGGCGCAACGAGAACGGTTCACAAAAGAACCAAGTGCCGGCTCAGCGCATTTGTTCGACTGCGCTATTCACGGGATCTGCGCCAGCCTTAGCGTCGTCGTGGGCTGAGGCTTGGTGTAGTTGCGCCCGTTGTTGACGGCAGCGGTGATGTCCAAGAATTTGCCCGTCACGACGGCATAGTGCCCGTCTACGTCGGCGCTCTGCTCGAGGGGCGTCCACGTGTTGCCGACCGCATAGACGGTGACGGCTGTCAGAGCGACCTGCAACGCCGTGTGCTGAGCGGTCGTGTTGCGCTGCAAAAAGGTGTTGCCGCCGGGCTCAGCCAGCGTGCCCAGGTCGACCTGCGAGGCGTTGGTTCCGGAGAGGATGACGCCACCCCAATTGGCCTGCGTTGATACGTCCACCAAAGTGTCACGCATCTTCACGTTTAGCTTGGTCGTGGAGCCGCCGAGTCGCAGCGCGGAGTAGGAAATGTCGTGGAGGTTGCAACCCTCGATCAGGATGGTGGACTCTGCGACCGCACCGCCACCAGGATTCATCTCGGCTCCAAAGTCGAGGTTGTAGAACTCCGTGTCGGTGACCGTCAGCTCGAGGGGCGGGCCGCTCTTGATGCCGGTACCGCAGTCGTGAAGCTTGGAGTCTTCGACGGTGAGCTTGCTCGTAACCGCGGTGGTGATGCAGTTGAACGGCGTACCGCCCCTCATGGATAGGTCGGAGCCCGTGACGGTGAGCTCGCTGCTCTCGAACTGCTGAAGCAACGACGCCGAAAGGGTCGTGATCGTGGCGCCATCGACGACCCCCTTCGAGTCACCTCGCAAGGTCAGGACGATGCCAGTGCCGCCGTCGACGGTGATGTCCGTCAGGAACACGGTGCTCTCGTCGTCGGCGCGGATGATCCCGCCCGCCTGGAAGTTCTGCAAAACGCCCTCGGTGACGCTGAGCGACGCGGTTTCGCTCAAGATGGCGAAGGCGCCGCCGCCGTTGGCGAGCACGGCGTTGCCGTCGCCGATCACCACGGCTTTCGATGCGCCCGGGAGGGTGAGGCACGACTGTGAGCAGCTCTCGAAACGCGTGTCTTCGATGGTGACGGTGCCGGAGGCCGCGGCGGCGCCTGCGAACGTGATGGGCGTCGAGAAATTCTCGATATCGAGGCCGGTGATGCGCGTGTCGCCTTGCAGCGTGAGGAGCGCCCCTGTGCCGCTGAGGAAAGACTCGCCGGAAGACTGCGCCATCAGGTTCACGCCGGCCGGTATCGTGACCGCTGGCGGCGTGAGCGTGTAGTCGCCTGGAAGGAAGACGATCGTGTCGCCCGCGACGGCCAAGCTCGCAGCATGAGCAAGCGTCTTGAACGGCGCGTCGAGCGTGCCGTCCGCGGTGTCACTCCCATCGGGGCCAACGTAGAGACCGTTGAACGGGACGGCGGTGCCATCGCCACCGGCCCCACCTTCACCCGTCGCTCCGCCCGCGCCACCTGTGGCGGAGCTCGAGCCCGCGGTGGGCGCCGTACCAGCCGTACCGCCCTGTCCCGTACCGTCACCGCCTTCGCCGAGTGACCCGCCGTTGCCGGCGCGTGGCAAAGGGCCCTCTCCGCCAGATGCTCCGGTACCGCCGTCTCCGCCGGCGTCGTACTTGCTGTCGTTGTTCTTCTTCTTTTGGTCTTCGCTACCACAGGCAGCAAGCACCATGACGGCGATGGTGAACGACGAACAAAACAAGCCGGCAAACGAGCGTAGACGCATGCTCGCAGCATAACTGCACGCCGGCGGCTGACGCTAGCCGAGTACCGCGACCCGTGGTCTTGCAGCGCCTTTGTTACTCGAGCCACTCACCGTACAGCGAGAATTGCCTTCAGAGTGAGTGACCGCGCAGCCTCGGCCAGGCGAGAGTGGGATCACCGTACTGGTCTTGCCCGTCGCTCGTGCACAGCACCACCTCGGCGCCGCCCGCGCACCCCGAGTAGGCGGCGCAGCCGCTGGCGTCCACCGGCGAAGGGTCGCCGACACAGCCGTCGATTTTGGCCCATTCGGCGAACGTGGCCTGGGCGCCGAGGAAGGTGAGCGGCAAGCCGGGTACGAGCGACGACGCGCCGCCCTCGTAGGGAACCCGCGAGTCGGCCGTGCTGCGGAAGGAAATGACGCTGATGGGCCGCGACGGCAGGCAGTCGGCAACGTTCTCTTCGAGCAGGTCGAAGGCCGCCGGCGCCACCGCGGCAAAGATGTCCGCGGCATGGCAGCCCAGGTAGTGAGCCATGCCGCCGCCCGTGAGCACCCCCACCGCGTAAACGCGCGCCGCGTCCACGCAAGTCAGCGTTTGAACGTGCGCCACCAGCGCGCGCGCGAACGCGACGTCGTCGACGTCCGCGACGCAGCAGGGGCCGACGTTCCAACCGGTACCAGCCGGGCCTCGAAGACCATCCGGAAACGCCATGATGACGCCCTCCGCATCGAGCGCGCTGGGATAGGGCGAGCTTCGGCGCTCACTCGCGCCCGTGTCGCCAATGCCGTGAAAGTCGACGACCAGTGGAGCCGGGCTCGAGCCGTCGTACGACGGCGGGACGTGCAAGACGTAGTTTCGGCTGACACCGTCGACGAGCAGCGTTTCGGGCCAGTCGCCGGGCGCGCGCACCGTTGACCCACAGCCAGCAGGCAAGGCCGCCCCGCCACTGCCGGCGTCACCCGATTCGCCGCTGCCGGACCCGGCGGTGGCACTGGCGCCGCCAGTGACGCTGCTTTCACGCGTGATGGGGTAAAGCTCGACGCGCGAGCAGCCGACGCTGAGCAACGCTGCGACGAGCAGCCGACGGGAAGTCACAGCCATGCACCGATCATTAGGTTGGTGACGAGGTTTGGACGGCCGGCGCTGCCGAGCTCTTGGTCGACGGCGTGAATGGCAACGTGAGGCTGGGCCAACTGCAAGTGCCCGGTGAGCGTCGAGTAGTACCGACCCCCAAGGCGCAAGCGGGCGCCGAGCCCTGCATCGAACAGGAGTGACCAATGGTCCACCGCATGCCCCCGAGCGGGATAGTCAGCCAGGCCCTCGAGCGAAGTGCGCGACACGCCGGCCGCGAGCGACAAGTACGGAGTCAGCGGCGCGTGCGACGCCGGGCAGTAGCAAAACCCCAAGGCGCCATAGCCCTGCGCGACTCGTACCGTACCAGCCGTGGCGCGCAGCTCGGGCCGAGTGCCGAAGGCCGACCCCGTTGCCTGCAGGACGAGCCAGGGGTGTAGCCGCCAGTCGGAGCGCAGCACGGGGAGAATGGCTGGGCCCACCCCGTCGAGCCCCGTCAGCAGCCCGGCGCCCAGCTCGAGCCCGAAGCGGCTCTCACGGCGGGCGGCCGTGGCGCTCGCTGGCTGGCGCGCGCGGCCCTTGGCCGCCAAGTCGGCCTCGAGCAGGTAAGACCGCAGCACCTCGATGGCGCGAATCGCGAGCGCCCCCGCCCGGTTTGGCGTGTCGGCCTCGAGCTCGACTCGCGCGACCTGTGACCGCCGCGGTGAGCGCTGGAAGATCCAAACATCGACGGCTTCGGGCGCGGATTCGCCGAGCACTTCGAGCGCGGCGTCGATACCGCGCGCTTCTGCGGTGCGCTCGAGCCAAGCTTGCGCGTCGACGTCGCCGAGCTCGTCGAGCGCCGGTCGCTGCAGCAGCAGGATGGCGAGCCTGAGGGAGGACAGCTCACCACGCAGGCGGTTATTGGCCTCCGCGACAGCAGCCGACGAATGAGCCCCGCTCAAGATGGCGACTGTCGCGGCGCGCGCGACGGATGCCCAGGACAGCGCGAGGCAGAACGAGAGCAGCGCCGCGAGAGCAACGGCGGAAGCGCTGGACGCGAGACGACGCGCTGGGCTCACACGGGTCACTCTGTGACACTCAGCAGCGCACGCGCGGCTCCCGCGTAGCTGCCGTCCGGAAAGCGACGCAGGTAGGCCTCCGCGATGGGGCGTGCCTTGGCCGCTCCGCCGATGTCGTTCAGGAGCGTCATTTTTCTACCGAGGGCTTCCGCCGCGTAGGTGCCGTTGGGGGCGCGCGCCAAGTATTCGTCGTAGCGCATGAGCGCGTTGGCTCGCCCCGCGACCTGTAGCTCGGCGACGCGCCCCAGCAAGAAGATGGCCTCCGCGGCGCGGGCCGAGCTCGGAAACCGCCGCCGGTGGGCCAGCAGCGCTGCTTGCGCCAGGTCGAGCCTGCGCCGGTAGCGCGCGGCATCGGCCAGCGCGATGAGATCGTCGGGCGCTGCCGTTTGCAGCGTTGCGTCGATGCCAGCGCGCTCGGCCTCGGCCACGATGCGGTCCCACTCGCCGTTGGCCAAGGCCTCGCGCCAAGGCCGTAGCGGCAGACCAGTGGTCGCCGCGGCCGCTGCCGTCGACGATGGCGCGGGCGCGCTGCCGCTGCGTGCGACTTCAGGCGGCGTCGGCGCCGCCGAAGCGGAGGCGTCGACCGGCGGCGTGGCGCTCGGAGCCGTCGGCGCCGCCGACCCGGCGGGTGGCACCTCCGTGATGATCGTCTCGGCCTTCGGCAAGCTCACGCTCAGCTTCTGCCCGGGACGAACGACGAAGTCGTCGCCGACGACGGGGCCGCTCACCACGACACGGCCTCGCCGGAGCGTGAGCTCGAAGCGCTCGCTCGTCGGGTCCCAGCCGACCGTGAAATCAGTGCCTTTGACGGTCACCAGAAACGGCCCCGACTCCACGGACCAGCGCGGCTCCCGCGTGGGCGTGATTTGCAGGGACGCCGAGCCGCGCTCGAGCACCAAGCGCACGCCCGCCGTTGGCTCGACGCGGAGCCGCCCGCGACCGCCCGGTGTGAGCGCGCAGCGGCTGCCCTCGTCGAAGAAGACCTGAATGCCTTGCGCGCCCGATTCGGAGAGGTACCCCCCTTGGATCAGCCGCCCGCCCTCGACGCGACTGACCGCGATGACCCGCTCGGACGCTGGCGGGTCGCGGCGTAGGCCGAAGGCCACAACGAGCGCCAACACCAAGCAGGAAGCGGCGAGCCCGACGCCCCACGCCAGCCTGCGCCGACCGCCGCGGGGAGCCTTTCGCGCCGACAACCTGGCGCGGACCCCCGCGAGCCCGCGGTCGAGCTCGGTGGGCGTCGGCGTGTCTGGGCCGCGGCGCAGCAACTCGACCAGTCGAGTGAGCGCGCGTGAGTCGCGCGGCTCGCTACTGCTCATGCTTGCCCCCAAAGTTGCCGGCCGCGAGCTCGGCGAGCGCCGGTTCCATCTCTACCCAGCGTGACAGTCGACGCGAAGCCTGATTGAGCGAGCGCTTGACGGTCGACTCCGAGATCTCCATCAGCGTCGCGATTTCTTCGATGGTCATCGACTCGACGCGGCGCAGAACGAACACGACCCTGTCGCGCGCTGGCAGGCGATCCAGGAGCGCGTAGAACTTCTTCAGCAAATCGCGTGACTCGACGTCCAACGTCCAGTGACTGACGTCCGCTAGGGTCTCGGGTTGCTGAAAAGACAGCCAGTTTCGCAGCCGACGGTAGCGAAGCGAGGTCTTCAAGACTCGAATGGCGATCGAGTAGACGAAGCTCCGCAAGCTGCTCGGATCGCGGAGCGAGGAAGCGTGCTGGCACGCGCGACAGAACACCTCCTGTGCCAGGTCCTCGGCGTCGCTGCGCGACCCGAGCGCGCGTTCGGCCAGCGTGAGCACCATGGGAGCAAAGCGGTGCCACAGCTCGCCCACCGCCCACGGCTGGTCCGCGGCCAAGGCCAGCGCGAGCTCAGCGTCGGTCGTCGCGCCCCGTGCCGGACTTGGCACGAGCGAGAGCGGGGCGCGAACACGGCTGGCCATAGCGGTGATTTTTCCTACCTGTTCGCCTCGCGGCGCGCCACCGGCTGTGCCGGGGACCCGGGTCCTGGGTCGCCCGTTGCAGTCGCACACGCTTCGGCGATCGGTCCAGAGAAGCGACATTGGGGCGCCGCGCCTTTGCGTTGCGCTGCAACCTTCCGGCAGGATGGAATCCGCCCCTCGAGCGAGGGAGCTATTTGCGGTCGCTCATCACGTCGCGCATCGGCTCGACCAGGTACGTCTCGCGCTCGGCGTCGTAGTCGACGATTAGCGCTTGTTCGCCGCGGCCCAGCTGCTTGCCGTCTTCGACGCGCACGCGCAGCACCAGGCCGGCGCCGCCGTCTTGCAGAGTAGCTTCGCCGAATTTGCTGCTGACCTGTCCGGTGCGCACCGTGCAGGTGCGACCGATGAAGTCGGATTTGACGGGCGCGCGCTTGGGAGCAAACACCTTGGCCAGCGGGCGCGCGGCGATTGACGTGAGCGGCAACGCCAGCACGAACGACGCCAAGAACACACCGACGGACAAGAGCGGCCCCGTGAGCGCGGGCAACAGGCGCGTCACGACCTGCATGGCCACCACGCTGCACAGCCAGGCAAACGTAACAATCAGGCTCAAAATCACGGTCGCAGGCACGGAGCGCAGGTGCAACGCGCTCATGATGGCGGCCAGGGCGCTGCCGCCTTCGTCGACGTCCACGTCACCGAAATCTCCGTCGCCGCCGACGTCGCCCACGTCGACGTGCGCGCTCACTTGGTCGACCGCACCCTCCATCAAGCCCTTGGTCGCGCCTTCCATCAAGCCTTTGGCCGCGCCGTCAACGTGCCCTTCGAGCGCACCCTCGGAGCCTTCGCCGATGTGGATGACGCCGACCATCACGAACGCCCAGTAGATGAGCACGACGCCCAAGAGCACCGTGTACACGACACTGGGAAACGACAGCGCCAGGACTAGGACTTCATGCATTCGGGGCCGCCACGCCGCGTTGGCTCTGCATCTCTTGCAAAATCAGCTCGAGCTTGCTGGCGATGTCCCGCAGCGCCGCCTCGGAGCGCTCGCCCTCAGCCGCGCGCTCTCGAGCCTCGTTGGGTACGTCGAAAGCGCGCGCTGCCAACGCCGGGCCGTAGGTCATGAGCGTCGTGGCGATGGCCTTGCCGGCTTCGGTCTTGGCGAAGATGTCCGAGTAGCCGACGGATAGGTTCGTCGAGACGTACACGAGCGCGTCGTAGAACGAGTTCACCTTCGGGTTGTGCTCGCGCTCGGCGGCATAGAACGCAGCCGCCCCGACCAGCACCGACGCCGCCAACGCGTTCATCGGGTCTTCGTGCTGCTTCTCGCGCAGGTAGCCGTGGGCGCCCTTCAGCCATTCCTCGGGCGGCTTACCAGAGCCGACCCCCAGCAAGAGCCCCAACGCGAGCAGCGTCCGTTCGTTCATGAGCGAGGCGCCCAAGCATAGTCCAGCTTGGGTAGGCCTGGCGAGCCCGCGACTTTAGGGCTTCTTGAAGCGCAGCGCGAAGCGGTCGCTGTGGCCGCGACGCTCGCCAGCAGTCCGTGGGCTGGCGCTCCAGTCGCGCGTGTCCGATGGGTCGCGCAAGAAGTCGGCTTCGGCGTCGAGCACGAAGCCGGCTGCTTCGACCTCGGCCTTGACCACGGACTCCTCGATGCGGTGCAGCGTCTGCACGACCGTCAACCCTTCTCCGGGCTTGGAGCTGTGATCGACGACCACGAACGAGCCGCCCGACTTGAGCGCACCGAAGATGTTCTTGTTCATGCGTGGGCGATCGGTCTTGAGCCACACGGTGTCGTGATAGAAGAGCACCAGGGTAACGAGGTCGAGCTCCTTGACGTTGGGCGGTAGCGGCTCGTCGAACTCCGTGTCGACGCGAACCACGTTCTTCATGACCGGAAGGGCCAGACGCGCGCTCCATTCTTGTTCGGCGAAGCCCAGAATGAACTTGGTGTTCTGGCCGTAGACCGCGCCGGTTTCGCCGACCGCGCGAGCCAGCAGCTCCGCCGTGTAGCCCCTGCCGGCCGCCAGATCGGCGACCCGCATGCCCGGGGCCACGCCCGTGAAGGCCAACAGCTCGGCGGGCCTGCGGCCGGCGTCGAGCGCGCGATCAGCGTCGCTGCGATCCGCTGCGGCTACCACGGTCTGGGCTGGCGCCCTCACTGGCGTGGTACTGGCTTCGGTTGCGGCCGCGGGCGCAGCTGACGGTGCCGACGAGGCGCCGAGGTTCGGCTCGGGCTGGGCGCCCGCACAACCAACCAAGATCAGGGCGCAAATGAACGAAGTTCGGGTGAACGTCATGGTGCGGCTACCTGGTGACGCCAGGTGCGAAGCGCCAGTGGCAGTGCTGACACGAACGCCCCTACTGTGTCGGCGAGGGGCCAGTCAGCTCGCCAGGCACCGCATGAATTGACTAGGGGAAGGCACGCACGCCATTCCGCCATGCAGCCAAATTCGGCTCGATTCCGTTGATAATCGTTTGCGCTCGGCCCCTCGCGGTTTTAAGCCCCGGGGGTGGGGCATCCCAAATCCCTCTTATCCACTTTGTCGCTCGTGCTGGCCGCGAGCGCTGTCCCTTCGTTCGCGACAGACGCGCGCGCGCAAGCCACCGCCGCAGCGGCGACGGAGCCGAGCTCGGCCGATCGCGCGACGGCGCGTACCCTCGCGCAAGAGGGCTACATTGCTCTACGGGACAAGGACTACTCGACCGCGGCCGACCGCTTCAGCCGTGCGCTCGCGCTGGTACACGCGCCCACGTTGCTACGTGACTTGGCGCGCGCGCAGGTGGGCCTCGGCCGGCTGGTTGACGCGCACGAGACGTACAGCCGGATCATTCGCGAAGGCGTGGCGGCCGACGCGCCGGCCCCGTGGGTCAAGGCACTCGCCGACGCCAAGGCAGAGATCAGCCCCATCACGCCGCGCCTGCCGTGGATCACCATCACCGTCACGGGCCCCGCTCATCCACGCGTGACCATCGACGGCGCGCCGATCGCCGAAGCCTCGCTCGGCGTAAAGCGCCCGGCGGATCCAGGGCGCCACGAGATCCGGGCCATGGCCCAGGGCTACTACACGGCAAAGAAGACCATCTCGCTCCAAGAGGGCGAGTCAGTAAATATCGCTTTCGAACTGGAAGACGCCCCGCCCGATGCAGCGCCCAAAGACGAGGAAGAGACCGGCAAGGTGTCGGTCGCGACCGTCGTCGATCCGCCCTGGCGCAAGCCAGTCACCATCAGCGCGTTGGCGCTGGGTGGCGCCGGCATCGTGCTCGGCAGCGTGACCGGCATCTTGGCCATGACCAAGCACAACCAGCTGGCTACCGACTGTCCGAACGGCAAATGTGACGACCGCTACAGGGGCGATCTCGACAACTACCACACGCTCGGGACCGTCTCGACCATCGGCTTCGTTGCTGGTGGCGTGTTCGCGGGCGCAGGCGTGGTGCTGCTGCTCGTGAAGCCGCAGAGCCTGGTGCAACAACCCAATCAAACCGACAACCGCGCGAGTCGGCGACAGTCGCCGAAGCGTTCGGACTTCAGTTGGACACCCTTCGTCAGCGTCGGCGGCGCTGGCGTGGGAGGAACGTTCTGACATGTTCACTATGACGCGAACGCTCAAAGCACTGCTGGCGCTCTCGGCCATTGCGCTCGGGGGCTGTACCAGTCTGCTCGGTGACTTCACCTACGACCCGAACGGCGGGCAGGCTGGCTCAGGCTCTGGTGGCAAGAGCGGCGAGCAGGGCGACATCGTGATCATGCCGCCCGACGGACTGATCACCACCGAGCAGGGCGCCAAGGCCACCTTCACCATCGCGCTGAAGGTGCCGCCGACCGACAACGTGGTCATCGCGCTGTCCAGCAGCAACGAGCTCGAAGGTAAGGTCAACCCGATCAGCGTGTCGTTCACGCCCGACAACTACGCCGCACCGCAGACGGTGCAGGTCACGGGCGTCGACGACACGCTCGAGGACAAGACGCAGACCTACTTCATCAAGACGTCACCCGCGGCCAGCCAGGACAAACACTACAACGGCGTCGATCCGATCGATCCCGAGCTGAAGAACGTCGACGACGAGACCGCGGGCTTCTTGGTGACGCCGATCAGCGGCCTGGTCACGACCGAGTCGGGCGGCGAAGCCACCTTTACGGTCGTGCTGACGCACGCTCCTACGGCCGACGTGACGATTCCGCTGAGCACCGATCGGCCTGAAGAAGGCGCAGTCAGCCCGCCTTCGCTGACCTTCACGGCGCTCAATTGGATGGCGCCGCAAGTCGTGACAGTGACGGGCGTCAACGACGAAGCCGCCGACAAGGCGCAGTCGTACAAGGTGCTCACGGGAGCCGCCGTCAGCACCGACGGCGCCTACGACAGGCTCGACCCCGACGACGTCAGCGTCACCAACCAAGACAACGACACCGCCGGCGTGATGCTGACGCCCGGCACCGGCCTGCTCACGTTCGAGAACGGCGCCATGACGACGTTCGGCATCGCGCTCAATTCGCCGCCGACCAAAGACGTGTCGATCGTACTTTCCAGCAGCGTCCCCGCCGAAGGCACGGTGATGCCCGAGCGCGTCGTGTTCACGCCGCTCAACTGGATGGCGCCCCAGGTAGTGACGGTCACGGGCGTCGACGACACGCGCGCCGACGGCAACCAGCCGTACCTGATCCTGACGGCGCCTGCCCAAAGCGACGACGAAGGGTACCGCGACTTCGACGGCCCGGACGCCGAGATCACCAACATCGACGACGACAGCCCAGGCTTGGTCGTGACGCCTACGCTGGGCCTGACCACGACCGAAAAGGGCGAGAGCGCCACGTTCACGGTCGCGCTCGCATCCAAGCCGCGGGGCGACGTGTTGCTGGACGTGACCAGCAACCGCCCGGAAGAGGGCGTGGTGTCGCCTGCGCTGTTGACGTTCACCGAGGTGAACTGGAACGCGCCGCAGGAAGTGACCGTCACTGGCGTGAACGACGAAGTCGCGGACGGCATGCAGACCTACACGGTCGCGGTGACGCCGAAAGCCGAGAGCGCCGACGGCGCCTACGCGGTGCTCCTCGAGACCGATGTCAGCGTGTGGAACACCGACGACGACAGCGCCGGCATCACCGTAATGGCCGCGTCGGGCCTCAAGACGTCCGAGGGCGGCAACTCCGCCACCTTCACGGTCGCGCTCAACTCGCAGCCCACGATGGACGTGAGCATCGACCTGACGAGCAGCGACACGACGGAAGGCACCGTCAACCCGGCCAAGCTGATCTTCACGAAGGACAACTACAACGCGCCGCAGGTCGTCACCGTGAAGGGCGTCAACGACGACATGCAGGACGGCAGCCAGCCCTACCGCATCATCACCGCTCCGGCCGTCAGCAATGACCCGGGCTACGCGAACATGGATGCTTCGAACGTCGACCTGCAAAATACGGACGACGACAGCGCCGGTATCACCGTTACGCCGAACAACCAGACCCTAACCACGACCGAGAGCGGCGGCACCGCCACGTTCACGGTGGTGCTGAACTCGCAGCCCGCGAGCGGGACCGAGGTCAGCGTCCCAGTCTCGAGCAACAACACCAAAGAGGGCACGGTCAGCACCGCGAGCCTCAAGTTCACGACGGCCAACTGGCGCGCGCCGCAGACCGTCACCGTCAAGGGCGTGGAAGACGACGGCACCGCCGACGGCGCCCAGCCCTACCGCGTCGTACTAGGCAAAGCCCAAAGCACCGACGCCAACTACAGCGTCATCGATCCGCCGGACCTGAACGCTTCCAACACCGACAACGACAGCGCTGGCATCACGCTGCGCAACGTGGCCAACCTGACCACGCGCGAGACCGGCGCCACCGCCACCTTCCAGATCGTCCTCAACTCGAGGCCGACCGCGGACGTCACGATCGGGCTCTCCAGCAGCAACACCAAAGAGGGCACCGTCAGCCCGGCCTCGCTCACCTTCACGGGCGCAAACTGGAACGCCGCTCAGACGGTGACGGTGATGGGCGTCAACGACGCCGTGGCAGACGGTAGCCAGGTCTATCGAATCATCACCGCCAAGGCGACCAGCCCAGACACCAAATACTCGGTGATCGATCCGGCCGACGTGAACGTCACCAACGTCGACGACGACTCGCCGGGCGTTACCGTGACCTCGCCCGCGGGTGGGCTGGTCACGCGAGAAAGCGGCGCCACCGCCACCTTCTCGATTCAGCTCAACTCGCAGCCCACGGCCGACGTGACCATCGCGGTGCGCAGCAGCAACACCAAAGAAGGCACCGTCAGCCCGGCGAGCCTGGTGTTTACCAGCATGAACTGGAACTCGCCGCACGTGGTGACGGTCACTGGCGTCGACGACAAGGTCGCCGACGGACCGCAGCCCTACAGCGTCATCATCGATGCTTCGACCAGCAACGACCCGCTGTACAAGAACCTCGACGCCGCCGACGTGCTGGCCAGCAACGTCGACAACGACAGCGCCGGCATCACGGTCAGCGCCATCACCGGTGACACCAAAGAGACCGGTACGACGGCGTCGTTCACCATCGCGCTCAACTCCGAGCCCAAGGCGGACGTCACCATCACGCTGACCAGCAGCAACACCAAAGAAGGCACGGTCAGCCCGGCATCGGTCACGTTCACGAGCCTCAACTGGAACGCGCCGCAGAAGATCACGATCACTGGCGTGGACGACAAGGTGGCCGACGGCCCGCAGCCGTACACCATCGACGTGGGCAGCGCGACCAGCAAGGACGCCAGCTATCAGGGCATCGACGCGCCCGACGTTTCGCTGAACAACACCGACGACGACAGCGCCGGCATCACCGTTACGGTGGTCAAGAACAAGAGCTCCGAGGGCGGCGGCACGGCGTCGTTCACGATCCAGCTGAACTCGCAGCCTACTGCGCCAGTGACGATCCCGCTCAGCAGCGGCAACACGGCCGAAGGCACGCTGGCGGTCACGCAGGTGGTGTTCAGCACGACCGACTACGCTTCGCCCCAGCCCATCACGGTCACGGGCGTCGACGACTTTGCGGCCGACGGCGACCAGCTCTACACGATCGTGCTGGGGGCAGCGACCAGCACCGACAAGGGCTATGGCGGCATGAACCCCGCCGACGTGAACCTGACCAACGTCGACAACGACAGCGCAGGAGTCGAGGTTAGCGCCACCGAGGGCACCACCGGTGAGAAGCCGGGCGCCAAGCCCTTCACCTTCACGGTCAGGCTGACGTCCAAGCCCTCCGCAGACGTGGTGATTCCGGTCACCAGCACGGACCCCGGCGAGGGCAGCGTCAGCCCCGCCACGCTCACGTTCACGAGCTCGAACTGGAACGGCACCCAAACCGTGACCGTGACCGGCGAGGACGACGCCATGGCCGACGGCGCGCAGCCCTACCAGGTGCAGCTGGGCGCAGCGACCAGCACCGACAAGGGCTACTCGGGCTACGACTTCCCGACCGATATCGAGCTCTCGAACCTGGACGACGACAGCGCCGGCATCGAGGTCAGCGCCGCCAAGGGCTCCACCAGCGAGAAAGGCACCAGCACGACCTTCACGATCGTGCTCTCGTCGCAGCCCAGCGGCAACGTCACCATCCCGCTGACCAGCAGCAAGACGACCGAGGGCACGCTGACGGTAAGCTCGGTTGGCTTCACCAAGGACAACTGGAACTCGCCCGTGACCGTCACCGTCCACGGCGAAGACGACAAGTTCGCGGACGGTCCGCAGACCTACACGATTCGCACGGGCGCCGCGATGAGCGCAGACGCCGGCTACAACGGCATGAACGCGGACGACGTGGACGTCGTGAACCTGGACGACGACGTAGCCGGCATCGACGTCTCCGTAGCGAGCGGCCCCACCAGCGAAGCCGGCGGCACCGCGACTTTCACGGTGGTGCTCAACTCCAAGCCGACGGACGACGTCTCGATCCCAGTCTCGAGCAACAACCCCGCCGAAGGCACCATCGCGGTCACCAGCATCGATTTCACGACCGACAACTGGGACGTGCTGCAAACCATCACAGTCAAGGGCGCGGACGACGGCGACACTGACAACACTGCCGGCACCAGCAGCA
>DATAKF010000534.1:0-18492 GCA_036261775.1 Polyangiaceae bacterium | reverse complement strand
CTTCGACCTCGACGGACGACGCTGGCTGGTCAGCAAGCTCACGAACCACGCGCTGTTCCCGCTCAAGGCTGGCAGCTTGAAGATCGGCAGCATGAGCATCGGCTTTTCGGGGCCCGGTTACTCGAACTCGCCGCAAGGGCTGCTACGCAAGTCGGCGCCGCTCACCATCGAGGTCGTCGAGCCGCCGCTGAAGGGCAGGCCGCCCGGCTATCACATCGGCGACGTCGGCGACTACACCTTGAAGGCTCAGGTGGAGCCAAGAGAAGTCCCGATCAACGGCAGCATCTCGGTCATCGCCAAGCTCGAAGGTACCGGCAACCTGCCGTTCACGCTGCTGGTCCCCGAGCAAAACGGCGTGCATTTCTTGGAGCCGCAGCTGGTCGAGCAAATTGCGCCGCGCCGCGGCAAAGTGCAGGGTTTTCGCACCTTCACGTACGTGGTGGAGCTGACGCGACCGGGCGACATCGACCTGGGTGAAATCACCCTCCCCTATTATGACGCGAAGGCGCGCGCTTACGGCATCGCGCGCGCCTCGCTGGGCAAGGTCAAAGTAACGGGCAGCGCGCCCGCACCGGCAGCCAGCAGCGGCAGCAATGCCGCCAGCAGCGGGCCCAAGCTGGCAAAGCTCCTCGAGCCCGCGCGCAAGATGGGCCCGAACGCGGGTGCTCGAACCATCTACTTGCCGAGCCGCATCGGCTACTGGCTCTTGCTGTTCGCGCTGCCGCTGTCGGCGGTGCTCGGATTTGCGCTCTCGGACCTGACGCGGCTGCTGCGACGCCGCCTGTCGGAGCGTCGCGGCTCGCTCGCGGCAACGCTCGACGAGGCCCTCACGCGCCTCGGCGCCGCGACGAGCTCGGGCGACATTGCGGCCAGCGCCAGTGCGGCCGAGAAGGTGCTGTTCCTGGCGATCGAGCGCGCCACCGGCCTGAAAGCGCGCGGCGTGCTGAAGGCCGAGCTAGCCAGCACGTTGACGCGCCACGAGATCCCGACGCAGCTGGCCGAGCAGGCCACGCGGCTGCTGTCTCGTTGTGACGAGCTGCGCTTCGCCGGCGAGGCGCTGGATTTGCCGAGCTTTGGCGCAGAAGTCCGAGAGATCAGCCAAAAGCTCGGCCAGCGCAAGATGGCCACCAACCCGGGGGGAGCACCATGAAGGCCGCCCTGGTTGCGGTCGCGTACGCGGCGCTGGTTGCCCTCTGGGTCTCCACGGCCCACGCCGAGACCTCGGAGCAAAGCTACGCGGCCGCGCTGGCTGCGCTGAGCAAAGGCACCCCCAACGAGGCCATCGACCGCATGGAGCTTCTGGCCGATCAAGGCGTCACCAACGCCGACGCAAGCCTGCTGCGCGCCGCCGCCTACTTGGCGCGCGCCGACGGCAGCGGCGCGCAACCAGGCGATCTGGGGCGAGCCGCTGCCGCGTTGAGCGAGGCCCTGCTCTTGCGCCCCGACGACGCCCAAGCCGAGCGCGGACTCGAAGCCGTCCAGGCAGAGATCGCGCGCCGCAAATCGAAGCAGCAAGAGAGCGTGATGGTGCGGCCGCGCCTGTCGCGGGCCATCGCGACGCTGCTGCCTGAGCAGCTCTGGGCGACGCTAGCCCTGCTCTCCTCGTTTGCCGTGGCGCTCGGTGTGGTCGTACGGCGCCTGGCGCAAAAGCCGTTGGCGCGTCTCACCGGCATGGTCGCGATCAGCGTCGGCTCCGCGCTGATGCTCGTATTTGGTACGGGCGCCTATGCGGCCGAACAGTTTCGGGTCAACTCGCAGCCGGCGGTCGTGGTCGTACCGGAGGCCAAGCTGACCAACGAACAGGGCCGCCAGCTGCCTTCGAAGCGCGGCGCCGACACCACCAGCGTGCCCGAGGGCGCGACCGTCTACGTGCGCGAGCGGCGTGACGGTCGCTGCCTCGTCGAATGGGGCAGCACCGACGCTTGGCTGCGCTCGAGCGAGCTGCGGCTGCTGGCTGCGCGCTGACCCAACGCGCCGCGCCGTTCGGTGTAGTATCGAGATGGTGACACGCGGCTTCTGGTCTTCTCTGCTGCTCGTCGGTACGGCTTGCGCCTCCCCCTCGCCGACGCCCCCGTTGGCTCCCGTGCCGAGCGCGTCCGCAGCCGTCGCCTCCTCTTCCAGCGCCAAGCCCGTAGCCGTTGCGCAGGCGCCGGCTGCGCCGAAGTCGACCTTCCGAGATTGCGGGGAGCTTGCGTGCAAGGCCTTTCCCACGGCCGCGTCGGCGTTCGATTTCGTGCTCCAAGACCAACCGCGCGTGCTCGCAATCGGCGAAGCGCACGCTCAGAGTGACGGACCCGCGCTGGCGTCGTCCACGCGCCGCTTCATGGATGGGCTGTTGCCGCGCCTGGCGCCCCGCGCCTCCGACCTGGTGATCGAGCTGTGGTTGGCGAACGGCAGCTGCGGCAAGGTCGAGCAAAAGGTCGCTCAGCAGCAGACCGAAGTAACGGCGCCGCAAGCCGCTACCAACCAGAACGAGTTCGTCGAGCTGGGCCACAAGGCCAAAGCTGCAGGCATCATGCCTCACGCGCTCGTCCCCACCTGCGAGCAGTACCAAAAGATCGCCAGCGCCGGCGCCGCCGACATCGAGCAAATGCTGGTCATGCTCAAGACCGTGACGGCACGTGACGTCACCCAGCTCTTGGCCAAGCGCGGGCCGGAGCGCTTGGTGGTCGCGTACGGAGGCGCCATGCACAACGACCTCGTCCCGCGCGAAGGCCGCGCCGATTTTTCGTTCGGTCCCGAGCTGGCCCAGGCCACCGGTGACCGCTACGTGGAGCTAGATTTGGTGATCCCCGAACAAATCAAGGACACCGAGGCTTGGCGCGCCCTGCCCTGGTATCCGCACTATTCCAAGATCGGCACCGGCACGGAGGCATACCTGTTCAGCTGGGCTCCCCACGCCTACGCGCTGATTTTTCCGCGCTCACCCGCACCCGCGCCAGAGGCGACGCCATGATCAGCGAGCTCGAAAACGTCATCCAAGCCTACGCCTGGGGTTCTCACGACGCGCTGGCACGGCTCCGCGGCGCCCCGCACCCCACCCCCAACCCCGAGGCCGAGCTGTGGATGGGTACGCACCCGCTCGCCCCGTCACGCCTCAAGGCAACCGGCGCCACGCTAGCCAGCGCCATCGACGCAGCGCCCGCCGAGCACCTCGGGGCCCAGGTGCAGCGCGACTACGGCAGCAAGCTCCCGTTCTTACTCAAGGTGCTCGCGGCCGGCACACCATTGTCGCTGCAAGCGCATCCGTCCATCCAACAAGCGCGCGAAGGCTTCGCCGCCGACGAGGCCGCCGGCATTCCGCTCGACGCCCCTCACCGCAACTACAAAGACCAGAATCACAAGCCCGAGCTGATCTGCGCGCTGGGCGAGTTCTGGGCGCTGTGCGGCTTTCGTCCCGTCCCGCAAACGCTCGAGCTTCTGACCGAGCTGGGCGTGCCGGAGCTTGCTACTTACGTCGCGTTCTTGGCGGACGAGCCAAACGAAGTCGGTATTTCCAAGGCATTCTCCGAGCTGATGCGCGCACCGGCCGAGCAGGCGCGGGCGCTGGCGGAAGCTACGACGGCTGCATGCCGCGAGAAGAGCCGGAGCAGCGCGCGCTTCTCCGATGAGCTGCGCTGGGTGGCGCGCCTCGGCGAGCTGTATCCGGGCGACATCGGCGTCGTCAGCTCGCTACTCCTGAACCTGCTTCGGCTCGAGGCCGGCGAAGCCGTTTACTTGCCAGCCGGCAACCTGCACGCCTACTTGGACGGCACCGGCGTCGAGCTGATGGCTAGCTCCGACAACGTGCTGCGCGGCGGGTTGACGCCTAAGCACGTCAACGTGACCGAGCTCTTGCGCGTGCTCGACTTTCGCCCGCTCGAGGTCGCGCCGCTCTGCGCCGTCGTTCATGGGAACGAGCACGTCTACGCGACGCCCGCTCGCGAGTTCTGCCTCTCCTATTTCGAGCTCCCATCCGGCTCGTCGAGCGTGGACGTCGCGCTCGAGGGCCCGGAGATCTGGCTGGTCACCCAAGGCACATTCGAGCTGGGCGCCGCGCAGACGCCACCCCTCACGCTGCAACCGGGCGGCTCGGCTTTCGTGTCGGCGGCGACCGGCACGCTCGGCCTGCGCGGCAGCGGCCGTATTTTCAGGGCGCGCGTGGCAGAGTCGCCCCAAGCCGCTCGCGAGGAGCCCCCTGGCGACGAGCCGCGTGGGGTGGGGCCCCGCTGAATTCACTTCAGCGGGGCGGGGCGGCGCGTGCCGCCCCGCTAGACAGCGGCGGTGTAGGGTCCTCGAGCGCCGGCTCTTCGGTTAGCTCGGGCTCAGGGCACTTCTCGCCCGTCGCTCCCGGCTCACCCTTCGGGATCTTGCACGGGTGCACCTCCACACGGCGCGGCTTGGGCTTGTACGTCACCTTCCGCTTCTCTTCCTTCTTGGTGCCGTCGGCGAAGGTCACGGTGCGCGAAGCGATCACGCTCCAGCCGATCATGCCGCCCTCTTTGACCTCCTCTTCGTCGGGCGGCACGTCGCGGTTGGGCAAGAGCTCCAGCGCAGGCTTCACGATCTCGCGTCGCTCCGAAACACCCGAAGCCACGCGACGCCCGCCGACGTCGCCATACAATTTGACGGTGATGGTCGTCTTCGTGAAGCTCGTCTTGATCAAGAGGCCCGCCGCGCTGTCGTTCTTGAACACGATATCGGGGCGTGGAAACCCGAGCGTCGCGTCGTGCCCCATCGGGTAGCGCGGGAACCAGTAGGTATGCGGCTGCCGCTCGATGATGTCGTAACCGGCGTGAAACAGCGCGTTGAAGATGGTGGTGGCGAATTGGCTGACACCTCCGCCTACCGTGTCGACCATTTCGCCGTCCTCGATGCTGGGCGCCAGGACAAAGCCATTTTTCTGCGTCCGCGGCCCGACCACAGCGTTGATCGACACGGTTTGACCGGGCTCGACCACCAGGCCGTCGAGCAAGGTGGCGATGCGATGGATGTTGTCGACGCGCGACTGGCAGCACGGGTGCCGGGTCGTGAACGACCCGACGAGCTTGCGAATGCCGAGCTGCTCGGCTTGCTCGGTGCTGCGCGCGGGCAGCGGCTCGTGCGTCAGCGGCAGCGTGCCACGGTGATCGTCGCTCTGCACGGCGGCCCACAACGCTTTCGTCACTTCTTCGGCGCGCAGCTGCACGCCAGCTTCGCCCGGCACGACCCGCACCTCGTCGTTGGAAGAGACCTCGAAGCCAGCGTCGCGCGCCGGCGCTTCCAGTCGCGCCCGCTCGGTCGCAAGCCACGCCTCGAGCCGCGCTGGGTCGATGCTCAACTCGACCTCTTGGCCCTGAATTCGGCTGACGAGCAGCCCCCCCAACTGTGCGGGCGCTAGCTCCAAACGGCGCCCCTCGGCCTCCAAAGTAACCGACCGGCTCAGCGCGCGCGTCGCCAACGCCAACGCGCGCTCGAGCGAACCGCGTGCGAGCACCGGCGTCGACGTCTGCGCCTGCAGCGCCACCGCCTTGCCAGTTTGACCGAGCGCGATGGTTCCGCCACAAGCCGCCAAGGCAGCGTCCACCGCAATTTTTCGGCCCGGCGCGGCGGGCACGGCGCGCGCCACGCCCGCTTCGATCACGACGCCGCCAGCCTTCGGCAAGTCTTCGATCAGCTCGCCTTCCACCTTGCTCAGCGCCGCGCCGAAGCGCGCGCGATCGATACGCACCACCGCCGGCAGCTCTTCGGTCGCCGTGAGCGAGCTCAGGTAGCGCCACGCGTTCGAAAAGGTTCCTCCGCTTCGCGCGACGCCAACCGCCCGAGCCACCGAAGCATCGACCGAAAGCTCCAGTCCGGCGTCAGCTACCGGCAGGGAAGCAGTCTTGCCACCGAGCTCGACGCGCAGCTGCTCTGCGGCAAGCGAGCGCGCGCGCTCGGCCAGGCGCTGTTTGGCCTCCGCGCTCGTGACACCACCAACGGACACGCCCGCGACCGTGAGGCCACCGATCACACGCTGGCTGCTGGCAAAGCGCGCAAAAGAAAGCGCAAACAGCAGCAGGGGTAAACAGGCTAGCCCAAGCGCAATTGCACGCCCAAGCGAAATCACCCGCTTTGGCTGCTGCTGAGCTTGCGGCTGTGCCGTTGTGCCCGTTTCGCCTGATTCTGTGTCGGTTGGCATGTGGCTTGGGGCTTGCCTACTTACACGCACGATGCAGCACCGCCAAGACGATCGGCGCGAGTTTCCAGGCTCGATATTGCATGCTAGACCTTCAACAACACCGTGTGGGTTCGACGCTCAGCCATTCGCCCGGTCCCCTCGTACGCTGGGGTGCCGCAGCACGCGCTAGAAAGCGTGCGCGAAGGCCTCGCTGACGACGACGAAGAAGCCCGCAGCCAGCTCGACGAAGCGTTCGAGCGCTTCGAGCGCGCGCAGCCGGCGCTGGCCAGCCACGTGGCGGAGGCGCTAGGTCGCCCGCTCGACGAAACCGCCCTGGCGCTGGGCTACTTTCTCGCCCTTACGCTCTGGCTGGCCTTCGAGAAGGCCCACGGCAGCCACCTCGACGAGGTGACCGAAGAGCAGCTGGCCGCCACGGACGAGCTGCTCACGCTCGACGAAGAGCTGCGCCGAGCCGACCCGGCCGAGTCGCTCGACAGCGACGACGTCATCGCGATGGAGCAGCCGCACGTGCTGTCGTTCGTGCACGAGCACATCGACGCCACGCTGGACGCTCACGCCGAGGACATCGACGTCGACGACGTGCACGTCGTCTATCGGACGGTCCTGGTCGAGGTGCTGGCGCTCTCGTACGCCGTGAGGCGACCGGAAGGCTACCCAGTCGCCAAGACCGAGCTGCTCGCGTGAGGGCTGTCAGCCGGCAGTTGCCAGCAGCAGGTCTTTGTCGCTCTCCTCAAACTGACAGCCGAGGCTGACAACCTACTCGGCGGCAGGCGCTTGAGCAGGATCAGCGACCACGACTCGGTTGCGCCCAGCGCGCTTGGCCTCGTAGAGGGCCGCGTCGGCTCGAGCAAACAGCGCGTCGCGCGTGCCGGCGCAGCCAGGCCCGCACACGGACGCACCACCAAAACTGGCCGTCACCTTGAGCGGCCCATGCTCGGTCTCGACCACCGTCGCCTCCAGCGCCTTACGAATGCGCTCCGCGGCGATGCGCGCGCCGATCATGTTGCTGCCCGGCAGCACGAGCAAGAACTCTTCACCGCCGTAACGGCCCGCCAAATCGCCCGCGCGCAAGTGGCGTGACAGCGTCTTTGCCACCGCTTGCAACACCACGTCACCAATGGCGTGCCCGTAGGTATCGTTGAATTTCTTGAAATGGTCGACATCGACCACGACCAACGACAGCCAGGTCTTGTCGCGATCCGCCCGCGCCAAATCGCGCGCGATGGCCTGCTCCAGCGAGCGCTTGTTCGGCAGCCCGGTGAGCGCGTCGGTGCTGGCCAAACGCATCAGCTCCTTGTTGGCCTCTTCGAGCTTGTTGCTCAGCTCTTCCTTCTCGGCCAGCAGCGTCTCCAGGCGCCGCACCATGCTCTCGTAGCTCTGATTCATCTCGATCAAGCCGCGGCTCACGTCGAGCAGCAGCTGATCCACACCTTGTTGGGGCCCGACCTCGCGGTCGAAGGCTTGCCCGCCGTCGGCGACCAATCCCGGCACTTTCTCGAGAATCTCCGCCACGTCGCGATCGGCCATACCGAGCGCAACCATTGCCCGCGCCGCCTCGGCTTGTGAGGCCGAGACGTCGCCGCCCTCCCAAACTGCCGCGACACGCTCGGCGACCCAAGCCACCTTGGCCAGCGGGGCATCGGGCATGACCGGGTCGTGATGCAACGCCACCGCCTCGACCAGCTCGGACGGCAGCATGAACGCCTTCGCTAGGTCGGAGCCGCGCACGGCGTGGTCGGTACCTTGCTCGGCGCGCTCGAAGACCACGCGATCCATGGCCGGTAGCCGGGCCACTTGCGCTGCGGCAGCCAGGTTGTCCCGCGCCCGGGCCAGCAGCCCGACTTCCAGAAACAGCCCGGCGGTAAAGTACTCGTCGACCTCACGGTGCCCGAGCTTCTTGGCGATGCTCTGAGCCGCGACGGCGCGCCGCAGCGAGTTGCCGAGCAGCGTCTGCCCATCGGGGCCAGCGGGGACCATGTCCGACACCGCCAGCGACAGCCCCAATGTGCGCAAGCCTCGCACCCCGATGAAGGCGGTGGCTTGGCGCACGTCCGTGACCTTGCGCCCGAAGCCGAAGGCCGAGCTGTTCACCATCGAAATGATGCGCAGGGCGAAGCCAGGATCGCTCTCGGCCAGCTTGGCCAGATCCGTAGGTGAAACGTCGGGCTTCAGCGCCTCGCGCACGATCTGCAGCGCCACCACTGACAGCGGCGACTTCCCAGGTGCTGGCGCTCGTTGAGCAACGGCGGCGGTCATGCTGTTCGGGCGAGCCTCAACACCTTAAGACGGCTCGGCTCGTACAAAGCTAAGCGTTTGTGTGCGACAAAAACGCCCCAACAACACTCGCCCGTCGCAAACGGTTCATTCGCCGTCTTTTTTGGCCTGAGCGGATTTCAGCCGATCGCCAATCGCGCGCCGCAAGCCGATCAAGTCATAGCGATCTGGGCGGTCATCGCCACGATTCGCAACCTCTTGAGCGATGCCGTCGACGATGCCGCGCGGCTTCTCCGGGATCTTCAACGCCTCACCCAAGCGGGTGAGCGCCTCGGTCTCGGCCGCGGTGACTACGCCATCGAGCCGAGTCAGCCAGCACGCCACGGCGTAGACGAACAACCGATCCTCTTTGGACAGGTTCTTGCGGTCGATGACCCCCAGATCGGTGCGCTCTTTGGTCGCGGCCTCGATCTCGGCAATCTCGGTGATGTCGAGGCCTTCCTCGAGGGCCGTGCGCACGATGGCGTCGGCCTCTTCTTGGTCCAAGCTGCCATCGGCCCAACCCACGGCTGCCAGGGCAATGTACACGTCGCGGCCAAGCCGCGGTTTTTCCTCCGCCATTTCGTGCTCCTTTTGATCCCAACCCATATCACAGGCCGCTCGGGCACGAGAACGAGAGAACAGGAAGGCAGGCAGGCGGGAAGATTTTTTGGGTTGTGCGGGCGGTGGAAAGACTCCACGCGGGACCGGTGGTAGGGGCAGGGCGTGGTTAGCAGCGTTCGCGACGCGGTCCCGGTCCCGACGACGCCCGCGGTGTCGGTCCTGTACTTTGCGGCCCTCCGTGACCTCGCAGGCACAGGCGAAGAAGGCGTGAGTTTGCCGGTCGTGCCCTGCCGCATCGAGCACCTACTGCAAGCGCTCGAGCAGCGGCACGGCGCGCTCGCGGGGCGGCTGCAGTCCGTGCGCGTGGCCGTGGACGAAGAGTTCGCCGAGCTGTCGCGTGAGCTTACGGGTGGCGAGGTGGTGGCCCTGATCCCCCCGGTGTCGGGCGGCTGATGGCGACATTTCACATCGGCGCCGACGAAAACGGTCTCGGCTCGCGCTTGGGTCCGATGATCGTAACGGCAGTGCTGGCCGAAGCGACCGGCGAAGGTGAGCGCTTCTTGTCGCGCAAGCTGCCCAAGCGCATGCGCGAAGACTTGGACGACTCCAAGCGGCTGATGACCCACACGGACGTCGGCATCGGCGAAGCCTGGGCGCGCGCCTTGACCGGCGGCAACGCCAGCACTCCCGCCGAGCTCTTCGAGCTGCTGTCACTCGAAGGCACCAGCAAGTTGCAGCAGCCCTGCCCCAAGACCGCGCACCGCCAGTGCTGGAACGTCGGTCAAGAAACGTTCAGCGCCACGGACGAGCAGTGCGCGCGCGCACGAAAGCACCTCGACACCTTCGCTCAGCGCGGCGTCAAGATCTTGGAGGTGCGCAGCAGCGTGGTCTGCACCCAGCAGCTCAACGAAAACAAGGGCCGCGGCATCAACCGCTTCGTGAGTGATCTGCACGCGATGGAGCGCTTGGTGCTCAAGCTGCAGGCCAGCGCGGGCGCGCCGGTGCACGCGGTGTGCGGCAAAGTCGGCGGCATCGGCGAGTACGCCAAGTTCTTCGGCCCGCTCGCGGGTTGGCTGCACGCCACCATCGTCGAAGGCCAAGCCGAAAGCGCCTACCAATTCCCCAAGCTGGGGCGGCTACGGTTTTTGCGCGACGCGGACGCCTCGGCGCCACTGGTGATGCTGGCGTCGCTGGTCGGCAAATACGTGCGTGAGCTGTTCATGAGCCGCATCGCTAGCCACTACCAAGCCGCAGAGGACCACGCGCGGCCGAGCGGCTACCACGATCCGGTCACGGCAGCGTTCGTCGAGCGGACCGCGCTGACGCGCAAGAAGCAGAAGCTGCCCGACCGCTGCTTCGAGCGCGAACGAGACCCGGTTGCGAAAGCTGGAGCCACGGCGACTTGAGCGCGGCGGCCAGCGTCGATCAGCGTAGCGAGCGCATCTTGCACGGCGCGCTGCCGCTCGAGGTGCTGCGCTTCGGCGCGCCCTTGGCGCTGGGAATGGGCCTACAAACGGCCTTCAATTTGGTCGACGCCTACATCATTGCGCGCTTGCCGAGCGACGTTTCAGGTCCTGCGCTGGGCGCCATCGGCATCTGCGATCAGCTGGCGGCCCTTGGCACCATCGTCAGCTACGGCATCAGCGTGGCGGCGGCCAGCCTGGTCAGCCGCGCCTGGGGTCGTGGGGACAAGGACGAAGCGCGGCGCATCGCCTGGCAATCTAGCCTATTGGTGCTCGTGCTGGGCATCGTGCTGGCGCTGGTCGGCGGCCTGTTTGCGCGTCCGTTGCTCACGGAGCTGATCGGCGTGAAGGGCGCAGTCGCCGAGCGCGGCGCCGACTACCTGACGGTCGTGATGGGCGGCGGTCTCACGATGTTCTTGATGCTGCATTGCGCCAGCCTGCTGCGCGCCGTGGGCAGCGCCAAAACTCCGGTCTTTCTGCTGCTGCTCGGCAACGCGCTCAACTTCTTCTTCGCGGTGCTACTCGTCTACGGTCCAGGTGAAGCACCGAGCTTCTTGGCATGGGGTCCGCGGCTCGCGCATGACCTGGGTCTGCCGCGGCTCGAGCTGCTCGGAGCTGGCGTCGCTACCCTGATTGCCCGCGCGGTGATCGTGGTGCCACTGCTGGTGTTCGCGGCCAAAAGGCTGGGATTTTTCGGGCATAGCCGGGCCCTCCAGCCCGACCGAGCCATCATGGGTCAGGTGCTGCGGCTGGCGTGGCCCTCCAGCGCCGAGCTGGTCGTGCGCATGTGCGCCATGCTGCTGACGCACGCGCTCGTGGCCCGCGCCTTCACGACCGCCAGCGATCAGAGCGCCACCACAGCGCTCGGCATCGTCTTCCGCTTCGAGACCATGGCGCTCTTCATCAGCATCGGCTGGGGCAGCGCAGTGCAGACGTTCGTCGGCCAAAATCTGGGTGCGGCCCAGCCGGCGCGCGCCAAGCAGAGCGGCTACTGGGCGGTGCTGTACAACGCGCTGATGATGGCTGGGCTTTCGCTTTTGTACCTGGCGTTCGCGCCGGACATCGTCGGCTTCTTCGATCGCGAGCCGCAAGTCTTGGACATCGCCCAGAGCTACCTGCGCTGGGTAGCGCCAAGCTACGTGGCGCTCGGCATCGGCATCGTGCTCGGCTCCGTCATGCAGGGCGCCGGCAAGCCGGAGCGAGCGCTGTTCTTGGACCTGGGCGTGCTGCTGGCGGTCCAGCTGCCAGCCAGCTTGCTGGTGTTGGCCGCGCCCAATCGCAGTCTGACGCAGGTCTGGCTGGTGGCGGCGCTCAGCTACGTGGCGTTGGCCATCACGCTGTTCGCCAGCTACCGGCGCCGTCGCTTCTTAGGGCCGGCGCTGGCCTAGCAAGTCGGACGCGCTCGGCCCCAGCCCGCGCGGAAAGTGCACGTCGAGCTGAGGATAGGCGATCACGATGCCGGCGCGCTTGAAGGCTACCCAAATGGCTTCGCGCAGGTCCGAGCTGACGATGCGGTAGTTGAAAGGCTCGTGCATCCACGCCGAGGTCTCGTACTCCACGGCCGACGTCCCGAACTGCACCAAGAGCACGCGCGGCGGGTAGGCCTTGTCACGCCACGGCGCCTCGGCGGTGGTGCGCTCGAGCACGTCGCGCACCAGCTTCAGATCAGAGTCGTACGAGACACCGACCAGCACCTTCACCCGATACAGGTTGTCTTCCAGGGTGTAGTTCTTGACGTTGGACTGCACCAGCGTCGAGTTGGGCACGATGATGTCTTCGTCGTCGAGCGTGCGCACGATGGTCGCGCGGATGCTCATCTTCATCACCTTGACGATCTGGTTGCCAACTTCGAGCACGTCGCCCGGCTTGATGGTGCGCTCGATCAGCAGGATGATGCCGGATACGAAATTCTGCGCGATGTTCTGCATCGCGAAGCCGAAGCCAACCGCGAACACGGCGCCGGCCGCGAACACGGCGCCCAGCTTGATGCCGGCCAGATGCATGGCCAGCGCCAGACCGACCAAGATGAAGCCGTAGTGGATCAGCCGGTCCGCGACGCCCAAGTCGCCGCCCGCTGCCTCGATGCTGCCGCGGCGCAAGGCCCGGCGCACGCCAGCTCGCAGGATCCACGACACGCCGAGTATGGCGACGAACGTCACCGCCATGCTGCCCAGCGTGAACAGCGACACCTTGCTGTCGCCGATGCGGAACAGCTCCTCGGTCACCAAGTCGGGAAGCCGAAAGGCCGTCGGGACCAGGGTCGTAACCCCTGTGAACGACGCCGCCGCTCCTAACATTCCCGGCGATTATGCCTGGCGGCCCACTGGCAAGTAAAGCCACGTAAACAAGGGACACGAGGAAATAAAGTTTAGCGCGCGCGTGCTCGGTGGGCAGAGTAAGCTCGGGGATCGTGTCAACTCAGGGCGACATAGAGCGGTTCGACTTGGTGGTGATTGGCGCAGGCCCTGCCGGAGAGAAGGCGGCGGCGCAGGCGGCGTACTTCAAGAAGAAGGTCGCCGTCATCGAGCGCGAGCTGGAGCCGGGCGGCGCCGCCGTGCACACCGGCACGCTGCCGAGCAAAACCCTGCGCGAAACCGCGCTGTATCTGTCCGGGCATCGCGCGCGCGCCTTGTACGGCGTGGCGGTCGAGCTGGATGCCAAGGCGACCGTGCCGCGCTTGATGTCGCGCAAGAACGCCATCGCGGCCGCCGAGGCGCGCTCTTTCCGTCAAAATTTCGAGCGCCATCAGATCACCTACTTCCAAGGTCGCGGCCAGCTGGTCGACGAGCACACGGTGATGATCACGGCAGAGGACGACACGCGGCGGATTCATGGCGACTTCATCCTGATCGCCACCGGCTCCAAGCCCCACCGACCCGCCGACATCGACTTCGCCGACGACTTCATCCACGACAGTGACGAGGTGCTGAACATCAACACCCTGCCGACCTCGCTAGCCATCTTGGGCGGCGGCGTGATCGGCTGCGAGTACGCCAGCATGTTCGCGGCGCTGGGCGTGGCCGTCACGCTGGTCGACGCGCGTAGCGAGATTCTGCCGTTTCTGGACCTGGAAATCGTCGCGCGCCTGAAGTCGGCCATGATGGCGTCCGGCATCACCCTCAAGCAGGGCCAAAAATGGACCGGCGTGAAGCGCTGCCCGGGTGGCGTGGAGACCACGCTGGGCGACGGTACCAAGTTGGTGACCGAGCAGCTGCTGTTCGCGGCAGGTCGCACCGGCTGCACGCAGGGGTTGGGGCTGCTCAGCGTGGGCGTCGAGCCCGACTCGCGCGGCTACTTGCAGGTGGACGCGCAGTTTCGCACCAAGGTGCCGCACATTTTGGCGGCGGGTGACGTGATCGGCTTTCCAGCGCTGGCCTCGGTGTCGATGGAGCAGGGCCGCGTCGCGGTGTGTCACGCCTTCGGCTTCTCCTACAAAAAAGAGGTCGCCCAGGGCATGCCCTACGGCATCTACACGATCCCGGAATGCAGCTCCTTCGGCGAAACCGAAGAGAGCTGCCGCGAGAAGAAGATCCCGTACGTGGCCGGGCGCGCGCTCTACGAGAACAACGCGCGCGGCAAGATCACAGGCGACCTGGAAGGCATCACCAAGCTGGTCGTCAACCGCGAAAACCGCAAGATCATCGGCGTGCACGTGATCGGCGAGCGCGCCAGCGAGCTCGTGCACATCGGGCAGACCGCGATCCAGCTCGGCGGCACGGTCGATCTGTTCATCGACATGGTCTTCAACTACCCGACGCTGTCCGACTCCTACAAGTACGCCGCCTACGAGTGCTTGGCAGCGCTAGCCGTGCCGGAACCGCCGCCAGCCGCCACGCCCTAGCGGCTGCGCGAGCGCTCAGCCCCAGGCGGCCCAGCCCAGCAGCTCGGCCGTGAGCAACGCCGCGGCGGCTTCTTTCGGGCTCACGGCGCGCGCTTCGCGGCCCGGCCGGTAGTCTGTCAAGCGCTCCAGCGCCGCGTCGACAGCGAGGCGATCGGCCAAGAACGTCATCACGTACTGCAGCGAGGCGGGGGCGGCTCCGCGTTCGCGCGGCAGCTTGCCAGCTTCGTAGCGCGGTCCCGGCACCACCAGCTTGGTGCCCTCGGGCAGCAACGTGCGAGGCTCACCCTTCGAGCGCAAGATGGTGCCTGCCATCATCGGGCTGGCCAGGTCGAGGTCGAGCGGGAACTCCACGCGCGTCGGCGCGGTGCCGCGGTAGAAGGTGACGAGGCCTTCTTCCCAGGTGGACAGCGCCGCCACGCGATCGCGACCCTGGTCGCGGATGGTCCGGAAGACGTCGACCGCGTCGACCAGCTGGAGCCCAATCAAGGTGTCGCCCAAGCGCCCACCGAACTTTTGTAGCGAGCCTAGCGCCGCGTCGAGCTGTTCGCGCGACAAGCGACCGCGCCGCACCAAATATTCACCCAGTAGCTCTTCGCGATCGGAAGAAGCCACGTGCAGCAGGCGCCCGCCGTTGAGGTACAGCTCTTTGCGCACCGAAGCGCCCATGGTTCGGGAGCGCTCGACGAACAGCGCGCCGGTCTCGCCCTTTTGCCGCATGTGCGCCAGCACTTCGAGCATGGACGTCTCGCGTAGCAGCGCCTGATAGTCGGGCACGCCCGGCTCGAAGATGCGGCTGGTGGTGGCGGTGGTCGAAGGCAACAAGTGCCGCGCCAACTCGTTGATTTCGCGAATGGGCCGCAAGCCCTCGCCGAGCAGCGCGACCTCGTCGTCGCCGCCCAAGTCTCCGGTGGCGATCATCTCGATCAGCTTGGCGAACGGCACCTGCTCAAGGATGTGCCCGTCGGTGCGCTTCACGCGCGAGCCCGAGTCGGCCAAAGCCACAGCGGTGTCCGGTCGCGCCGCGACAACCGACGTCTGGCTGGGACCCCGCACGGCCTGCATGGCGCCGCTGCTGCGCGTGCGTACGGCTTGCATGCGCTGCACCGAGTCGCGGATCTGCCCTTCGATGCGCTTGGCCAGCTCACTCGAGTCCTTGGCCCACATCACCCACTCGGCCAGCGTCTTCTTCAGCTCGACGGCGTTGGGCCGCTCGAAGGCCTCGAGCGCACGGGCAAACTCGCCAGCGTCGGCGTAGCGGTCGTCCGGATCACGCGCCAAGCCGCGCTCGCAGACGGCCAACATGCCGGGAGGCAGCATGACCGCGGCGCGCCGCAAAGGCTCGATGTTCACGTCGCGGATCGCCAGCAGCACCGCTAGCTGCCCGCTACCCGGAAAGACACGCTCGCCGATCAGCATTTCGCCGAACACGGCCGTAAGCGCGAACAAATCGGCGCGATGATCCGACGGCTCACCCGCCACCTGCTCGGGCGAGAGGTAACCGAACTTGCCCTTCAAGCCGCCGCCGCTGTTCTGCGTCGGCTTCATGCGATGCTCGAAGCGCGCGATGCCGAAGTCGCCAAGCTTGACGGAACCGTCGCTCGACAAGAGGATGTTGGAAGGCGTCACGTCGCGATGCACGATGTGCAGCACGTTGCCTTCGTGATCGCGCGCGCCATGCACGGCCGTGAGCGCCTCCGCCACCTGCCGCGCGATGTGCGCCGCAAGCCCGGGCGGGAAACGCCGCTGCTCGGACTCGGCGCGCCGCAGCAAGCGATACAGGTCGACGCCGTCGACGTACTCGAGCGCCAGGTACGGCTCCTCGCCAACCATGCCGGCGCCGTACACGTCGACCACGTTGGGGTGCTTCACCGCCCGGTGCAGCTCGGCCTCGCGCTCCAGCGCGTCGAACTCGCCGCCCTCGCGCACCGAGCGCAACAGCCGCTTCACCACCAAGTGCGCAGCAGGCTGCGTGCCGATCTTGGGACGCGCGAGAAACACCTCAGCGCTGCCTCCCACGGCAATCCGTCGCTCGAGCACGAACGGCCCGAACGGCTGTGGCGCTTTGGCCTTGCTGTCCTCCGGCACGACGTTCTCATTATGCAGGCGAAAACAAGGCCGCGGCGGCCCGAAATGCGACCGCTTCAGTAAGCGCGGGTTTGCGCGGGAAAATGGCCACGGCCGCGCTATACAAAGGCCGTGTCTCGCTCTGTCTCACGGGCCTTTGGGTCCTCTGTCTCCTGGGTCGGCGAGTCCCCACCCGCCTCCGCGGTTCGTCGTCGACGCACGTTGGCGCCCGTGACCATGCTGCTGGCGGCGCTGGCGCTTTCTGCGACCTCTGCCGTCTCTGGCTGTAAATGCGGGTCGGAGCCGAGCAGCGCTAGCTCCGGGGCGCCGTCCCTGCGCCTGTACGTCATGTCCAGCGTGGCGGGTGCGCTGGAACCGTGCGGTTGTGTGAAGGACATGCTGGGCGGCGCGGACCACGCGGCCGCCTACATCAGCTCGCAAGGCAGCGCGGCGCCCAACGCGCTCGTGCTCGGCGCGGGCCCCATGCTGTTCTTGAACGCGCGCCCGGACGCAGCCCGCGACACGCAGGCACGCTTCAAGGCGGACGCGCTGGCCGACGCCTACAAAGCGCTGCGGCTCAACGCCTGGGCGCCGGGCGCCAACGACTGGCTGCTCGGCGAGCCGGTGCTGAGCAGCTTGGTCCAGCGCACTGGCGCCACGCTGCTAGGTGCCAACCTGAAGGGCGCCAAGGTCGCGCGCACCAAGCTGGTCGAGGTTTCGGGCATGAAGGTCGGGCTGGTCGGCGTCAGCGTACCGCTGGTCGCCGGTAAGGCTCCGAGCGGCGTCGAATTCAGCGACGCTGCCGCCGCCGCCAAGAGCGGGCTCGCCGAGCTGAAGACCGCCGGCGCAGAGCTCGACATCTTGCTGGCCGCCATGCCGCGCGGCGAAGCGCTGCGCTTGATCGAGTCGCTGCCGGGCTTCGAAGTGGCGGTGCTGGGCAAGCCGTTCGACGAAGGCGAAGCCAACGATCCGCCGCAGTCACCGACCTTGATCGGCAAGACGCTGGTCGTCGAGACGCCCAACCACCTGCAGTCGCTTGGCGTGGTCGATCTGTACGTGCGCGGTCAATCCTTCGACTTTGCCGACGGTAGCGGGCTCGAGGCCACGGAGCGCAAGCTGGAGATTGGGCGGCGCCTGCGCGAGATCAAAGCGCGCCTGGACCAGGGCGGCAGCAAGGCCGACCTCGCCGCGCTGGAGCAAGATCAAACCACCCTGCAGGCGGAGCTCGCCAAGCTACCCGAAGCCAAGCCGCCCGCGCAGGGCAGCTTCTTCCGCTTTCAGTCGGTCGAGGTAACCGACAAGCTCGGATCGGCCGAGGCCGTATCAAGTCACATTGCCGCGTACTACCAGCGCGTGAACGAACACAACAAAGTGGCCTTCAAAGACCTGGCCCCGACGCCGCCCGCTGCGGGCGAAGCCGGCTACGTAGGAATCGAAGCGTGCAGCAAGTGCCACGAGTCGCAGCGCGCATTCTGGAATTCGACGTCGCACGCCGCCGCCTACGCCACGCTGTCCGTGCAACACAAAGAGTTCAACCTGGACTGCGTGAGCTGCCACGTCACCGGCTACGGCAAGCCCGGCGGCACCACCGTCACCCACGTCGAAAACCTGACCGCCGTGCAATGCGAAGTCTGCCACGGCCCCGGCTCCAAACACGCCGCCGCGCCCAAGGAAAAGGGCCTGACCAAGATGCCCTCGCCCGCGTTCTGCGCCAGCGAGTGTCACCACCCGCCGCACGTGCACCCGGGCTGGAGCGCCGAGGCCGCGTGGCCCAAGATCGTAGGCCCCGGCCACGGCATGCCCGGCGGCTAGTCACGGCCGTGGAGCGCGCCGAACGGCTCCCGGACTTACAGGAGGCGGGGAGGCGGGGAGGTTCGCGAGGCGAGATTTTTGGGGTCTGCGCTGCCGCCCGCGAGTCGAAAACCTGCTCCTGCTCGCTCCCGAGGATAATGATTTTTTGATTTGGTCCTCCAAATCAAAAAATGCGTTCTCGCCCTCGCGGACCTCCCCGCCTCCCCGCCTCCCTTTAATCTGGGAGCCGCTCACCGCGGCATAGCTGCTGCATTGGCGACGTGCATGCGCTCAATTCTTTCGAAGTCGTTAACCGCCGTTCTCGTTTTGCCGCTGCTGGTTCTCACTGGGTGTCCCAGGGACCGAGAAGATCCGCT
>DATAKF010000528.1:0-19643 GCA_036261775.1 Polyangiaceae bacterium | reverse complement strand
CTGCTACGCTGGGCAGCGCATGAAGTGGCTCGGTCCGGTGGTTGTGGTGGTGGTCGCGGTCCTGGCCGAGCTGACGCTCGGACGCGCCTCCGGCGGGCCTGATTTCGCGCTGTTCTTCGGCCGCTTCCACCCGCTCATCGTGCACCTGCCGATCGGCTTTTTCTTACTCGTCGCGATGGGCGAGGCAGCGACGTTCGTACCCAAGCTGCGGGACCGGGTCGAGCCGGCGCTCGGGCTCCTGGTGCCGGTGTCGGCAATCGCGGCGCTCGGCGCATTCTTGATGGGCCAGCTGCTGGCGCTGGAGGGCGGGTTTCCGGCCGGCGCCCTTGGCTGGCACCGGCGGCTCACACTGTGCGCGGTGATGGGCATGTCGGCGTGCTGGGTGTTGTACGACCGACAGCGAGGCAAAGACGGCCAGGGCCGCTGGCTCTATCGCGGCGCGATGGGCGCGGCGCTCGGGTTGTTGTCACTGGGCGCGCACTTCGGCGGCACCATGACGCGCGGCGAAAGTTACCTGTCGAAGTACGCGCCCGGTCCGCTCAAGCCGCTGCTGGGCGCGCCCGAAGCCAAGCCAGAGGTCGCCAAGGGCGCCGAGAAGCCCGCCGCGCCGTCGTCCGATCCGCTCGTTTACCAAGACGTGCTGCAGCCCATCCTCAAGCAGCACTGCGTCGAGTGCCACGGCCCAGAGAAGCAAAAGGGCAAGCTGCGCGTCGATTCGCTCGAAGAGCTGATGAAGGGCGGCGAAAACGGCCCCGCCATCGTCGCGGGCGCACCGAAAAAGAGCTCGCTGCTCACGCGCATGTTGCTGCCCGAAACCGACGACGACCACATGCCCCCCGAGGGCAAGCCGGGTCCCAAAGCCGAAGAGCGCGCGCTCATCGAATTTTGGATCGAGCGCGGCGCTTCCCCCACCCTCAAGGTGCGGGACGCCCTCGCCCCCACCGTGAGTCGCTCGCTGCTCGAGCACGCGCTCGGCGGCCCAGCTCCGACAGACTCCGTTCCGGTTTCGGCAGGAGCCGCTGCGCCCGCCGATACTGCAGCTCCCGCCAAAGAGGCTGCAGCTCCCGCCGACACGAGCGCCGCCGCGAAAGAGGCTCTGGGCGCTGACGCGAAGGTCGCAGCCAAGGAGCCGGCTTCCAATCCGGCCACGACTGCCGAGCCCGCAGCGACTCAACCAGTAGCCGTGGCGGCTCCGTCCGGCGGAGGCGCCACCTCGGGTCCTGCGTTCCTGGCCACGCATTGTGAGAAGTGCCACGGTGCCGCCAAGCAAAAGGGCAAGCTCCGCGTCGACTCCGTCGCCGCCATGCTGAAAGGCGGTTCCGGCGGCCCCGCGCTGGTACCAGGTAGCCCCGACAAAAGCTCCATCTTGAAGCGTGTGCGTCTCGCGCTCAGCGACGAGGAGCACATGCCTCCGAAGAAGGAAGCGCAGCCCACTGCCGCCGAGGTAGCGGTGCTTGCGGCCTGGATCCGCTCGAGCTCCGGCAGCTCCGCTCAATCATCCGCCGTCGCCGCCAAGACGAACGACTCGTCGACGAGCACCGTCGTCGCCAATCCAACACCCAGCGCGGACACGGGAGTTACCAGCGGAGCGGCTCCGGCAACGTCCGCACCTGCTGCCGCCGACGCGACGACTCCTTCAGCGCCCGCGTCCGACTCCGTCGCCACGGCCGCCTCCTCCGCCAGCGCCGACGTTTCGGGTCCCGCCGACCCCGCGGTGCTGCAGAGCTTGCCCCCGCAAGTTGCGCTCTTCACGGACGCGGTGCAGCCCCTGCTCCGCGAAAAATGCGGCAAGTGCCACATCCGCGAAAAGCCTGCCGGCGGCCTCGGCGTCGCGAAACACGCCGAGCTCCTGGAAGGCGGCTTCAGCGGCGCCGGCATCGTACCCAAAGATCGCAAAGCCAGCTTCGTGCTCGCGCGCCTCGTGCTCCCCCCGAGCGACGACGAACACATGCCGCCCGAAGACGAGCCCGCGCTCAACGCCGACGAAATCGAGCTGGTCGGCTCCTGGATCGATCAAGGCGCGCCGGCCCAAGGCCTTACCCAAACCTCCAGCCTTACCGCCGGCGCCGCCCGCGCTCTCTCGGCCCGCGGCATCAAAGGCACCGGCACGCCGCCCGCGGTTTCGGCTCAAGCCGGCGGTTGCGCGGCCTGCAGCGTGCCCGGCGCGCCGCAATCCAAGTTCCTGGAGTTTCAAGCCCTCGCGCTCGTCGCCGCCACCGCGCTCCTGACGACCCGCCGCCTGAACCGCCGCGCCTGAACCGCCGCGCTCGACCGCCGCGCTCGACCGCGATGGCTCGCCGCGCTCGACCGCCGCGATGGCTCGCCGCCGGTCTCTCGCTGGTAGATCACCTCGCCCTACCTCACTTCGACGTCGCGTCGTGCGACTCCACGCTTCCGTGTGGCAGTCGCGGCCCCCCTTCGATTCGCAATGCCTAGTCGCGATTGCGACACGCATTCGTCAATGAATTCGCGACCCGCACGCGCTGGCATGACGCTGTCCGAAATGCGACTGCCAGCACCACGCAAACTGGAGCACTGGAGCAGAGGCGCCACGCCCAGATCGATGTTCTCCGCCTTGCGCGCGTCGGCGCTCGACGAGCGTTTCGGAACGAAGCCCTCGGGCGACCGCTGCACCAGCATCGAGGTTTGCTTCTCTCGAATCCGCGCGAGCTCGAGCGCCTATACCTATACATTAGGATCTCGAGGTCGAGCCATCGGCTACCCATCCCTGAGCGCGCCACGCGCGCGATTGGGGAGGGGTCGGCCGCGCGCAGGCCGCAGGCCGAGCACGGACGGGGGCTCAAGATCCATCACATTTTTTCTGGAGAAAGCCGCTGGACTGTGATCTGAGAGGTTCATGGTCCAGCGCGGGTTGGTGGGCACGGCCGCGGGTGAGTTCAAGGGAGCCGACCTTGGCGATCGGCGTCGGTCAGCGAGGCTGACGAGCATCGCTGCGACGTTGGAGGAGCAGCCTGCGCGAGGCTTCCCTCGATTGCTGGGGTCCGACGCGGCGCTAGAAGCGTTTTACCGATTCATCAACAATCGGGCGTTCGGGGCGGAGGACATTGTGGCTCCCCACCTCGCCGCGACTGCGGCGCGGGCCGAAGAGGCCGGGACCGTGGTGGCCGTCCATGACACAACGCTGGTCGAGTACAGCACCAAACGGAGCGATCTTGGCGTAACAACGCGGAAAGCTCGCGCCCACGGCTTCGTTGCTCAGGTCACCTTGCTGCTGTCCGAGGCGGATGGGTTGCCGCTGGGCGTCGCCAGCTTGGAAACGCTCAAGCGGTCCGGGAAAAAGTGGGCGAAGCGCAAGAAGGAGGGTCAACGCGGCCATGTGCACCGAGACGACGAGGGTCGTGAGTCGTTGCGCTGGATCCGCAGCGTTGAGGCAGTTGAGGCCGCCAGAAATGACCGCTTTAGCGTGATTCATGTGACCGACGCGGAAGGAGACTTTTTCGAGCTGTTCGCGCGCCTTAATGCGCTCGACACACGCTTTGTCATACGGGCGGGACAGCTCGACCGCACCGTCCAAACCGAGGACGGCGAGCGAAAGCTACGAGAAGTGCTCGACGAGCTTTCTCCAACGACGTGGCGAGAGATTGAAGTTTCGGAGCGGAAATATCCGCCTAGGACAGTCGCGCGCTCCACGTTGCGTCGTCACCCAGAGCGAGACGCCCGTGTTGCTCGAGTTGGGATCGCAAGCGCTCGAATCACGCTTAAAGGCACGAAATACTCGGGCGTGAAAAGCGAGCCCTTTCAGGTCAACGTCGTCAGAGTTTGGGAGCCACGACCTCCGAAGGATCAGCCAGCGGTGGAGTGGATCCTCATCACGACGGAAGACACGTCGAGCTCGAGCGCACTGAAGCGCGTGGTCGACCTCTATCGGTTGCGCTGGATCATCGAGGAGTACTTCAAGGCTTTGAAAACCGGCTGCTCCCTCGAGAAACGACAGGTCGAATCGTACGACGCGCTTCGCAAGGTGCTGGCTCTCTTCGTACCGATTGCCTATCGGTTGCTCTTGCTTCGTGGGTTGGAACGGCTGGACGCCAGCGCCCCAGCACGTCGTGCATTCTCAGAAGTTGACCTGCACATCATGGCCAACGCGCCATCCAATCGAAGTCTTCAGGCACCGCGTACAGTTTCCGACGCGCTCAAGCACCTTGCCCGCCTCGGCGGCCACATCAAGAACAACGGACCGCCGGGCTGGCAGACTTTGGGTTGGGGCTACGAAAAACTCCTCACGCTCAGACTCGGTTGGGAGATGGCGATGGCCGCCAAGATGTGATCAATCCTGAGCGGACGGGGGTGGGCATCCCAACAAGTGGCCGCTGCCATGAAATCAGGTCTTGGCGGCCCACCGCCTGAGCGTCGCCGAACGAAGACGCTGTTGCTCGACGACGCGGCCTTTTTCGCCACTCTCCCAGGGCAACGCGAGAGGACGCCCGTACCTCCACGCGGTGGCAAAGATCGGCGATCAGGCTCACGGGTACGGGCGTTCTAGTCGCAATTTGGACAGCGTCAGGGCGCCCAGATCGAGCCGCGAAATTGCTCGAATTTGTGAGTCGCAAATGCGACTACGCCTCGCGTTGGGAAACGGTCCCGGCGAGCGGGCTCGTTGGGTGGGTGCGGGTTGGGTGGGTGCGTTCGTTGGGTAGAAGCCGGTTTGCTAGGTGGAAGGGGGTTTGCTGGGTGGAAGCGGGCTCGTTCGGTGGGTGCGGGTTCGGTGGGTGCGGGTTCGGTGGGTGGCAGCGAAGCGTCCGGGTTCGTTGGAGTCGCTCGCGCGCGGAGTTCACACCAGCGTTCGCGCACCCTATAGTTCGCGCGATGGGTGCTTTGAATTTTAGCCGCTTGCTGCCGCGCGTGAGCGGGCTCGTGCTCGTGGTGATGGGCGCCGGCTGCGGCGGGCCCGAGCTGGGCGACATCGTCGAGCTCGAGGTTTCGATGGCAGTCGTGGGAACGGCGAGCGCACCAGAGACGGCGGCGGTTGGAGAAGCGCAAGGTGGGCTTGGGGTGACGCGCGCGTTCTTGAGCGCGAGCGCGGTGACGTTGGTGCCGTGCGAATCGAACGTGAGCGGCTTGGAGCTGGGAGCTCGCGGCTACGACGTGTTGCAGGAGCCACCGCAGTCGGAGCGGGTCACCACCGGGGTTTCGAACTTTTGCGGAGTGCGGTTGGAGCTGGATCCGGTAACCAGCAATGCGCGAGAAGGAATTCCGGAGGGGGCCACCATGTACGTGGAGGCTGTGGCCAGCGATGGGACGGCTGTCACTCTGACGAGTGAGAGATCGAGCTCGCTGCTCCTCGAGGCCGAATCGGGGACGAGCTTTGGAGAGCAGCCACTGCTCTTGGGCTTCGACGTGTCGCTTTGGCTTCAGGGCTTGCCGCTGCCAGAAGAGATGGCCGAGATGTCTGGCGAGCTGTTCGACGCACAGCTGCAAGGCGCAGCCGCGATTTACGTCGATGCGAACGGAAATCAGGCCCTGGACGAGGGCGAAGAGACTCCGGTCGCGCGGGCCACCGCGCCGCGCTAGGCTCCGCGCCCCATGGCGCTACTCGACCAAATCAAGGCCCGGATGTTTGCAGCAATGAAGTCCGGCAACGTGACCGAACGGGAGATCCTGAAGGTCGCGATGGGCGAGATCACGACCGACGCCGCCCGCCCCGGCAAGAAGGGCGATGACGAAGAGACGCTCGGCATCCTGCGCAAGCTGGTGAAGTCGAACGAGGAATCGATCGAGGCGTCCCAAGACGAGGCACAAAAGGCCCAGCTGCGCGCCGAGATCGAGGTGCTGGCCACCTTCCTGCCCAAGTCGCTGGGTGTCCCGGAAATCGTCGCGGCGCTCGTGCCCGTGGCCGAAGCCGTCAAGGCTGCCGGCAATGACGGTCAGGCGACCGGCGTGGCCATGAAGCACCTGAAAACGCTGGGCGCGAACGTGAACGGCAAGGATGTTTCCGCCGCCGTCCGTCAGTTACGCGGCGCGTAAGACCCCGGCGAAGCGGGCAAACTAGGCTGCCGGCCCGGCTTTCGGGGTCGAAACGGCCTCGAAACGGAGTTGCGCTAAGCTTGCTCGGCACGCTCGCCCCGCATCGGGCCTCGTGCTAATTCGCCTCCCCTTCGTTGCGCGAGTCCCCGCGCCATCACCACGAGGAACTGTCGAAGCCATGTCGAAATTGAAGCTGAAGCCGGGTATCGTCACGGGTAGCGCGCTGCAGGACTTGTTCGGTTACCTGAAGAGCGTGAAGGCCGCTTTGCCGGCCGTGAACGTGATCGGCTCGCACACGGTGAACGCTGCCTTGCAGGCGGCCCGTGAAGCCAAGGCCCCGATCATCATTCAGTTCTCGAACAGCGGCGGCGCCTTCTTCGGCGGCAAGTTCCTCGACAACAAGGGCGAAAAGGGCAGCATCGCTGGCTCGCTCGCTGGCGCCGCGTACGTGCGCGCCATCGCCGAGGCCTACGGCGTGCCGGTCGTCCTCCACACCGACCACGCTGCCAAGAAGCTGCTGCCCTGGATCGACGGCCTGCTCGACGCTGGCGAGAAGTACTTTGCCGCCAACAAGGAGCCGCTGTTCAGCTCGCACATGCTGGACCTGTCGGAAGAGCCGCTGCACGAGAACCTCGAGATTTGCCGCAGCTACCTGACGCGCATGAACAAGATCAACATGACGCTCGAGATCGAGCTCGGCGTCACCGGCGGCGAGGAAGACGGCGTCGACAACAGCGACGTCGACAGCTCCAAGCTGTACACGCAGCCCGCCGACGTGCTGGCCGCCTACGACGCGCTCAACAGCGCCGGCAAGTTCACGGTCGCGGCTTCGTTCGGCAACACGCACGGCGTGTACAAGCCGGGCAACGTCAAGCTCCGCCCGGAGATCCTCAAGAACTCGCAGGTTCACATCCAGAAGGAGCGCAAGACGGCGACGGACCAGCCGCTCGACTTCGTGTTCCACGGCGGCTCCGGCTCGACGCCGCAAGAGATCAAGGAAGCCGTCTCCTACGGCGTGGTGAAGATGAACATCGACACCGACACGCAGTGGGCGTTCACGCACCCCGTCAAGAAGTACATGGACGAGAAGTCGGCGTACCTGCAAGGCCAGCTCGGCAACCCCGAAGGTCCGGACAAGCCGAACAAGAAGCAGATCGACCCGCGCGGTTGGATCCACCTCGGCGAAAAGGGCATGGCCGCCCGCTTGGTCGAAGCGTTCAAGGATCTGAACGCCTTCGAGCAGTTCGACCTCGGCTGAGTCGAACCCGGCGCTCGCCAGCGCCGTAACCTCAACGCCCGCCTCTAACCAGGCGGGCGTTGGTGTTTTGTGTGAGGCGCCGCCTCGTCGGTGAGACCGCACCAAAAGCCGTTTTCCACGCTGCGCGCCAGCCAGCGCTGCGCGTCTGCGGGCAGCTGAGGCAGCCGCGACGCATCGCAAGCTTGCTCGAGCTGGGCGAGCGCCTCGCCCACGGGCAACTCCTGCAGCAGGGTGAGCAAGCGGGCCTCCAGCGGCTCTAGCGGCAGCTGGCCCATTTTGGCCGGAGTGCGCAGCAGTAGCCAAAATTGCGGCTGCGCGAGCCTAGCCGGGAGCGCAACCGCCGTCTCCCGAGTGTCGGTGGCGAGCGTGCGTCGAAGCTCGCACAGCGGCCAAGCTTCTTCCAAGACCGCGGCGGCCGGTGAGCGGAGGAGGCGGCTAGTCAGTAAGCGTTCGGCGTGCTCGGCGGTCGGCTTGAAGGCGTCGACCTGGGACGCCCTCAAGACATGATGAAACGCAGCGTCGATGCGCGCGGCCTGCAGCAACGCCGCGCGGTCGACCCCCGCGCGTTGACCGTCGATGCTCACGGTCGGCGACGGCGCCACTTCGTCGAGGAAGTCTTCGAAGCCGTGCACGGCGGCGTCGATGTCCCAACTGCGCGGGGGGTGAGCGAGCAAGAAGCGGGAGACGTAGCCGTTGAAGGTGAAGTGGCTGAGCAGCCGCGTGGTGAGCGGGAAAGCCGCTTGAAATACCGTGAACAGCCGAAACCAATATTGGCGGTTGTAGACGGCAAGACGCTCGACGGAGCTGAGCTTGCGGCCGGGCAACGCCGCTGCCTCGAGGGTCGCAGGGTAGGCCTCCGGCGTCGCTCGCAGCGTGCCTGTCGCGCGGTCCAGAGGCGTGCGAACCATGGCGCCGAAGCTGGCCTGAAATTCGCCCAGCCAAGCGGGCGGCGCTCGGCCCGTCACGCGCGCACCTTTTCGGCTTTGGCCAGCTCGGCCAGCACCTCGGGCATGGGGGGAATGTGGTCGTCCCACTCCAACAGCGTGGGAAAAGGTCCGCCGAGTCGCCAGGCTTCGGCGTACAGCCGCCACACGTCCTCCGCGACCGCATGATCGTGGGTGTCGATGATGGTGCCGTCCGCTTGGCGCGAATGGCCCGCGATGTGGACCTGCAGAACGCGCGAAAAGTCGATCGCGCGCAGGTACTCTTGCGGAGAAAAGCCGTGGTTCTGGCTCGAGACGTAAATGTTGTTCACGTCGAGCATGAACCAGCAGCCGGCTTCGCGGACGACCGCCGTGTAGAAGTCCCACTCGGGCATGGTGGAGTCGCGAAACTCGACGTAGCTCGACAAGTTCTCGAGCCCGAACGGGCGGCCCAGCTGGCGCTGCACGGCCGCGGCGCGCTCGGCCGCGACGCCGATCAGGTCGCTCACGTACGGTGTGGGCAGCAAGTCGTGATGACTCACCCCGTGCGCCCCGGTCCAGCACAGGTGATCGGTGACGAACGGCGCGTCGACGTAGTCAGCCAGCCAGCACAGCTTGTCGAGGTAGGCCGAATCGAGCGGCGCCTGCCCGAGCAGGTTCAGCCCAACGCCATGCAAAACGAGCGGGTAGCGCTCCCGCACGCGGTCCAGGTGACGCCGCGGAGGCCAAGCGTCGCCCAGGAAATTCTCGCTGATGACCTCGAAGTAGCCGACCTCGGGCCAGTGCTCGAACAGGTGAGCGTAGTGCGGAATGCGCAGACCTAGCCCCAGAGCGTCGCGTGGCAGCTCTTTGGGGCTTCGAGGCATGCACGTAAACTACAACGGTTCGCGCCGCGCCGCCCGTGTGGAGCTGGGCGCCTTCGGTGGACCGACTCGCCATCCCGCCGAGGCCAAGCTACGCTCCGCGCCGAGCCATGAAGACTCGCTTCAGTGCCACCACCGTCGTGACGCCCCCTCGGCCCTCCGATGAGCTGCGCGCCGCCGCGCTGGCCGGTCTGCTTTGTTTGGCGACCGTCGCTTGCTCGCACGAGAGAGCCCCGCAAGAAGGTGAAGGGCACATCACCTCTAGTGAGAACGTCGGCGTGATGACCGAAGCCGAATTTACGGTATTGTGCGACGAGCGGGGCGGCACGGTAGAGGTCATGCCTCACTGTGGGGGCTTTGCCACGGCCAAGGGCTTCTCGTACGACAACGCCACGCTGCTGCTCTCCGAGCACACCTGCGCGGGTGCGAACACCTGCGGTGGTTGGAACTGCGCGATCACCGACTAGCAGCTGCGGCTCCGTAGCTACAGCGCCTCGATGGTGCACTCGCCCTCGCCGCGGAAGTGGCCGATGGTGCGCGCCAGCGAGGTCGTGAAGGCGCCCTGCGTCGCGGCGCCGAGGCCTGACGGGTCATAGCAGGGCACGGGGTTTTCGCTGCAAGATTTGGTGTTCAGCGCGGCGGCGTCCAGCTCCTCGAGCGTGATTTCGTCGTCTTCGTCGGCGTCGGCGGCGGCCAGCGTATCGAAGCGCAGCGACGTCACGATGGCTGGGTTGGGTGAAGCTTGCAGCCGATCGTAGTAGAGGTGGTCGCCGTGGGTCGTGAGCTGCACTTCGACTTCGGAGTTGTTCGTGACGACCACACCGTATTCGTCCTTGCCGTCTTGCTCGGAGTGGCAGTCGACGTAGCGCGTGCCGATCGCGAAGCCCCAGGCAAAATGCTTGGAGACGTCGTCTTTGGTCGCGGTGCCTTCGGCGTAGAACGAGTAACCGGCGTCCTCCATCATCTGCCGATCTTCTTCGGTGGCACTCTTGTCCAACTCCGTGTCACCCGTGACTGGCGCTATCTCGTAGCCAACCTGGGTCCAAGCCTTGGCGTCAACGCCTTCGAAGGTAACGATCGGCTTGACGCCCTTGACGTGGTTGTCGAAGAGCCGCGAACCGTCCATCGAAGCAGCTACGTTACCCTTGGCATCGGCGACCTCGATCCTCCGAAAGTTGACCAAAAACTTCGAGTAGTTGAGGCTCCAGCCGTCCACGAAGCCAGTGACTTCTTTCGAGTCCACCGGGATCTCGTCCTCGATGTACTCCTCGCCCCAAGTCGTGAACGAGATGGTGCCTTCACCGCCGGAGCCAGTCGGGTCCGACGTACCACAGGCAACGCTCGCCAAACCGGCGAGCAGGGCGACAGCAGACAGAGCGCTACCAGAGCAGTGAGCAAGCATCCAACGCCTCCGGTTCGAAACTAAGGGCTCGAGTACGAGAACTTGTAAGCAGACAGCTGGGTCACCCCCAGCACGAAGGTGAGCTGCGGCTGAGAGCCGGCGGGAAAATCCGCGGGCGCATCCGCGCTGGCTTCTTCGGCCTCCGTGAAGTCGACCAGGTCGAACCAGATCTTCGGGTTGACGGTCAATGTGACGGTGCCGTCACCTTTGACGTCGACTTCCGACAGCTCGCAGCCTTCCACGCGCCCTTGGAAAGCGCTCAGCTCGATGGCCGAGAGATCCGCGAAAGCGCGGAAGTGGCGCGGAGGCTCGCCCTCTCTTTCGGCAACTCCCGTCGCCACGGCGACGTGACCGTCGAGCTGTTTTTTGGCAGGTCCCGAGGCTTCCGCAAAGGTGAAGCGCGCCGAACGGTACGTCCCGGTGATGCCGGTCCCGTCCGGGAAGTCGGCCACGCCGTCGAACAAATTCACGCTCGAGCTCTCGAGCATCTCACCCATGGCGTTGCCCGCCTGGTAGTGGCCGGGGTGCGCGTGCGCGGTGCCGAGGCCGAGCACCCGTGCGGCGTACTGCCAAGCGTCGTGGCGTTGCCGCAGCACGAGCGGCGGAGTGCCGTCGAAGTAATAAAAAGGCCCAGCGGAGACTGCGGCGCTCGACAGCGTGACCCGCCAACCGACGGCAGTCTCGAAGGTAGTGTTCGCGACGTCGCTCACCTGCACCTTGGTGTGCAGCACGACGCGCCTGCCGCTGGTCGCGTCGTCAGCGCCGTCGCCGCAGGCTTGGAGCGACACCGCGAGCCCTAGGCTCACGACGCTGCCAAAGGCACCAATACTTACGGCGCCAAGCCAGCGTCGCGCCGCGCGTTTTGACTCACGAATGGGCCTAGCTCGTCGGGACATTCAGCGGTCTTTCACACGAAGATGGCGAGCGTCCAGAACAGCGAGCGAGGCGGGCCGACGGTGACGTGTCGGACCGGAACCAAGGAAGCGGCGCCCGAAAACGCCGAAGCGTAGACAAACTCACCGTCGTACCAGTTGGCGTTGAACAGATTGAAGGCCTCGAGCCCGGTCTCGACGGGACCGACTCGCACGGAAGCGCGAGCATCGGTCAAGAAGACGTCGTGGCCCATTTCGGCGTACGGGAGCGGGCGGCGCGCCAGGTAGGTGAAGCCCCAGCCTACGTGCGTCTGCACCTCGCGCTGAAACAGCTTCCCGAGCGAGGGCGTGAGCGCCAGCTCGGAGCGCGCCACCACCTGCGGCACGTACGGCAACAGGGCGCCCGCGACGTACTGCGCGTCGCCGTCCGTGAACACCGCGCGCGTGTAGGTCACGCTCGTGCTCGAAACCAGCCAGCGACTGGGTTGAGCGACGACGCTGGCGCTCATGCCCGTACGGCTCGTAGCTGGAACCAGCTCGTTTCTAGCGGTGGCATGGTCGAACACGAGGTCGTCGCTGAGGCGCGTGTGGTACGCGGCGAGCGACGCTTGAAAGCGCGAAGCGTCGCGAAAGCGCAGGCCGGCTTCGTAGGAGACCACGCGCGTGAACGGCGTGGTCTCGCCGTCGCCCAAGCTGCGCGCCTGCGGAGACCGAAAGCCCTCGCCGTAGCTTGCTACGGCGTTCAAGCCGGGAGCTACGATGACGTCCAAGGTGCCGCGCTTGGAGAGCTGTGCGCCGAGCGCCGAGCGGGTTTGACCGGCGCTCTTGCCGCCGCGATCTTCGGTCAAATAAGACAGACCATCGGCGCGCAACCCGCCCCTGAGGGTGACACGCCGCATCGGACGCAGCGAGGCGTCGATATAGCCAGCGACGTCGCTGGCGCGCACCTTGGCGCGCACGCCCGGGTGCAGCGCGGCGTCGGTGACCGAGTCATTGCGCAACGAGAGCCGATGCTGCGACTGCTCGATGAAGTCGCTGCGCAGTGACAACCCTGCCGTCAGGCTGTCGTGGCTCGACAGCAGCCGGAGATCACGCCGCAGCGACGCCGTGGCGCCCAGCGTGGTCGCGTCGTTCCGCTGCTGCACCGAGTCGCCTTCGATCGGGTCGTAGAGAAAGCCGGTGAAGTTCGAGCGCAACTTCAGGCTTCGCACCACCGCGTAAGGTGCGATCGACCACCTGCTGGGACGACGCGTAGCGCTGGGGTCGACCTGATTGCCCAGCTCGAGCACCAGCTGAGCGCGCGACGAGTAACCACCCTGCTTCCAGTCGTAGGTATCGAAGCGCCCAACACGTCCGCTCTCGATGTCTTCGAGCCGGAGCACGCCCGCCGAATCGAAGCGACCGGCGTAGGCCGAAGCCATCACCCGCCCCGTGACGCCGCTGCCAAACTCGTAGGTGGTTTGCGCGATACCGGAAGCGTGGCGCGCCGCGCGCGAGGGCCCAAAGCCGTCCGTCGCGGAAACCTCGAAAGCGCCGAACGTCGACTCGGACGCGCCTTCCGGGTGGTAGGCCATGAAGTAGCGCCGGGCGCCAAAGCTGCCGAGAGAAGCCTTGGCGGTGACGCCCGGCTCGGCGTAACCGAGGCCGAAACGCAGCGTGCCTGCGACCGCAAAGTCGCCCTGCTCCGGATCGTAGTTGCCGGGCGTGGAGCGGACTTGCTGCACGACCTCCGGGATCAAAAAGTGCAAATCGGCGTAGCCTTGGCCGTGGATGTTCGAGACGTCGTTGACGGGCGCGCCAGCCGCCCATACCTCGACGTCTTGGCCGTGCACGGCGTCGAAACCGCGGAAGAAGATCTGCTGCGCCTTGCCTTCGCCGCCGTGCCGACTGACGAAAACCCCCGGCACAGTGAGCAGTAGCTCGCCGGCGTCGCGATGCGGCGCAGCTTGCAGGACGCGCCTTTCGACGACGGTTTCGGAGGCGCTGCGCGGCGCTGGGGTGCCACGCACGGTCACGACAGGCGCTTGCGCCTCGGGGCTCTGGCCGCGCGCCGCCGGAGCTACCACCAGGCCCCCCACCGCGAGCGCCGGGCCGAGCCCGAACCTGCGAAAGAAGCCAAAAACGCGCCGCATGACTAGCTGCGTGCTACTAATTTAGAAATACGTAGCACGCAAGCGCCGGGCGCCGGGCGCGTGGGTCAGGATTGTTTCAGCGCTTGCGTTTGCTGGTTTGAGCGGGCTTCTTGGGAACAGCCGGCTTCTTGGCTGGCGCGCGCGGCTTGGCCGGCACCGCATGCGAATGCGGGCGCGCCTGCCCATGCCCATGCCCATGCCCATGCCCATGCTCGTGGTGATGCTCGTGCTCGTGGTGATGCGAGGGCTGCTTCGAGTGCGCGTACACCTCGAGCGCGCCGTGCAGCACGCCCTTGAGCGCCAAAATGCGGTCAGCCACCGCCTGCAGCTCGTCGGAGCGCCCGTGCATCACGATGATTTCCAGACAGTGATCGTGATCCAGGTGAATGTGCAACGTCGAGCGGATCTTCTCGCCGAGATCGTGCTGGAGCTCCGTGAGGCGCTCGCTCAGATCGCGCACGTGGTGATCGTAAATCAGCGTCAGCGTGGCAACCGCCTCGACGCCGCGGCGCACTTGGTGCTTCACGATGGCGGCGCGCGCCAAGTCGCGAAAGGCCTCCGAGCGGGTACCGCCGCGCGTCTCCACCAGCTGGTCGAATTGCTCGAGCAGGCTGCTCTCCATGGCGACGCCGAAGCGGACGAGTCGATCGGTCATGTGCGGAATGTAGTCGTGTTGTACGCTGCGTTCCAAGCCGCATGACCGCTCCCGCTGCCCTCGAACCCCACCTGTGTGATCGCAGCCTACCGCACGACGTTCGGCGGGAGCTTTTTGGCGGGCAAGGCGTGGTCCGGGTCTGGGCGCTCACACCGCGGCCGGCGTTACCCTTCACCGCAATTCTCGCCTGCGAGCTGGAGCCGGGCGCCAGCGTCGGCCCGCACGTGCAGCAAGACTATCCGGAGATCGTGATCGCCATCTCGGGCAGCGGCAGCGTGCAGGTGAACAGCGCTGCGTCGCCATTCGCAGCGGGCCAAGTCGTGGAGCTAGCGCACGGCCACACGCTCGCCATCAGCAATGCGTCCAACACCCAGCCGCTGCGCTACTTGATCATCAAAGCCCGGTAGCGGGCTGTTCTGAGTGAGCGAGTCCCCGGAGGCACCCCTCCTCAGTGCGAAACGCGCGGGGCGCTTGGAATAGTCGCAAATCGGACAGCGTCATGCCACGCGAGGGGACCCTCGACTTTCTTGAGAAATTCTAGTCGCAAGTGCGACTACGAGGTTCGGCGCCAAGGGGGGCTCGCGCGGGAAAGGCGCAGGCGCGCGCAGGCGCGCGCAGGCGAGCCGAGCCGTAAGCGGCCTAGCGCCGTTTCTTGCCCAGCTTGCTGCAGGGCGCCTGTCGAAAGCAGGCGTCGATGTGATCGTTGACCATGCCGACCGCTTGCATGTGCGCGTACATGATGGTCGAGCCGACGAAGTTGAAGCCCCGCTTCTTGAGATCTTTGCTGAGGGCGTCGGAGACGGGCGAGCGCGGCGGGATCTCTTTCATCGACGCAAAGCGGTTTTGCACCGGCTTGCCGTCGACGAAGCCCCACTGGTAATCGCTGAAGCTGCCCAGCTCTTCTTGCAGCTTCAAGAAGGCGCGCGCGTTCTTTACGGCTGACTCGATCTTGAGCCGATTTCTGACGATACCGGCGTCTTGCATCAAGGCGTCGATCTTCTTGGCGTTGAAGCGCGCCACCTTCTCGGGGTCGAAGCCGGCAAAGGCTTTGCGGTAGGCGTCGCGCTTGCGCAAGATGGTGATCCACGACAAGCCGGCCTGCGCGCCCTCGAGCACCAAGAACTCGAACAGCAGTCGATCGTCGTACACCGGCACGCCCCATTCGGTGTCGTGATAGGCGACGTAGGTCGGATCTTCACCGGCCCAGCCGCAACGCACTTTCGATTTGCCCAGAGCTTGCTTGGTCGTCATGAGAACGCCACGAAGGTAGCTGGAGCGCCGACGCGCAACAATTGTTACCTGGGTGACGGGCGCGTGAACTCTCGCGTTCAGCGCCGTTCTCGCATTGACCGCCTCGGCAGCTGTGCGAAGCATCTCGCCCCATGGCTCGCGCAAACGCCGTAGCGGTGCTGTTAGCTTGCGGACTCGCCGTTTCTTGCAACTTTTCGACGGCGCGCGAGTCCACGGAGGCGCGAGCACCCGCCCCGACCCGAAAGGTCAAGGTCGACCATCCCGGGCTGCCGCTGGAGAAGCTGACCGAGCGCGAACTGCAACGCTTCAAGGAAGGCGACGGGCTGTTCGAGGCCACCGTGCGCGAGAGTGACGGTCTGGGCCCGCTGTACGTGCGCGACGCCTGCGCGGCCTGCCACGCGAGCGACGGCCGCGGCCCCGGTCTGGTGATGAAGGTGGCGCCCAAGAACGGCGACCCAACGCTCGCCGCCAAGCTTCTACCTTTCGGCAGCACCGAGCGTCCTTACGCCACAGCCGGCGCCAAGACCGCTTTGCTCGCCCCGGCGCACCCTGAGCTGCAGCCAACGCCGCGCTTGCCACCCGCCGTCTTTGGACGCGGATTCTTGGAAGCCATCTCCGACCAAGACATCGAGCGGTTGGCAAAATTGGCCAGCGAACGCACGGGCGCCGAGCGCGGGCGCATCAATCGCTTGAAAACTGGCTCGATTGGTCGCTTTGGTTTGAAGGCGCGGCTCGCGACCCTGCACGATTTTGCGGCCGACGCGTTGAGCAGCGACATGGGCGTGTCATCGCCCAGCCGTCCGGAAGAGCCGGCGGGTCCCGAAGGTTTGCGCGACGACGCCAAGCCGGGCGTCGATTTCAACGCTGAGCAAGTAACGCTCCTGGCCGAGTACGTGCGAGTGCTTCAGATCCCGAAGCGTCAGGCGTCGAGCGTGCGCGGTCCGGCGCTGTTCGCGGCCGCGCGCTGCAGCGTGTGCCATACGCCTTCATTTACGACCTCGACGGCCTTTCCGGTCAAGGCGCTAGCGGGCGTCAGCGCCGACGTTTACACCGACTTGCTCTTGCACGACATGGGGGCTGCCCTGTCTGACGGCTTGACGGAAGAGGGCGCCGGACCGCGCGAGTTTCGCACGGCGCCGCTGATAGGCCTACGCTTCTTGCCTTCGCTGCTGCACGACGGGCGCGCCAGGAACGTGAGCGAGGCGATTGCTGCGCACGGCGAGGCCGACTCGGAAGGTCGCGACAGCGTGACCGCTTTCAAGGCGCTCCCAGAACGCGACCAGCAAGAGCTCGTGAAATTCGTGGAGAGCTTGTGATGACGTTTCGAACGTGGACCCGGGCTACGTTGGTGAGCGCGGTACTATTGGCGACGAGCGGCTGCGGCAAAGCCGACGAAGACGCACAGCGCGCGCGCGTCGAGCGCGAGATGAAGCAGTGGCTGGTCGCCAAGGTGCGTGATTTCCGCGTTGCCGCGCAGGATCTGCAGCAAGCCGCCCCCGCCCCGCAGGGGCGCGGCTGGAGCGCCACCGAAGACGCGGCAGCCATCGGCAACATGAAGGCGGCTTGGGGACGCGCGCGCCAAGCCTACGAGTTGGCGGAGGGTGCCATCGCGCCGATCTTTCCAGACTCGGACACGGCCACGGACGCTCGCTACGATGATTTCTTGACGACCCTGGGCGCCCAAGGTGATCGGACGCCGTTCGACGACCAAGGCGTCGTCGGCGTACATGCCATCGAGCGCATCTTGTGGGCCGACGTGATGCCCAAAGAAGCCATCGAGTTCGAGAACGGCCTCCCCGGCTACCGACCCGCGGCGTTTCCAGCCACCGAGGCCGAAGCGCTCGACTTCAAGCAGAAGCTGGCAGCGAAGCTCGTGAGCGACCTGGAGCACCTGGAGCGCGATCTGGCGCCGCTCGAGCTCGATATCGCGTTCGCGTTTCGCGGCTTGATCGATCTGACGAACGAGCAGCTCGAAAAAGTCGACCGCGCCGCTACGGGACGTGAAGAGTCGCGTTACGCCCAGACCACACTTCGCGACCTGCGCGCCAATCGCGATGGCTGCTTGGCTGCCTACAAGATCTTTCGCCCCTGGCTGCTGGCGCGCGGTCAGACCGAGCTCGACGCGCAGGTGCAGGCCGGCTTCGAGCGCTTGAAGGTCAGCTACGACGCCGTGCAGGGCGACTCGATTCCGCGGCCTCCGCAAGGTTGGAGCAGCTTGGAGCCCAAGCCCGAGCAGATGACGTCGCCGTTCGGAAAGCTATTTCAAGTGGTGCGGCGCGAGACGGACGACCAGCAGCCAAGCTCGCTTTCGGCCAGCTTGATGAGCGTTGCCGACGCCTTGGCGCTGCCGAAGGCCGTGCTGCGATGACGCCGCGTGCTGCAATTGCGGTCGCGGTGGCGCTGACGCTGCCGAGCCTGGCGGCTTGCCAAGGACGCTCGGCGGAGCGCAACTTGCCTGCGGCCGAGCCATTCATCGCCCTCGAACGCGACTTTCAAGACTTCGAGTCGTGGACACGCGTCGATCTTTCGGTGCGACCAGCCGTCAGCGAAGCGCACACGGCGGGCGTCGCGCACGAGTACGTGAATCAGCTGCCCAAGGCTGGCAGCAAGGCGTTCCCGGTCGGCACGATGCTGGTCAAGACGGTCGAGCACGACGCGGCGACGGCGCCGGCTGACGGTAAGCCGGCCAAGCAGGGCCCCGACATCTTCGCGATGGTGAAGCGCGGCGGTGGCTACAACCCGAGCGGCTCGAGGGGTTGGGAGTGGGTGGAGCTGCGACGACGCGACGACGATTCGCTCGGCATCGTGTGGCGCGGCGTGAATCCGCCCAGCGGTGAAGGTTACGGTGGTGATCCGTTGGGTGGTTGTAACGGTTGTCACGAGAAGGCCACCGAGAACGATTTCGTGCACGCCAAGGCGCTCACGCTTTCGCAGCTCTGAGCTTCGCACAGCGCAGAAGCGTTACAGACAGTTCACCGCGCTCGCTGATTCACGGTGGCAAGGTGCGCCGGTCTCGAAACACCCAGAGAGACTTCGGCCCCGCGTGTGCGCGGCCTTTTGGAGGATATCACCATGCGTAAGCGACTGGTCCTTTTCACCGCGCTCGGTCTCGCCGGCATCGGCGGCGGCTGCACCCTCGACGGCCCGCTCAACGGCGGCAGCAGCGAAGAAGTTGGCGAGCTCGACGTGGCACTCACGAATGCCCCGAGCGACGTCAGCTGCGTCAAGCTCACCTTGGCTGGCACGCGCACCGACGTGCGCACGTTCGACGTGGCCGCTGGCAAGAAGGCCTCTTTTAGCCTCTCGGGCCTGCCGGTTGGCACCCTGAGCGTTTCGGCGGATGCCTTTCCGCTCGCTTGTAACAAGGTGATCCCGGGCAGCGACGCTAGCTGGTACAGCGAGCCCGTCTCCGCGAAGATCAAGACCGGCGCCGTCGCGCACGTGGCGCTGGCCATGATTCACAACGGCAAGGCCAGCGTCGCCGTCGACTTCGACGAGAACAACGCGCCCACGCAAGCAGCAGAGCCCGGCCTGGTCGGCGGTGTTTTCAGCAGCGCCAAGCCGTACCTCTTGCCCGCTGCGGCCAGCGTCAAAGTCAAAGCCATCTTGACGGCCGGTGACACCGTGGGCACCAAGCCCGACGGCAGCCCGTATCGCATGGTCGGCATTCCGGACGGCACCGGCGCCTTCGACAACGGCGACGGCACGTTCACCTACTTGGTGAACCACGAAATTCCGGGTAGCGGCATCGCGCGCGCCCACGGTGGCAAAGGCGCGTTCGTCTCCAAATGGACCATTCGCAAGGCCGATCTGGCCGTTCTGAAGGGCGAAGATCTGGGCAAGCAGGTCGTGCTGTGGAACACCACGACGTCGGCGTACGACGCGCCGAGCACCGGCACCGTCTTCTCGCGCTTCTGCTCGGCTGACCTGCCCGCGCCGTCGGCGTTCTTCGACGCGGCGTCGGGCCTTGGCTACGACCAACCCCTGTTCATGAACGGCGAAGAGAGCGGCGTCGAAGGTCGCGCCGTCGCGCATGACTTGACCGGCAACATGTGGGAACTGCCGCGCCTCGGCAAGATGTCGTTCGAGAACAACGTCGCCAACCCCGGCACCGGCGTGACCACGGTCGTGGCCGGTACGGACGACGGCACCGGCGGCCAGGTCTACTTCTACGTCGGCACCAAGACCAACACGGGCAGCGCCATCGACAAGGCTGGCCTCACGAACGGCAAGCTCTATGGCCTCAAGGTCGTGGGCGTGCCGGTCGAGTCGAGCGCCAGCGGCATTCCGGCCGGCCCCGTC
>DATAKF010000523.1:0-46021 GCA_036261775.1 Polyangiaceae bacterium | reverse complement strand
TGCAAGCCTGTCCGCCTCGCCGTTCAGCTCACGGCGAATGTGGGTCAGCGTCACGCTGGTGAAGCGCGAGATCAGCCGGCGCGCTTCCTCGAACAGCGGGCGGAGGCCTGGACTTTTGACCCGGTACTCGCCCTTCAGCTGCTTGATCAGTAGCTCGGAGTCGGCCCGCACCTCGACGCGGTGGATGCCCTGAGCCAGCGCGCCCGCGAGGCCGAGCAGCACGGCCTTGTACTCGGCGACGTTGTTGGTCGTGTGGCCCAGGAACTCGCTGCCCGTGTACAGCACCTCGCCGCTCGGCGACTTGAGGATGGCGCCGATGCCAGCGGGGCCGGGGTTGCCGCGCGCGGCACCGTCGGTCCAAAGCACCGCGTCTTCCACCGTTGCGGTGGGCGGGGTCGACGATTCGGGGCGAGCCATCACTTCGAGGCGTCGCAATTAGCTGCGACGTCGTTCCAGGAGGCGAAGGTAAATGGCTTCGTAGGCACGCGCAACAACTCCCGAGGCATACACAGACGACGCCGCAGTGCGTCCAGCCGCGATCGCGTCGGCGCGCGCTGCCGACGGAACGACGAGCGACGAGATGGCTTCGAGCCAATCGCGCGTGTCGATAGTCGCAAGCTTTGCGGCCCCTTCGACGTCCCGCAGCGGTCCCTGATTGAGAACGACGCACGGCACCCCGAGCGCCAGCGCCTCCAGCAAAACGATGGGTTGATCGACCTTGCCCCACAGGTCGTCGACAGGAAAAATGACTATGCTGGAGGCCGCGAGCAGGGCGTGCATGTCGTGCACGCGGTCGGTAATCCGTACGCGCTGTGATTGAAGCACTTGCTTCAATTGCTCGGCTTTGCCCGCCGCCGAAGGCGTCTTGTTACGATACGCGAAGACCACCACCGCCTCTGGCATGCGCTCGCGCAGCGGTTCGACCAAGCTGCGCGTGACCTCCGCGCCCGAGCTCACTTCCAAGTCTCCGGGGTACAGAACGATGCGTTCGTACGGCGCAATTTGGAGCTCCGCCCGCGCCCGCTCGATGCGCTCGCTGCTCGGCAGCTCGAGCTCGGCAACGGGCGGTGGGATCACCGACACTGGCGGCAGCGCAAAGCCTTCATCGCGCGCCGCGCGCGCCAGGCCCTCTGCGGTGGCGTGACTCTGCACTACCAGCTCATCGCCAAAGATCAGCCGGTTCAAATCGGCGAAACGCCGCGGCGGTGACGCCACGGTTTGCACGATCGGAATGCGCCGCACGGCGCGCAGGCCTTTGGCGACCTGTCCAGTGCGAGCGTTCGGCGCGAACACGAAGTGCCAGAGATCGTCGCGCGGCCCCGTGAGCAGGCTCAACGCGGCGCGCGCGTTGTCGAGCAAGGCGGGCGTGAAGCCGCCGCCGCTGCCGTACACGGGCCGGCCAATCACGCCATGCGGCAGGAGCGACAGCGCCTCGGGCGTCGTGAGCACGACGGGCGAGACGGCGCGCAGCTGCGCCGCTACGTCGCGCACCAAGCACTTCGTGCCATCGTGAAATGGCGGAGCAATGGGCTTGGAGACGAAAAGGACCCGAGGCATGCGCCGAGCGGCATGCCAGAGCACCCCAGCGAGCGCAACGCCTCAGAGCCGAGCGGCCGCGACGATGGCGCGCGGAGCGCGGCGCAGCGCGCTGGCGATGGCGGCTTCGAGCACTTCTTTGCGCAGCTGCGCGCTCTTGACCTGATCGTCGGCTTCTTGCTCGCTGGCGCGGGCGCTGGCGCTGCCGGAAACCTTCGCCGCAATCGACTGATCGGGCATGGTGTGGAGCACGTATTCCACCTTGGCCGTGTAAACGATGGCGCTGCCCTCACGCGAGGCCTTGAGCTGCTCGACGCTGGCCGTCACCATGACCACCGGGGTCTTGGGATCGGCGCCGTCATCCCCCTCGGCCAGCACTTTGACGCGCGGCAGCTCGTTGAGCTTGCGGCGCGAGGCCTGCACCAGGTCGCTCTCGATCCGCTTGGAGGCGACGCCCGTACCGTTCTTCATGATGCCGAGCTTGACCAGCACCTTGGGCGGCTGCGACTCGAGCGCCGCCAGCGAGCTCTTGATCTGATTGCGCACCGGCGCCGAGCGATCGAGGCGGTGCTCCTTCAGCGGCTCGATGGCGCGCTTGTCACCCAGCGACTCCAGCGCCGCGACAGCGGCCGCGCGCACGGAGGCGTTCGCGTCGTCGAGCGAGTCCACCAGCGGCTTGAGCGCCGCCGGGTCCATGCTCTTGCCCAGTTGCAGCGCGGCTTGAACGCGCAGACGGAAATCTGCCTTGTCGTCCTGGAGCTGCGTGACCAGCTCGTCGATGCCTGCAGCGGCCGCCATGGCGGGAGCCGCGAGCAAGAGAAACACAGCAGCGAGCGCGGTCCGTCGAGGGAGGGTCAGCATCGACACTTGGGATACTGATCATCTGCCGCGCTGCTTCCCTTTCGCAAGGAGCAACGCGCGCTACCCCTCATTTCGGTGGGGGCCTCGCTCATGCGCTCCCACATTGATTCGAAACAAACAACCTTGTGAGTGCTTCCGCATCTTGCGCTTCGAGGCGCAACAAAAGTCCGCCCTTGCTCTCCCTTGCTCGCCTAACCCCTGACCCCTGACCCCTAACCCCTACATGCGCTTCAACGCATGAGTGAGCGCGCTTCTTCTTCGAGTGTTGCCTCATCTCCTGCGCGGTAACCCACGTGAACGAAACGCACGATCCCGCTTCGGTCGATCACGAAGGCGGTGGGCATGGTGGGCGGACTGTAGGCTTTGGCCACCGACTTTCCGTCGTCCCACACGACGGGGAATTTTGCGCCCGTCTCAGAAAGAAACGCGGGAATGCCCTTGGCGTCGTCGTCCTGGCTGATGCCGACGATCACCAAGTCACCGCCGAGCTCGCTCTGCAGCTTCTGGTAGGCGGGGAAGGATTGCTTGCAGGGCTCGCACCACGTCGCCCAGAAGTCGACGATCAGCACCTTGCCTGCGTAAGCCTCGAGGCTTTGATCACCGCCGCCTGCGACGTCGCGCAGCTCGAACCCCGGAGCGGGCGCGCCGACGAGCGGATGCGACGCCCCACCCGAGCTGGCGCCGGGGCCACCTGCGCCACCAGCGCAGGCGCCCAGCGCCACCGTTCCAACCGCCAAGCCCGCGAGCAGCAGCGAGCGGCGCAGCAAGAGCGCGCGCTCACCCAGAGCGGCTGCCATCACTTCTTCTTGCCACCCTTCTTTTCGTCGGGGCAGCCGTCTTCGTCTTCGAAGTCGTTCTTGGTCTCGGCTTCGTCCACGCACTCGTCATCCGAGTCGAGGATGCCGTCGTTGTCGTTGTCCGGATCGGGGCAGCCGTCGGTGTCTTCGTAGCCGTCGGTGTCCTCGGCCTCGTTCACGCACTTGTCGCGCGCGTCGGGCACGCCATCGTTGTCGGTGTCGGCCTCGTCGGGGCAACCGTCGTCGTCCTTGTAGCCGTTCTTGCTCTCGGGCTCGTTCGGGCAGCGATCGCCCGTGTCCGGGATGCCGTCGTTGTCGTTGTCGGCCTCGGGGCAGCCGTCGCTATCTTGGAAGCCGTCCTGATCCTCGGCTTGGCCCGCGCACTTGTCGTCCTTGTCCGGGATCGTGTCGAGGTCGTTGTCGCGATCGGGGCAGCCGTCCGAGTCTTCGTAGCCGTCTCTGTCTTCCGGCTCGGTCGGGCACTGGTCGGCCCCGCCCTCGATGCCGTCGTCGTCGCTGTCTTTGCCTTCGGCGACGTAGAGCACGCCGAGCATGGCGCGCACCTTCGGCACGCCGACGCCCTGGACGATGCCGGTGCCACCGCCGAGCGTGAACTGGAGCGGAGAGCCCATCGGCAAGATCTGCACGCCGGCCAGGCCCTCCATGGTGTTCTCGCCGGCCTTGGTGGTGAAGCGGGTGGTGCCAAAGGCTTCGCCCATCACGCGGAACACGGGGCTGACGCGGTAGCCAGCGCCGAGCGCGTAGCGGAACTCGGAGCCCAGGTTGGTGCTGCCGATGACCACGGGCTTTCGGTACACGCCGGCCAAGTTGCCGCCGAACGAGAAGCCTTGCGTCTCACCGTCGAAGATGGCGCGCGCGCCGAAGGTCGGCAGCTTGTCGCCCATGAACTTGTCTTTGGCGGTGGCTTGGCCGAGCGGCGCCGTGGCGAACACGGTCGCGCCGATGACGAATGGCGCCTTCAGGTCGCCGTAGAGCCGAAACTTACCTTCGACTTCGGTGTCACCCATGCCGACAGCACTGATGCCGTTCGGTTCGTTGTGGCCGTCCTCGGTAATGCCCACGCCCTTGAGCCAGGTCACCGGAATGCGCAGGCCGAGCTGGACGCGCGGAACGATCGTGAACGAGCCGAGAAAGTCGCCCGTCATCATGTTCTCGACGACTTTGACGTTTTGCTGAACGGCGCCGGGCTCGCTGCAGTCGCTCACGTTCAGGCAGCTGCGTACAATCAGCGGCTCGAAGGCGTAGTTGACCATGATGCCCGCGCTCCACACCTTCTCCCCGTCGGTGCGCGCGCCGCGCATCGTGAAGAAGTTGCGCGGACCAGGTGCGGCTTGGAAGCGCTGCACGCTGATCGAGTGATCGACGCGCTGCCCTTCTTGGGCGTGCGCAGACCCGCTCACGAGGAGCGAGCCGAGGCCGGCGGTGGCTGCGAGGAGAGAGAGCGAGAAACGTGGATCCAACGCGAGCGGGCGGCGGCTGTGAGTCGAGAGGCTCTTCAACGAAGTTCTCCTGAAGTTTCGAGGGAACGAGCGGGGCACAAAAAGGCCCGAGCGGACGCCATGCTTTCAAACTGCGCGAAGAACTGCAATCGGTTTGAGGGGCGGTTGTCTCGAGCGAGCGGTCATACGCCCGCTCGCCTGGCTTGCGTAAGCCGCGCTGCCTTGATGGGGGCATTTCCGCTCGGGCCGGACTCGGATTGAGCTAGGCTCGCGAACGCTGTGGCGGTCTGCGTCGGATGCTCGAGCGTGCTGGTGCCGGAGGCGCGGTTTTGCCCGCAGTGTGGCCTGGCTGTCCCGAAAGCGCGCGATCGCATCGGACCCGGCAGCGAGCTCGAGCTGGGGGACTTAGGTAAGTGCGTCCTCGGTCACACCATCGGCGAAGGAGGCATGGGCGTCGTTTACCGGGGTTGGCTCTACTACAATCCCGCCGGCCGGTTTGCTGGCACCGCCCCGCACCCGATTGCGCTGAAGGTGCTTCACCCTCTGATCCGCGGCCGTCCGCGCGCCCAGCGCTTGTTCCGGCACGAGGCCGAGGTGCTGGGCAAGCTGGCCCACCCGAACATCGTTCATTACTTCGGGCTGTTCGAGCACGACGGCGAGCTGTGCATCGCCATGGAGCTGGTGCAGGGCGAATCCCTAGCGGAGCTGCTGCAACGCGCCGGTACTCGCGGTGGTCCGCTGCCCCGCCTGCCTTTCACGCAAGCCTGGCATTACTTGGCGCAGCTGCTCGGGGCGCTCGAGAGCCTGCACGCGCTGGGCATCGTGCACCGCGACGTGAAGAGCGCCAACGTGCTGATCCGCACCGACGACATCGCCAAGCTGACCGATTTTGGCATCGCGAGGCTGCCGGCGGAGCTGGCCAAGCAGAGCGGCGGCATGGCCCCAGGCACGGGCGCCTACATGCCGCCCGAGCAAGTGATGGGGCAGCCCATCGATGCGCGCGCGGACCTGTACGCAGCGGCCATCGTGATGTTCGAGATGCTGACGGGCGTCACCCCGTTCGACTCGCCCGAGCGCAGCGAGCTGATGGTCAGAGCAGCCCAGCTCGATGAGCCCGCCCCGCCCATCAGCCGCTTGGTCGTCGGGGCGCCGACGGCGCTCGATCTGGTGTTCGCGCGGGCGTTGGCCAAGAACCGCGACCTCCGTTACCAGAACGCCCGCGCGCTCGGTGACGCGTTCCGAGGCGCGCTGGGGCTGCCCGAGTCCGCCGGCTGGACCGCCCAGTCCGAGCTATCGCGCGTGGCCAAGACGCTGTCGATGGCCATCGAGCAGGTCGACGACCCGACCACGCCCGGGGTGGCGGTGACGAGCGACGACGCGCCGGCCCTGCGTCAAAACAGCGCCCAGGCAGCTGCTGCTCCGCCTCTCGCGCAGGTCCGCGCGGACGCCGAGCGCTACGCAACCGACGTCATGACGGCCTTTAAAAAAGGCTGAGGTTGACAGTCCTGCGGGTCGGTGCGAAAGGGACTGCCGCCGCTTCGGTCCAAGGCGGAGTATCAATGCGAAAACGCTCCGTTTTACTGCTTTCGGCCTTCAGCGCCACGCTCAGCTTTTACTCGCTTCCTTCGCTGGCGCAGCCCGCGCCCGAAGCCAAGCGCGCGCCCGCCGACGCCAAGCCGGCCCCGCCTCCGCCTGCGGTCGCGCCCGCCGCTCCGGCGCCTGCCGCGCCTGCGCCAGCTGCAGCTCCTGCACCCGCCGCAGCTCCCGCTCCGGATGCAGCGCCGCCGCCGGTCGCAGCCGACGCGACGGAAGAGCCTGACGTCGCTCCCGAGCCTGCGGGCGCCTTGCCGCAAGCTCAACCCGGCATGAATCCCCTGCCCGTCTGGCCCGAGCCGGCTGAGGACGCGGCAGCGCTCAAGCGTCAAGGCGCCGAGCGCCCGGGTGCGACCAAGCCTGCAGGCGGCAACGCCGTGTTCGCTGAAGATTGGTGGACGCACACGCGCCCGATCCTCGAATGGCACGGCAGCTTCCGAGCGCGCGGCGAGCTGTTCTACAAGTTCCACCTCGGTCGCAACGACCCGCGCTCGTCGGCGCTGTTTCCGCGCCCCGCTGACCATTATTACGAGGCTGCCGCTGGCGGCACCACGACGATGGGTGTCGGCAACAACAAGCTCTGCACCGATTCGGACACGGGCGGCTCGTCCAGCGCGCTGCGCGGCTGCGACGACAACACCAACGCTGGCGCCAACCTCCGTTTCCGGCTCGCCCCGGAGTTCCACATCTCCGACAACCTGCGCGTGCTGTCGCAGATTGACCTGCTCGACAACCTGGTGCTCGGCTCCACGCCGAGCGGCTACGCGCTCGACAACGGCAGCGTTGCGGCGCGCGGTGGCTACGCTCCGCTCGGCGCGCTCGACGACGGCACGTCGGCGCCCAGCAGCCGCAACAGCCTGAAGGACAGCATCATCGTCAAGCGCGTGTGGGCCGAGTGGGCCACGCCGGTTGGCCAGCTGCGCTTCGGTCGCATGCCGAACCATTGGGGTCTCGGCATGGTCTACAACTCGGGCGACGGCCACGACGACGACTACCAGTCGACCATCGACCGCGCCCAGATCATCAGCGGCGTCAAATCGCTCGACTTGTACGCGACCGCCGCCATGGATTTCGTGAACGACGGTGCGACCAGCGACACGCTGTCGCTGCAGCGTGGCCAACCGTTCGACATCGCCCAGCTGGACGACGTCAACCAGTACACGTTCAGCCTGATGCGCAAGAAGAGCCCCGAGCTCACGCGCGCCGCGCTCAACAAGGGCGACGTGGTGCTGAACGGCGGTTTGCAGCTCCAGTACCGGCACCAGCTGTTGGCAGCCGACGCCAGTGGCGCTTGCGGGACGGAAGCCATCGCCGGCGCGGCCGCGCTCAACTGCGTCCCCGACGCCAACCTCAACTACGTGCGCCGCGGCGCCAGCATGTGGATGCCGGACCTGTGGTTCCAGCTGCTTTTCCGCGGCTTCCGCTTCGAGACCGAAGTGGCCACCGTGCAAGGGTCCATCGACAACGCCACCACCGGTAACGCCGGCGAGAAACAAGACGACCGGCCCTACAAGTTCCGCAGCTGGGGTTTCGCGACCGAGATTGAACAGCTGCTTGCCGAGAACAAGCTGCACCTGGGCTTCAAGACCGGCTGGTCTTCGGGCGACGCGGACGTCGATAGCCTCGCTCCCGGCACCGGCTTTCAGGATCAACACGGTGATCACACCGTGTCGACGTTCCGTTTCCACCCGAGCTACGGCCTCGACCTCATTCTGTATCGCAACCTGCTCACGCGCGTGCAGGGCACCTACTACCTGCGCCCGAGCGTGAAGTACGACTTCTTGCGCGATCCCAACGGTCAGAAGATCGGCGGCGGCGTCGCGGCCATCTGGTCGCGCGCCAGCGAGTTCATGCAGACGCCCGGCCACGCCCGTGACCTGGGCGTCGAAGTGAACGGCCAGCTGTACTTCCAGAGCAAGGACGGCTCGCTCAATGACGACCCGGGTCGCATGGGCGGCTTCTACGCAAAGGTCGAGTACGCGGTGCTCTTCCCGATGGCTGGCCTGGGCTACGGCTCGCGCGAGACGTCGGTGGACACGAACCTGGCGCAAGCCCTCCGCTTGTTCCTGGGCGTCGGGTTCTGAACGCGCGGATTTAGCCGCTTCTCAGGGCATCGGCAGCGGCCGCGTTTCGGGGCATAATCCCGGAGCGTGTTTCGCCTGATGCCCTTTTTTGCGTGTGCCGCCGCGTTGGCCTTTGGCGTCGGCTGCGCCAGCTCGCCCGCTGATTCGGAGTCGAGCGGCGGCGCTGCTGGCGAACCCAGCACCGGCGGCAAGGGCGGCAGCAGCGCCGTCGAACGTTGCCCCGCAGGTACGAACCCGAGCGGCGACCCGAAACCGATCGAGCTTGGCACCGTCTCCGGGCAACTGGTGGACGAACAGGGTGAACCCACCTCGGCCGGCTTGGTGCAGGTCTGCGGCAAGGACATGTGCATCAACGCGCGCGTGGGGAGTAACGGCAAGCTGGCCCAGGTCGTCGACGCCACGCTCGACGCGCCCGCGTGCAAATTCGGAGATGGCCTCACTTGGGGCAAGCTCGCCATTCCGCTCGACAGCGGCGACACGGATCTCGGGACGCTCACGACCGTGCGCCTGCCGGATTTCTCCGAGTCGGTACCGTTCGCAGCGGGCACGACCGTGAGCTCCGGTGGAGTCACGCTCCAGCTTGCGGCCGAAGCGCGCGTCGAGGTCGACTTTTTGACCTACGAAGACGAAGCGCAGCAAGGCTTCCGCGCGGCACCGCTGCCAGAAGCCGCGCTCACTCAGCTCAACCAAGATTTCGCGGCGGGCTTCGTGCTGTCGCCGCTCGAAACGCGCATTTGCCCGAGCCCCGCCCTGAGCCTCGAAAATACCGCCAATTTGGCGCCCGGCACCGGGCTCGAGCTGTTCGTGCTGGGCCTCGACGTGGCCGAGCACCTGGCGCCCTACGGTCAATGGCAGAAGGTCGGAGAAGGCCTGGTGAGCGACGACGGCGCGACGCTCGAGTTCCCTGATGGGCTACCGGTGCTTACGGCCATCGCGGTCCGGGTGCTCGATTGATGCGCGGAGCGTGCGCCGTGCTCGCCGCGAGCAGCTTGCTGCTCGGCTGCGGCAGCAATGCGCCCGAGGTACCCAAAGACCTGCTCGTCACGGATTCGGGGGACTGCGTGTCGCCTGACTACCCGAGCGAAGGCTTCGGCAAAGAACCAGGCGGCGTGGTCGCCAACCTTTGCTTCATCGGCTACCGCGCGCCCGATCGAGTCGCCCCGGCGCCCGAGCATCGCGAGACCATCGCCTTCTCCGACTACTACGATCCGGCTGGCACCAAGGGCGTGTCGCTCTTGCTGATCAACACTTCGGCGGTGTGGTGCACGGCGTGCATCGACGAGCACCGCACGCTGCCGGACCACGCGGCAGAGCTAGCCCCGCAAGGGCTCGTCGTGCTGAGCACGCTCTTTCAAGACGCCAAGCGCGAGGAGCCCAGCTTCGAAGACTTGGAGCGCTGGATCGCCAATTTTCAAACGAACTTTCCGATGGTCGCCGATCCAGAAATCCAGCTCGAGGGCTACGCTTCGTCCGACTCGGCCCCGTTGAACCTGGTAGTCGACCCGCGCAACATGAAGATCTTGCGTAAATACGTGGGCAACCAGGGCACCTTGTGGCCTTTCATCGAGTCGGAGCTGAAGGCGCGCTCCGCCGACCGCTGAACGATGCGCGGGCCGCTCTGGCTACCCTGGCCGGTGCTCCCCTGCGCCCTGCTCGCCTCGGCGCCCGCGTTCGCGCTCGAGCCAGGCAGCGTGGCGGGTCAGCCGGTGCGAGTCGACGTCAGCGAAAGCAGCAGCGTCTACTACAACTTCGACAACCGTGACACCAAGCCGAACCAGGTGGCGACGCGCGCCAACGACAATTTTGGCCTCGTCTACAACCGCCTGAACGTGCAAGGCACCGCCGGCAGCGTGAGCGTCGGAGTGCGCGTCGACAACGTCTGGTTTTACACCTCGCCCAACGTGACGCAGCTGGCGCTGGACATGACACGCGACGCGGCGCCCAGCGACCCGCCCGGCTATTTTCGGCGCAAGTTGGGTGAAGCCGGCTTGGAGCTGTCCAATCGCTTCATCGATTGGATGTATCCGTCCAAGTACTACCTCACCTATTCGAGCCCAGGTTTGGAAGCGACGTTGGGCGACACCAGCGCGCAGCTCGGCCGCGGCATCGTGCTCAGCGTGCGCAAGCGCGACGAGCTGGGCAGCGACACCACGATCCGCGGCGCGCGCGTCAGCGTGAGCACGCGCGGCCCGACTCGGCTCAAGCTCACGGCCCTGGGCGGCGAGCTGAATCCGCTGCGCATCGACGAAGCCAGCGGCCGCTACCTGGGCGTACCGGGCAGCCACGACGCGCTGTCAGGCGTGGCCGAGGCCGGCATGCCTCGCGCCATTCGCACGGATTTTGCCCCGCTCACCGGCGATTGCCAGACCAGCGCCACCTGCGGCTACGCGCCCGACCGCATCGCAGCCGGGCAGCTCGAGCTTTCGTTCGAGCGTTTCAAGCTCGGCAGCCAAGGCTCGGCGCTATTTCGCGCCGCCCCGCTGAGCGAAGACGTGGTGCGCAGCGCCGAGCGTATCTTGACGCTGAGCCAATCCGTCGAGGCCTCGCGCCTGTTGCCGGAGCTCTCGGTCTACGGCGAAGTAGCGTTCCAGCAGCTGTCGCAGCGCGCGGACGCGCAGCGCCTCGATCCGGGCTACGGCGTGTACGCGAGCGCCTCTTACACACCCCGCGACGTCGCGCTCACCCTGGAAGGGCGCCACTACCGCCGGCTGTTCCCGCTCTCGGCCAACGTCAAGCTGGCGCGCGCGCGTGAGTTCTCGAGCCTTTCGTACAACCAGGTACCGACCACCGAGCTAGAGGACAACGACACCGAGTTCGAAGGCATGAACACCTGCGTGAGCGGCGCGCGCCTGCGCGGCGACTTCACCCTTCGGCGTGGCGTGCGCGCGCTCGGCAGCGCCGCGCACTACCTGACCTACGCCGAATCCGGCGCAAACGAGGCTTGCAGCACCAAGGCCGAGCAGCTGAACCGCATTTACGACGTTTCCTCGGGTTTTGCGCTGGATTCGAGCGACCGGCGCAGGCACTTGGAGATCGTGCTGGGCGGCAGGCTGGACAGCGCCGAGCGCGAGCTTTTGCTCGCCGAAGGCTCACGCTCCCACCTGTTTTACAGCGAGGCCTACCTACGCCACGTGCTCGAGCTGCCGATCAGCTCGACGTTCAGCTTCAGCCTGACGGGGCGTCATCGCCGCCGGGCGCAAGCCGAAGGCGGTCCCGGCGAGCCGTGGTCCGAGGGCGAAGAAGTGCTCGGCCTCGATTGGGAAGAGCATTCGAGCTTGGGGCTGGGAGCCGAGTACGACACGCGCCCTGGCGTGCCGCATCGCTACTTCAACGTCCAGGTGTCGCACCGCCCCACGCCCGCGACCCGCATCGCGCTGTTCGCCGGCCAACGCCGCGGCGCGCTACGCTGCGTGGGCGGCATCTGCCGCCTGTATCCCCCTTTCGAAGGCGTTCGCCTGGATCTTGCCCTCCGTTTCTGAGCCACTCCATGCGTACCCTCGCCCTCACCCTCGCGCTCTGCCTCGCCTCGACGCGCGCCTTTGCGGCCTCCGCAACCGAAACCGTCCCTGCAACTGAAACCGTCCCTGCAACTGAAACTGTCCCCGTAACCGCAACCGCAACTGCAACCGCAACTGCAACTGCAACCGCAACCGAGCCGCCCACCGAACCCAAACCCCGCCCCGCCACCTCTCGCATCCTCCCCGCCGCGGCCGCTGTGGTGCCTGGCGTCTTGGTCCACGGCTCCGGCCACTTCGCCCTCGGCCAGCCTAAAACTGCCAGGAACCTCCTACTCATGGAGGGCATCGGGCTCGGCCTGTTCCTGACCGGCGGGCTCACCATCGTGTTCACCGGCGCGTCGCGCTACTTCGTCGCGCCGGCCGCCAGCGCCACCATGCTCGGCTTCGGCTTGTTCTCGACCTCGTACATGGCCGACATCTACGGCACGTTGTCGAGCGATGGCGGCGCCGTTGCGTCGCGTTACAGCATGCCCGCGCGCTGGGAAACGGAGCTGGGTTACCGGCGCATCCAAGACCCGCAGTTCGACTACCGCGACTTCTTGGTGCAGCGCGTGTCCCGACAGATTGGGCCGCTGCGCCTCAGCCCGTCAGGCTACTTCTCCACGCGCGGCGACACCGCGCGCTACCGCGTCGAGACCCAATACCGGCTCGCCGGCAACGTCGACGACCCACGCCCCCGCGACGCCAGCTTCTTGGACGTCACGCTCGGCTTCGTCCACCAACGCCACCGCCCCGAGCACTTCACGCGCAGCAGCGCCGAGCTATCACTGGACGGCCGCTACGACCTCGGGCGGCTTGGCCCCACGTTGCGCGGCGCGTTCGTGGAGCTGGGCGCCGGTTACGCCCTGGCGCGCGTCGACTACGACCTAACCGGCTTGAAGGTCCCCCACGACCTCGAGCATGTGCTGCTCGGGCGCATTGGCTTCGGCATCACGCTTCGCGGCGCCAGCAAGCCAGGCAGCGAAGCCCTGCTCTACTACGACCACCGCCACGACGACTACGTGGCCGGGCTCAAATTGCCGGGCATCGGCAGCGGCGCGATCGGCCATTTTGGCCTACAAACGCGCTGGTTCTTCTCCAGCCGCTTCGGCATCGTCTTGGACGGCCAAGCGGGTTCGTCTTACCTGGGCGGCGCTTCGCTGCTCGTGCGCACTGCGCCCGAGCCAAGCCGCCCTACCGCGCAGCGGAAGGAGCCAACGCCGTGAAGCCTCGCCATGCTTTCGTGGTCGCAACGCTGCTGGCCATGTCTTGCCTGCGCCCTACCGAGGAGCGGGTCGAGCTCGATCTGGAGGTGGGCCAAGCCGAGCATGCGTCGTTCGAGGTGAGCGTGCGCGAAGGGCTCGCCGCCGTGCGCGCCTTGGACGACGACGCGCTGGTGCTTTGGGGCAGCGCGCCCAGCTTCGAGGTCGACTTGAACGCTCCCGGCGCTCGCCAGCTCGAGCTCGAGCTCCAAAACTGCTTGGCCGACGCCGAGCTACTCGTCGTGAGCGGCGACGCTCAGGTCGAGCCACTGGCAGACACGGGGCTGCCGACGCGCAAGCGCTGGCGGCTGACGTTGCCGGCCGGCGCCACGCGACTGTCCATCGCACCGCCCGACGTGACTAGCCGCGAAGGCTTCCGTTTTGCCCTGCTCTCCGACGTGCAAGAAGCCATCGACGACGTGGACGACGTCTTCGAGCGCATGAATCAGGTGCCCAACGTGCGCTTTGCGCTGGGCGCCGGCGACCTCACCCAGCGAGGCACCCGCGAGCAGCTGGAGCGCTTTCAGAGCGAGCTCGAGCGGCTGAAAATTCCCTACTTTGCGACGCTGGGCAACCACGAGCTAGGGACGAGCCCCGACCTGTTTCACGAGTACTTTGGCCGCGGCAACTTCAAGTTCTACTTCCACGGCGTAGCCTTCACCCTGATCGACGACGCCAGCGCCACCATCGACCCCACCGTGTACGACTGGCTCGACGACTGGCTCGAGCAGTCGCGCCAAGAGGTGCACATCGTGGCCATGCACATCCCCCCGGTCGACCCGATCGGCGTGCGCAACGGCTCCATGGCCAGCCGCAGCGAAGCCGACAAGCTACTGGCCAAGCTGGCGGAGGGCCGCGTCGACCTCACGCTCTACGGCCACATTCACTCGTATTACTCGTTCGACAACGCAGGCATCCCGGCCTTCATCTCAGGCGGCGGCGGCGCCATTCCCGAGCGCTTCGACAAGATTGGCCGCCACTTCATGGTCTTCGAAGCCGACGCCCGCCACGGCATCACCTCGCGCAACGTGATCAAAGTCGACTAGCGGAGCGCGGCGTCGATGTCGCGCTCGAGGCTTTCGTGATCGCCGGTGCTGTAGCCCTCGCGTTGAGCGAGCACGCGACCGTCGCGGCCGATCAGCACGCTGAAGGGCGCCGAAGCGCGCGGGTTGTACAGAGCAATGGCGCGGCTTTCCTGATCGAGCAAGACCGGGAACGAGACGCCCAGGCGCGAGACCGCGGCTTGGACGTCGGCGGTCGAGCCGGGCCCGTCGATCGACACGCCCAGCACCACGAAGCCGCGCTCGCGCCTCGCGCGATACAGCGCGTCCAGATCGGGCATGGCTTTGAGACAGGGCTTGCAGAACGTCGCCCAAAAATCGATCAGCACGACGTCCTTGCCAAAATGGTCCGACAGGCGCTCGGTGCCGCCATCCAAGCGTGGCAGCTCGAAGTCGGGCGGGCGCGCAGCCGAGGCGTTCGTCGGCGCCGCGGGCGTACCTGCGGGGGCGCCGCAGCCCAAAGCCAACGTCGAGCCGAGCGCGATGAGCGCGGCCGCTCTCACAGCTTGGCCAGGAGCCTGTCCACGCGCTGCCAATAATCAGCCGAATAGCCCATGGTGGCGTCCAGCACCTTCATGGTCTTGGCGTCCACCAGCAGGTTGAGCGGCGTCGCGTCGGAGGTGAACAGCGCGCCCAGCTTGAAGCCCGGATCGAGCGCCAGCGAGTAGGCGATGTCGTGATCCGGCGCCAGACCCCAGTTGTGTAGATCGGACGGCTTGGCGGGGCCGTACTTGTTGTCCTCGAACAACGTCACCAGCATCTGCACGCCGCGCGGAGCGAAGCTTTCGTACACGCCGTTGTCCTTGATGTCGGCCATCTCGGCGCGACACACCGAGCACCACACGGCAGAAGCGTTGATCCAGATCAGCTTCAGATCACTGCGGCCGTCGGGGTTGTAGTACTCGGCCAAGCTCAGCTGCTCGAGCTTGTTGACGTCGTAGTTTGCGGCCTTCGGATCGTGCCAGCCCAAGAAGGTAAAGTTCTCGATCGTCGAGCGCACGCCCACGCCGTAGGGCCCCGCTGGGTAGTCTTGCTTTTGATAGGTGGGAGCGTTGCCGGGCGGCGTGGCCGCCGTGCCCGCCGTGCCCGCCGTGGGCGTCGGAGTGACGCTGCCAGTACCGGCGGTGGCTTCGAGGTCAGTCTCCGCGTCGAGCGGCTCGCTCTCGCACGCCAAAAGCAGCGCGGCTGCGGCGAGGCCCGCCAGCGCGGCGCCCGAGCGGCTTGAAATGGGCTTTGAAAGAACGCGCATCATCGACCTCGAGGGCAAAAACCTTGTATGAAGGTACCCGCGTGACCCAGAACGTCAAGAAGAGCCGGGCAACGTCGCTAACTGGCCGCAGCTTCGCGGCGCTTTTGCTGCTCGCGCTCGGAGCTCGAGCGACGCTCGGCTGCTCGGAAGAGAAGCCGAGCAGCCCGTCTACAGGGACTGACGCTGGCGCCGCGAACTGCACCGGCGACGACTGCCAAGCGCCTGACGGTCGCTTCACCCCGTGCAGCGAGCAAGCGGAGTGTGACGAAGCGCACGGCTTCAGCTGCGTGAACGGCGAGTGCAGCTACGAGTGCCGCTCGCACGCCGACTGCGTCGAGGTCGGCCACTGCGATTCGACCGTCGTCGACGGCGCGCTCCGCAACTTCTGCGTGCGCGACGCCAAGCCACCCACGCCCGGCACCTTGTACACCGCGTGCCCCAAGGGCGACGAATGCGCTGACCCGGTGCTGTGTTTGGGGGCGGGCCCGGGTGACCTGGACGCCTACTGCACCGTCGACTGCGCGAGCGACGACGACTGCGCCGCCGGCTATTCCTGCGGGGTGATGGTGCGTAACCCGTGCGCCGACGCTTGCGACGTCGAAGGCGTACCCAAGACGAGCGACCCGCGCTGCGTGCCCGCCGAGCAGATCGGCCCGGGCCTGCCGTTTCAGTGCGGCGAGCAGGGCGTCGAGCGAAAGGTCTGCCGGCAACGCGAATTTTGCGCGCCCTGCGCGTCCGACGCCGACTGCCTCGGTACGCCCAATCAAGTCTGCGCCCAGGACGAGAGCGGCGAAAAGATCTGCACCCGCGTCTGCGACACCGAGACGCGCTCGTGCCCGTGGGGCAACGCCACCACCTGCGACTACTTCGACGACGCGCTGGGCTTGCCCACCTGTTCGCATCGCTTTGGCTCGTGCCACGGCCGCGGCCAGACGTGCGAACCTTGCCGCAGCAACGCGGACTGTCCGGGCGGCGGCTGCGCGGCGTCGCAGTTCACTGGCGAGCGTTGGTGCATCAACCTGTCGACCAAGTGCTCGTGCGACAACGGAGTCGACGCGACCGGTCGCTGCACGGACGGCGGCTGCCCGGACTCTCCCGGCGGGCTCGCCATTCAGTGCATCGGCGACGACACGTCGTCGCTGTTCAACATCTGCTACGGCGCGAGCGCCCAGCTCGACATCGGGTCGTCACCGCAGACGGGTTGCTGGGCCGCGCCCTGAGCTCGCGGCCGCCACCGCAGACACGACCGCCACGCCGCGAGCCAGGAGCCGCGACACGGATGTCATGCCTGCGGCCGGCGGACCTTCAGCGAAAACCTCTTACCCAAGCCCCAAAAAGGCCGATTAAACGCGGGTTTGAACCGGAACGACGCGGGCCGCAGCATACATCCGCCCCGTGAAGCGTCTAACGCCAAGCTTGGGAAGGACGCGCTTTCTTAGGGGTTTCGCCGGCCAACGGTCTTGGTCTAACCTGCCTCCCCGAGTTTTCGGAATGAGGATGCAACTGCACGAGGGGGCGCCACTGTCTTTCTCTTGGTCAGGCGCTTTCTCACTTGGTCACATTTCAAGGAGTCTCTGTATGAGCAAACTGATTCGCTTCCAGCCGCTTACTGCCCTCGCCGTTACCGGCTTCGCCGTCATGGCCCTCACCACCGGCTGCGACAAAGTGGCGGACGCCCAGAAGGGCCTGTGCTGCTCCGAGTTCCAGGTCGGTGCTGACCTCTCGGGCGTCGACTTCGAGATCGAAGGCTCGATCAAGGGCAAGTACGAAGCCCTGGCTCAAGCGAGCGCGGACCTGGGTGCGGTCGCCGCTGGCGCCATCACCGACGTGTCGATCGCCTGCGAGAACATCGCGCGCGACCTCGGCGCTGACGCGGCCGACGTCGACGCCGCTGCCGCCAAGACCGGCTCGGACAAGGTCACGGCCTTGTGCACGCTCGCCACGGCCCAGATCAACGCCAACTTCGGCGCTTCGGCCGAGGTCAAGGGCACGCTCAGCGTCGACTTCCAGCCGCCGGTCTGCACGGCTTCCGTCAGCGCTCAGGCCAGCTGCGAAGGCAGCTGCTCGGGCGACGCCTCTTGCGACGCCATGGCCACGTTGCCCAAGTGCGAAGGCGGCAAGCTGTCCGTCGAGTGTAAGGGTTCTTGCGAGGTTACGGCCGAGACGCCCAAGATCTCGTGTACCGGTTCTTGCGGCGGCAAGTGCGAAGGCAGCTGCAAGGCCGAAGCTGGCGCCACCGTCGCGTGCGAAGGCACCTGCGAAGGCACCTGCTCGGCGGACGCAGCCGGCGGCACCGAGATGAACGGCATCCAGGCCGACGGCTCGTGCAAGGGCAAGTGCGAAGGCAAGTGCACGGCCAAGGCTGGCGCCTCCGTGGAGTGCGAAGGCACCTGCGAAGGTTCGTGCGACGCCGCTTGCACGGCCACCCCGGGCACGGCCAAGGTCAAGTGCGACGGCAAGTGCATGGGCGAGTTCGAAGCGCCCAAGTGCGAAGGCGGCAGCGCCAAGATCGAGTGCAACGCCGACGTCGACTGCAAGGCGAGCTGCGAGTCCAGCGCCAGCGCCAAGGCCGAGTGCAAGCCCCCGTCCCTCAACATCGACTACGCGGTCACGGGCACGGCGAGCGCCGAGGCTCAGGCCAAGATCGACGTGGGTCTGGCTTCGCTCAAGGCTAACCTGCCCAACCTGCTCGTCGTCCTCAAGGCGCGCGGCACGGCGTTCGCGGCCGGCATCAAAGGCACGGTCGACGCCGGCGTAAGCGTCGGGGCTAGCACGGGCGACCTGAGCACCAAGGCAGTTGCCTGCTTGGTTCCGATCACCGCGGCTGTCGCGACGGCGGCCGCCGACTTCAAGGTCGCGCTCGACGCGAGCGTGAAGGTGTCCGGCGCCGCTGGCGTGAAGTGAAGTAACGCGCTCTCTCAACCGGAGAGCAATTCGACGGCGCGGCTCGCAAGGGTCGCGCCGTCGTCGTTTTGTGCTGGCGCGTCAGGCCCCCGCTGCGACCAACGCTTCGCGCAGCGAAGCCTTGCCAGCCACAGAGATCGGGTCGACGCGCTGGCCTGCCTCGTAGTCGTAGTAACGATCGAGCACGCTCTCCGGCGTGTAGATGTAGTGGTCGTCTTTCGTCCCCCGCAGCGTGTCCCACACCGTGGCTTCCTTGGTGTCTTGCAGCAGGGGAAACGAACAGGCGTCGACCAGTTTTTGACGGCTCGAGCGACCGTCGATCGAGTTAATCGACATGATGCGCACGTTGAGCCCGTCGGCCCTCCACTCCTGGTACAGCCCGTCGAGCAGCACGGCGCAGCCCACGCACGTCGGGCACCAGGCCGCAAACAGCGGCAACAGCAGCACGGCGCCCTTGAACTCCTCGGAGCCATAGCTCTCACCAAAGCGCGCGCTCTTCGGCTGGAAGTCCTCGAGCGCGAACGAAGGCGCCGGAGCGCCGGGCTCGTTCAAGGTTCGGTCGCCATCACCGCAACCGACCGAGACGAGTGTCAGGCCGAGGCCGGTGATGAGCGGGCGGCGCTGGATCAACATCGCGTCCGAATCTAGCAACCCTGCGTCCGGACGCCAACGTGAGGTATTGACCGAAACCGGCTCGGTCCGAGATGGTGCAGACCATGACCGACGCGCCCAAGCAGAGCCCTCTCGCCTCGCCCGAACCGTGGAGCCTGGTGGCAGACGACTACACGCTCGAGCTCTTGCCGATGTTCGAGCTCTTCTCGAAGGACGCACTGGCGCTGGCGCCAACGCGGCCCGGCGCCAAGGTGCTGGACGTGGCGGCGGGCCCGGGCACGCTGACGCTTTTGGCGGCAGAGTCGGGGCGCTCGGTGTCGGCGATCGATTTCTCACCTCAGATGGTGACGAACCTGAAGCGCCGCCTGAACGGAGCGCAGCTGGGCGCGGACGTACGGCTGGGCGACGGGCAGGAGCTGCCCTGGGGCGACGCCGAGTTCGACGCGGCGTTTTCGATGTTCGGGCTGATGTTCTTTCCGAACCGCGCGCGCGGCTTTGCCGAGCTGTATCGCGTGCTCAAGCCGGGCAGCCTGGCGGTCGTGTCGAGCTGGGCCCCCTTCGAGGGTGTCTTCGCCAGCATCATGGCGGCGATGCGCGAAGTGCTGCCGGAGATCCCGTTCGGCTCCGGCAAAGGCCCGCTCGGGGATCCGGAAGAATTTGCGGCCGAGCTACGCGCCGCCGGCTTCGTCGACGTGGAGGTGACGCCGCAACCGCACACCCTGCCGGGTGAGACGCCGCGCGAATTGTGGGCATCGAGCCAGCGTACGACGGCGCCGATCGTGCTTTTGAAGCGGAACCTGGGCGAGGCCAAGTGGGCGGAGGTGACGGCCGGCGTCGTCGAGCGGCTGGAGGCTCAGTACGGCACCTCTCCAGTGCCCATCACCACCACCGCCTACTTGGGCCGCGGGAAAAGGCCGTAAAGCGCGGGTCGAGGTCGCGGGCGGGCGCTGATTCTGCCCTCGCCCTAAAGGCTGTCGCGCTTTGAGCCGTTCTGAAGGCCTGGCGATGTCTGCGGCTCATCAACCCAACCCGGTTTCCGTCCTTGATGGAAAGTACGCTCTCCTACGCGAACTGGGTTCGGGTGGCACGGGTACTGTCTACGAAGCCGAGAACCTGATCGTCGGCAAGAAGATCGCGATCAAGCTGATGAATGCCGGCGCGTTCGCCGAGCCCGATAGCCAGACGCGCTTCGTGGCCGAAGCGCGAGCCGCGGCGCGCATCGCGCACGCCAACGTGGTCGACATCCACGACCTGGGCGTCTCGCGCGACGGTGTGCCCTACATCGTGATGGAGCTGCTGCGCGGCGAGACGCTCGAAGGCGTCATCGACACGCGCGGTCCGCTCGCGCCCGCCTACGCCTGCGAGCTGTTCTTGCAGGTGCTCGCAGGACTTTCGGCGGCGCACGCGCAGGGCATCGTGCACTGCGACTTGAAGCCGGCCAACGTGCTCGTCACGCACCCCAGGCCCGATCGCCCGCTGGTCAAGGTGCTGGACTTCGGCATCTCGCGCGGCGTGGAAGCGGCGCACAACGCCGAGCAAGTCGTGATGGGGACGCCGATGTACATGGCGCCCGAGCAGGTGACGGGCTCGCCGGTCGACTTCCGCACGGACGTCTACCAAGCCTGCGCCATGCTGTTCGCGATGCTGGCCGGGACGGATCCGTTCGAGGCCAACACCACGCGCGAGGTGATGAAGCTGGTCGCCAAGGGCCGCTGCAAAGACCTGCAGGCGCTCGTGCCCGAGCTGCCCAGCGAGCTCGTGGCCGTCGTGAAGGACGGCATGGCGCTCAAGCCCAAGGACCGCATCCAAAGCGCCGAAGAGCTGGCCGAGCGTCTACGGCCGTTCGTGAGCGCGCAGCACTTCGTATCGCTGGTACCGCAAGATCGGCTGGCATCCGGGCAGCCCATTCCGCTGATCATCGCGCCCACTCCGGACGCCAGCCAGCCTTCGACCAGGCCCGGGTCGCAGGCGTCGGTCATTCCGGTCGACATGCCGCGCGTCGCGCGTCTGCGCGTCACCGATTCGCTGCTCGTGTCGCCGCGCATTCCGCGCGCCCCCAGCACGCCCAAGCTGCAGATGGGCCAAGACTTCATGCCCATGCCGGGCGACCCCGACTATGAAGCGCTGCAAGACGCGCGGCGTTCGCAGACGTATATGCCCAGGCGCCGCTCGAACTTCAAGCGCGACGTGATGCCCGCGCTGGTCGCGACCGGCATCGGCTTCGGCCTGGGCGTCGTGCTCGCCTGGTCCGCCGGGCTGCTCTAGGCCGCTACGGCTCCGAACTGAAACTCGCGCGGCGTCATGCCCGTCCAGCGCTTGAAGGCTTTGAAGAAGGCGGGCGGCTCGGTGAAGCCGAGCAGGTATGCCACCTCGCTGGCCGAGATGGTGCCGCGCGCTAGGTAGCGCTTGGCAAACTCGGTGCGGATCTCGGCCAATACGTCGTTGTAGCGCGTGCCCTCTTCGGCCAAGCGCCGCTGCAAGCTGCGGGAGCTTTGACCGAGCTGCTTGGAGATAGCTTCGATGGAGGTGTCGCCGCCATCCATGGCCAGGATGAGTTGCTTCTTTAGTTGCTCGACCAGGCTGGTGCCCATAGCCAGCTTCTCGACCAGCCGACGGCACTCGTCGTCGAAGTAATCGCGCAGCTTGGAGTTGAAGCTGATGATCGGCAGCGCGGTGAGGCCCGGCGGGTAGATCAGCTCGTACAACGGGCTGCCGAACTCGGGCAAAACGCCGTATTGAGCCGCGAACGGCGCAGCGTCGGCGGGTGCAGCATGCGCGAGCCGCACCGCCGTGGGGCGCGGTGCGGTCGTGGCCAGCCGCCGGATGTCGGTCTCCAGGTCGGCGACCGCAAAGTCCATGGCCGCGCGGTAGCCGGCGTCTCGCACGTCACCCGGCCAGGGTAGCCAAATCAAGCGCGTAGCCCGCTCGTCTGCCTCGAGCTCCCAGCGCGCGCCAACGCAGTAGAGCGCGCGGTAGGCCGCGGTCTTGGCGTAGGCCTCACCCAACGTGGCGCAGCTCATCGCCAAGAAGCCGAACAGCTCGTGATCCTCGAGCTGAAAGGCGCTGGCGGCGCGCAGCGGAAACGACGGATCGCCTCCAGGTAGCGCGCTCAGCGTGCGTCGCCAAACCTCGAAGTAGCTGGCGACGTCGACGTGCTCGTCGGCGCGCGGTGGTGCCTTCGCCGCTGCTTCGCCCAGGATTTGCGCCACGTCCGCGCCCTCGGCCCGGGCCACGTTCGCGATCAGAAACGGCACGACACGGCTGATGGTGAGAGGCGGGGCCACGACCGGCCCAAAGCTACCACCGTCGCCGGCCGCTTTGGCGTCTCTGGCCAGGAAGCTGGCGGGCTCGGCCACTGCGGAAAGCGGTCGCAATCGGCAAAGTCCGACCCATGAATCACCGCACGAACCGCTCGCTGTCCCGAAACATTCACGCCTGCTTCACCGCTGCCAGCTTGGCCGCCAGCCTGCTCTTCGCCGGCTCCGCGGTCGCCCAAACCGCGCCTGCCGCCGCGCCCCCCGCGGTTGAAGCGCCCCCGGCTGCCACCCCCGCACCGGCCAAGTCCGACGCTTACCGCTGGGGTGCCCACGCCGAGCTCGATGTCGGCGCGCTGCTGGCGCTCAAGCAAGGTGCCGCCTTCGCGGGTGGCGTCGTGTACGGGCCGTTTCGGGCCGGTATGAGCTACGCCACTTTCCTCTCGAACAAGAGCTTTGGCGGCGCGCCCGACGGCTTTAGCCTGCGCGCGAACTACATCGTTGGCTTCAACGCCAGCTACTTCATCGCCCAAAGGACCGACGAAGGCCTGTACGTCCAGGCTCAGTTTCACATCAAGCAGCAGGGCGTGACCAACCTCGACAACGGCGCCCACAAGGACCTCGACTCACTGGCCGCGGGCCTCGAGCTTGGCTACGTCTGGAAGGTCTACAAGGGCCTGTACGTGGCCCCTCGGGTTGGCGCTCTCTACTACATCAAAAAGCCCCAGGGCTCCGGCAACCGCCCGGTTTCGATCGGCGGCCGCGACTACGACAACAGCCGCCACAAGAACTTCGACACCTATTACATCCCGACTTTGAGCGTCGGCTACTCATGGTGAGCAGCCCCTGGCTGGGGTGAACGGTCGATAGCCGGGCGGCCGTTGCCGCGACGGGCGCCTGCAAAACGGCCGTTTCACGGGCCCGAAGCGCGAACGGGCCTGGGCCGGCTTGCAGTGTGGCGCGACAGTAGTATGACGGCCGCGCCATGAGTCAGGAAACGCTTCAGGTCCCCCAGCGCGAGATCGGCGCGGATGATCCCGTGCCGGGTGTGAAGAACGTCATCCTGGTGATGAGTGGCAAGGGCGGCGTGGGCAAGAGCACGGTCGCTACCAACTTGGCGTTGGCGCTCAAGTCGTTCGGTTTGAAGGTGGGTTTGCTCGACGCCGACATCTACGGCCCCAGCATCCCGACCATGCTGGGCATCAGCGGCCAGCCCATGAGCGACGGCAAGCGCATCCAGCCGCTCGAGCGGTTTGGCGTGAAGCTGATGAGCATCGGCTTCTTGCTCGAAGACTCCAAGAGCGCGGTGGTGTGGCGCGGCCCGATGCTGCACGGCGCGCTCTTGCAGTTCTTGAAGGACGTCGACTGGGGCGACTTGGATTTCTTGCTCTTGGATCTGCCGCCCGGAACCGGTGACATCGCCCTCACGCTGTCACAGCGCGTGCGCTCCAACGGCGCCGTGATCGTGACGACGCCCCAAGAAGTCGCGCTGCAGGACGTCTACAAGTCGGTCTCGATGAACCAGAAGGTCGGCATTCCGATCGTCGGCGTGGTCGAGAACGAGAGCTACTTCGTGTGCGGCAAGTGCAATGAGAAGCACGAGCTGTTCGGCTCGGGCGGCGGCCAAAAGATCGCCGACTTTGCCAACGCGCCGCTGCTTGGTCAGATTCCGCTCTTCCCCGAGGTCCGCAAGTGGGGCGACGCCGGCGTGCCGGTGGTCGAGGCCGCACCCGGTTCGCCACCGGCAGAAGCTTTCACGAAAGTGGCACGCGGGCTGATCGACAGCCTGAACGCCACCGCAGCGGCCTCCGTACTGAACATCGATCGGAGCGGCGGCCAAAACCGCCACCTGCCGATAACGCGCTAGCCACGAAACCGATTCAACCGCCTTAGCCCTTCCCCGTCGCTCAGCCTTCCCCCACGCCCCAGCTGCCGAAAGCGCTCCGCCAATTGGCAGGCGCCCTGAGGCACGATATACGCCGCCGAGACCTCCATGACCGCCCCCGAATCCGAAACCGTGACCGAGCAAGCCGAGAGCCAAGCGGGCGACACCACGTCTGGAGAGGCGAGCGTCGCAGCGCAGGAAACCGAAAACGCGAGCGCTGAAGGCGACGCGGCTGACAGCGGTGACGACGAGTCCGACGACGCGGGCGGTGACAGCGAAGCACCCGAAGGTGAGGCTGCTGCCGAAGGCGGCCCCGCCGTTCCCGGGGCTCCCAAGAAGAAGCGTCGCCGTCGCAAGAAGAAGAAGCCGACCGACGCCGCTCAAGCCGGTGGCAAAGAAGGCGAGGCGTCGCGTCACAAGGCGCACCGCGCCAGCGACCGCGCACCGTTCCACGTCGGCGAAGAAGTGTTCGGCAAGGTCACGGCCGTGCTCGACACCGCCGTGATGATCGATCTATCGGGCAAGGCGCTCGCTATCTTCGATCGCACCGAGATGGAAGCGGACGATCTGGTGCCCTCCATCGGCGACCGCTTCGTCGCCCGCGTGCACAACGACGGCATCCGCGGCGGCCTGGTGGTTTTGTCGCGCAAGCCGCTGCGCGAAGAAGAGATCAAGCCCAAGGTCGAGCAGGCCCACAAAGACGGCACGCTGGTCAGTGGCCTCGTCACCGGCGTCATCAAGGGCGGTATCGAGGTCGACATCTACGGCCTGCGCGCCTTCGCGCCCGCCTCCGGCATGGATCTGCACCCGCAGAACGCCAACTTCGCGTCGCTCGTCGGCACGCGGCTGGAGTTCAAGGTCGTTCAGTACGAAAAGGCCGGGCGCGACGTGGTCGTCACCCGCCGTCCGATGCTGGAGGCCGAGGCGCACGAGCGCCGCAAACATGCGCTGACGCTGCTGCAAGAAGGCGCCGTCATGCAGGGCGTGGTCCGCACGGTCGTCGAGTGGGGCGCCTTCGTGGCCTTGCCCGAAGCCGAAAACCTCGAAGGCTTGGTGCACGTCACCGAAGCCAGTCACGACCCGCGCACGCCGCTGAACGAGATCGTGAAACCGGGCGAAAAGCTCGAGGTCAAGATCATCAAGATCGACGAGAAGGGTAAGATCTGGCTCAGCCGCAAGGCGCTGATCTCCGACCCGTGGGGCGAGGCGCGCCAAAAGTTCGCGCGCGGCAGCCGTCACACCGGCAAGGTCACGCGCCTCGAGCGCTTCGGCGCGTTCGTCGAGCTCGAGCCGGGCGTCGAAGGCTTGATCCACGTCGCGGATCTGGCGTTCGACCGCGTCGAGCACGCCAAGGACGTCTTGACCGAGGGACAAGATCTCGAGGTCATCGTCTCCAGCTTCGACATGCGCAGCAAGAAGGTCTCGTTGCTCGTCGCCCCCACGGGTGAGCGCGCCAACGAGCCGGTGCAGCGCATCGAGCGCGGCGGCTTGATCAAGGTCGAGGTCGTCAAGGCCGACGGCCCTGGCGTCATCGTGCGCGTGCTCGGCATCGTGGGCAGGCAGTCGCGCGGCTTCATCCCCGCGGGCCAAACCGGCACGCAGCGCGGCACTGATTTGCGCAAGCACTTCAAGGCCGGCAAGGTGCTCGACACCAAGATCCTGGACGTCGATCCGCGCACCGGCGAGCCCAAGCTCAGCATCAAGGGCCACGCCGAAGAAGAAGAACGCCGCGCGCACAAGGAGTACCGCCAGAAGCTCAAGGCTGAAGGCGGCTTCGGAACGCTCGGGGATCTACTGAAGCAACGGCTCTCGGGCGCTTCGCGCGAAGACTGAGGGTGCTGGGTGCCCGAGCTGGCTTGGTCTCCTCGCTGGGTTTTGATCTCCTCCGTGCCTTGGTGTGAGCGCCTCGCGATCTTCTTGACCTGAAGTGAAGCGGGCGCTCGGCCTCGCCGAGTTTTGTTCACTCCGGTCTTCCGTGGCGGATCGTGATCTGCTTACGCCAAGGTGTGGTTCAGGTCGATCCAGCTCGCCCTTTGGGCTCGCGCGCGCCGTAGCAGCAGCTGCGGCGCTTGGAGGGAGCGGACTCAGCAGCAGCTGGGGCGCTTGGAGGGAGCGGACTCAGCAGCAGCTGCGGCGCTTGGAGGGAGCGGAAAGGCTCAACAGCAGCTGGGCGCTTGGGGGCTGCAATCCGCAGAATTCTTACGACAATGACGGAAAGGTCCGTCTGAGGTGCGCGGATTTGGGGAGTTTGCTGGGGGCGCGTGCGCGCGCGCTTGATTTGTGCGCCGGGCCGTGAAAAGCCGACGACAGGGCGATGAACGACAAGCGATCCGAGAGCGAACGTGTGAGCGCCAGGCCTCCTCTGCCGTCCATCGCGCCACCCACCGACGAAATCGACTCCGAGTGGGGTGCGGACGAAATCCCGGCGGCGGCAAAAGTGCCGAAGCTGAGCCCGTCCACGCCGGCGCCAGCGCCAGCGCCAACGCCGGTCCCGCGCGCTTCCGTCCCGGCGGCGGCCGCCGCGCCGCGCGCTTCGTCCACGCCAGCGCCTCGCGCGTCGGTGCCTGCGGTTGCGGTGCCGCGAGCCTCGTCGACTCCGGCTCCGCGCCCTTCGGCCGCGCCGGCTGCCGCCGCAGCGCCGTCGTCACCCGCACCAGCCGCAGCGCCCAGCGCAGCCGCCAGCAATCCACTGCGCAAGCAGACGTTGCTCGGCATCGCCCCGGTCATGCCGCAGCGCACGGAGCCGCCGGCCGCAACCGCTCCGAGCGCGCCTGCCCCCGCGCCTAGCGCTCCGCCTCCAGCCGAAGCAGCCGCAACGCCGGCAGAGCCCGCCAAGCTCGTTGCGACGGTGAACCCGCTCCGCAAGCAGACGCTGCTCGGCATCGCTCCGGTCATCCCCGCGCAAGCCGGAGCGCCCGAAGAAGCCCCCAAAACCGAAGCAGCCGCCCAAGCCCCGAGCGAAGCACCCGGAGCCGAAGCAGCCGGCCAAGCGACGACGGTGGACGCACCGAGTGTCGAAGCAACGAAGCCCGCAGCGGCGCCCGCTGTCGAAGCGCCTTCGGTCTCCAGCGTCGTCACGCCAGCCGCCGTGGCGACCGACGCTCCGACCACCACCGACGTCGAAGACGCCCCCGTTGCAGCCGCCAAGAAGCCGCGCAGTGAGCCCGCGCGCGTCGCCCCCGCAGCGCTCACTAGCAGCCACGACGACCTGCCACAGCTCAAGGCTCAGCGGCCGCGCTGGGTCTTGCCACTCGGCATCGCCGCCGTGCTGGGGCTCGGGGTCGTTGGCCTGCGCAAGCTCGATCGCGCGCCGGCACCGCTACCGGCCGAGCTGGGCCAACCGGTCACCGCCAAAAAGAAGGCAGCCGACGCCAAGGCCGCGGCAGCAGCGACGCCCAAGAGCGAGGACGATGACGACGGCGACGGTCCCAACACGGGCACGGACGCCCCGCCCGATACTCGCCCCACGGAACCCGTGCCGCTCGCCGACACGGCCAAGGCCCAGCCAGCCGAAGATCCCAAAGCGAAAGCTTCGGAAGGAGCCAAGGGTGCGCCCGCCGAAGATGTCAAACCCGCGGCAGCGGCCGCCGCTGCCAGCGCAACCGCCGATGCCGGCAGCATCATTCGCATCAACATCGAGAGCGACCCGCCTGGTGCCCGCATGTTCTGGAAGGGCAAAGAGCAGGGCACGACTCCTTTCGTACTGGAATTCCGGGCTGGCGAGCGACACGCCTACGAATTGGGCCTACCCGGATACACGACGCGTAAGGTAGTGATCGATGGGTCCAAAACCGAGATTAGTATCGGTCTACGACCGGACCCGGGGGCGCCTGCTGGCGCAAGACCCCGAAAATAATAAGCTTCTGCACATCGAACAAAGCTCCTCGCCCGCCCAAGCGCTCGGCTGGCTCGGCTGTCCAATCCGGGAGCAATGCACTACCTTGAGCGCTCGACCGGAGAATTCGCGTGGTTACTTCCGCGCGCCAGCACTTGCCTGAGCGTACCGATCGAGAGCTCGTCACCGCCGCCCGCGAAGGCGACGCGGAGGCATTTGGGCTCTTGGTCCGTCGCCACCAGCGTCGCGTCTACCGACTCGCCGTCCATTTGCTCAAGAGCGGAGCGGAGGCCGAGGACGTGACGCAAGACACCTTCGTCCGCGCGTACGGTGCGCTCGATCGCTTCGACGGCCGCAGCGAGCCGTTCACCTGGATCTACCGCATCTGCGTGAACCTTTCGCTCAACGCCCTGCGCTCGCGCAAGACGCGCCGCGCCTCGTCGCCGGACGATCCGCGCATCGAAGGGCTACTCGTCGACAATCGCCCCGCCGGCGGCAGCCCGCAGCGCAGCACGTCCGACAAGCAGCTCGGTCGCGCGCTGCTCGAGGGCATCGACGATTTGAGCGACACCCTGCGCACGACGCTGGTGCTGGTGTGCATCGACGGCCTGAGCCACGCCGAAGCCGGCGAGGTGCTGGGCTGCCCCGAAGGCACCGTGGCCTGGCGAGTGCACGAAGCGCGCAAGAAGCTGCGCGGCATGCTTTCAGAGCGCGGGTTCGACGACGATGACATCGAGGGCAAGGAATGAACGAACCCACACTCAAGCTCCAGCGCAACGCCGACGAGCTGCTGCGCGAGTTTCCTGGCAACGAGCCGGACTTCGAAGCTCAAGCCCGCGCGATTGAAGCGCGCCTCAAGGGGTCGCCCGGCGGCGTGGTGTTCGATGATCTGCTGCGAGTGCCGGAGCTACCGCCGGAGCCTGGTGAAGGCGCGGCGCCGTCGTCGGTACGCGCCGCATCGGCGCCCAAGAGCAACTTCGCCGAGATGGCTCGCAAGAGCGTGCAGAAGCAAGACGACGCTACCGAGCTAGCCAAGGAGCTGCTGGCCGCCACCGCGCACAGCCGTCGCCCCAACGCCGAGATGGTCGAGCGCGTGCGCGCTGCAGGTCGCGCTGCCGCGACCGCAACGCCCCTGCCCACTACCGAGACGACCGCCGACGAAGCGCGTCCGAGCGGCGTCGTCACGCGTGCCGTCGCTCCCGCAGCCGCCCCTGCGGCGCCCACTAACGACAACGGCAACCGCATCGGCATCATCTTCGGCGTGGTTGGCAGCTTGGTCGCCATCGCAGCGTGCGTCGCCCTGTTTCTGAAGTCGGGCCAAGACGACGGCCGAAGCTCGGCCGCCGCTTTGGCGGCTGCTCAGAAAGCCAACGACGCCCCTGCCACGGCAGCGGCTACCCCCGCAGCGGCGACGCCGGCAGCCAAGTCGAACGAGGGCGTGGTCAGCCCCGAGGCGCTCAAGGAAGCGAGCCCGGCCGCGGCGCACGAGGTCGCTGCCGTCGGCGCTGCGCCGAAGACGGGCGGTGCCCCTGCCCCGGCGGCCGCGCCCGGCGCCAAAGCAGCGCCTTCAGCGAGCCCCAGCGCAGTCGCGCAGCAGCCGGTCGTGCTCGAAGAAGATCCAGAGCCCGCTCAAAGCGCGCCCGCCGAGCCCAAGGCAACGCCCGCCCCCGCGGCAGAGCCTCCGCTCAAGCCCGCTGAAGGCAACACTGGCAGCGTTCCGCTCCAGCCCTCGGCAGGCGCCATCAGCACGGCGCTGAGCTCCGTGCGCGCCAGCGCGCAGGCGTGCTTGGCCGGACAAACGGATCCGGTCAGCGCCACGGTCACGTTCGCCTCCGACGGCCACGTGCTGCGCGTCTCCGCCGGCGGCCCCGCTGGCGCGTGCATCCAAGCCGCGCTCTCGAAGGCTCACATCGCGCCGTTCGCGAAAGAGTCGTTCTCTGCTCCCACAACCATCCGCCCGCCGTAGGCGGGTGGATGGTTTGGTTTTGTTCTCCCGCGCATCGCGATTGGCCGACAAGAGCCTGGTTCCAATGCGAGCTCGCGCAAAGCGCGAGCCAGGATCACCTCACCCGACCTTGGCACCAGCAGATCGCGATCCGCGATTGAGAGGAGGCCAAAGAAAACTCGGCGAGGCCGAGCGCCGATCGCGGTTTAGGTCGGAAAAATCGCAGGGGGCACCATGCGAAGTGCGGAGGCGACCAAGACCCAAGTTGACAAGCAATGGACCATTCGTCATAGTCCCCGCCCTCTCGGCCGAACCGTGGGCCGAGCTTTTTTGAAGGTAGTTCCCGATGGTTTCTTCGACGAGGCAGACTGAACGCCGCCGAGCAATTCGCGCCCGCCAATTCGGCAAGGGTAAGAAGCTCGAGCAGACCCCCAAGTTCCCCGTGCACCCGGAAGGGTACGACGTCAAAAAGGCCGACGCGAAGAAAGCCGATTCCTGAGCCATGGCTAATCATCCGTCTGCAGAGAAGCGAAACCGTCAGCGCATCGTGCGCACCGAGCGTAACCGTGCCGCCAAGAGCGCGCTGCGTGGCGCCGTCAAGAAGGCCCGTGCCGCCGCCGCTGGTGGTGACGCCGCCAAGGCCAAGGGTAGCGTCGCCAGCGCCGAAAAGGCGCTCGCGAAGGCCGCCAGCAAGGGCCTGATTCATCCCCGCACGGCCGCCCGCACCACCTCGCGTATCGCGAAGGCGCTGGCGAAGTCCGCCAAGGCCTGAAAAGGCCGAACGAACGATGCTAGCCTCCGGTTGTAGCGCGCACGCCGCGCGCTGCATCCGGATGAGGCATGTCGTTCGATAGTGGGAAACAGCCTCCCGACGAGCTCGACTTGCTCGTCGGGTCCACCGTCGCAGGCAAGTATCACATCGATCGCCTGATCGGACGCGGTGGCATGGGCGCCGTATTTCAGGCCACCAACGCTGGCATCGGCAAGCGCGTGGCGCTGAAGTTCCTGGGTCCGCTGACCAGCAAAGACAGCGACGCGGCGACGCGCTTTCAGCGCGAAGCCGAGGCCGCGAGCTTGGCCGAGAGCCCGCACATCGTGCAGATCTTCGACTCCGGCCGGAGCGAGCACGGCTTGCCGTTTCTCGTCATGGAGCTTTTGACGGGCGAAGACCTGCGCGCGCGCCTGCGCCGTGAAGGTCGACTCGACCCCGAGAGCGCGGTGAGGATCGGCGTGCAGGTGCTGAAGGCGCTGCGCCAAGCGCACGGCGCCGGCATCGTGCATCGCGATTTGAAGCCGGACAACGTGTTCTTGTGCCGTCGCGACGACGAGCCCAGCTTCGTCAAGATCGTCGACTTCGGCATCTCGAAGCTGCAGCAGCAAGCGGGCGTCGACACGTTGACGCACAAGGGTGCGGTCCTCGGCACCGCCTTCTACATGTCGCCCGAGCAAGCGCAGTCGTTCCCGGACATCGACGGGCGCACGGACTTGTTCAGCTTGGGAGCCATCTTGTTCGAGATGCTCACGGGCCAGCCGCCGCACTCCGCGCCCACGTACGAGGCGGTGCTGATCGCGATTTGCACGCGCGACGCAGCCGACGTGCGCACGTTGGCGCCGGAGGTGCCGGAAAAGCTCGCGCGCGTGATCGCGCGGGCGCTGCGCCGCGACCGCGACGAGCGCTACGCGAGCGCGCAGGACATGCTGGCCGACTTGGAGGCTGCGCTGCGCCAGAGCCGCGAGCTGGCTGCCAAGACCCGCACCACGGCAGGTGTCTGGCTCGACGCGCCAAAGAGCGCGCGGCCGGAGCGCTACCGCACGTTGGTGTTCGTGGTGATGGCCGCGCTAGGCGGCTTCTCGCTGGCGGCCTACTTCATCGCGCGGAGCGCGAGCAGCCCCGAAGCGCTGGTCAACGCCGACGTTGCGCCCGGCGCCGCCCCTGCCAACGCGCCAAGCGTCGACGCTCCTGCCCTGCCCAGCGCCCCCGCGCTCGCGCCCGCGCCGCTCACGAGCGCGAGCGCGACCGTCACCGCCAAGCCGGCGCTGAAGCCGAGCCAAAGCAGGCCCAGCGACAGCGCCAAGCCGGTCGTGAAGAAGCCGCCACCCGCCGCGTCGACGGGAGTTGCCGGCGGTCTGGGCCTGAGCACGCGCGAGCCGTAGAGCTGCTGCCCGAGCTGTGATAGCCGTGGTGGCGCTTGGCTCGTCTTGGCGGTTTCTTTCGCAGGCTGGGGCTCGTGCCGCTCGTCTGCTCAGCGCTCAGCGCCGTGCCTGCCTTCGCCCAAGACGCCGCAGAGCCGCCCGCACCCGCGACCGCGACAGACGCCAAGCCTGCTGCGCCCGAAGCCCCCGCCGCGTCCGATCAGGCCACGCTCGACGCGCGACGGCACTTCAAGAGCGGCACCAAGCTGTACCGCGACGGCAACTACGGCGGCGCCTTGGCCGAATTCGAAGAGGCGTACCGGCTCAAGCCCGGCGCCGGCTCGCTGCAAAACGTGGCGCTCAGCCAGAAGGGCTTGTTCCGCTACGCCGAGGCCGCGGCCACGCTCGAGCAACTGCTCGCGCGGCACGGTACCGACCTGAGCGAAGGCGAGCGCAAAGCCGTCGACGAAGCGCTCACGGAGCTCAAAGGCCTGATTGCGAGCGTGAAGCTCAAGATCGTGCCTGAGACAGCGCGCGTGCTGCTCGACGGCAAGAGTCTTTCGGCGGCCGAGTGGGCCGCGCCGCTGGTGCTCAACGTCGGCGAGCACACGCTCAGCGTCGACGCGCCGGGCTACGCCCCCGAGCGGCGCTTGCTGCGGATCGCCGGCGGGCGGCGCGATATGCCGGTCGAGGTCGAGCTGCGTTGCGTGTCGGGTTTCGTCGACGTCACCAGCAACGATCCGACGGCCAACATCGCCATCGACGGCCTACCGAAGGCGCGGCGCGCTTACAAGGGACCGGTCGAGCCCGACACGGATCATCTGCTGCAGGTGTACCGCGAAGGTGTGGAGCCGTTCGAGCAAACCTTTCAAGTCGGCGTGTGCAAGACGCTCAGCATCGACGCGCAGCTGGAAGGCTTGGAGAACGCGCCAGCCGCCGATCCGAACGACGCCGCAGCCGCGATTCCGGGCGCGCCGCCCAAGCGCGTTCAAAAAGGCTTCTTTGGCTTGGCGACGCTCGACCTGATGGGGCTATCGCGACAACCGCTGAACCTGACCGAAGCCAAGAGCGGCGGCGGCTTCGGCGCACTCGGTTTGCGCGCCGGCTATCGCTTGTCGAATCCGGTCGCGCTCGCGCTGCGGCTCGACGCCGGCGTGCTGCAAGCGCAAGGCGCTTACGACCAGGCCAACGACGCGACCCGCGACTACTCGCTCACGTCGATCCATTTCGGCCCCGACCTGAAGCTGATGACGACCGGCGAGCGGCTGCGCTTCGTCGCGACCATCGGCGCGGGCATCGTTCATCACCGGCTCAGCGTGAGCAAAAAGGTTCCCGACGAAGTGCGCGGCGTCGATCCGTACTTCTCGCTCGAGCTGGCGTTGGGCTTCAACTACCGTCAGTTCCTCGGCGAGCTCGGTTTCATGGCGCTGATCGACGGCAGCACCGCCCTCCAAAAGGGCTTCAGCGACGCGAGTAACCGCGCATTGACGAGCGATTTGGGTACGACCTTGCCCATGGTCGGCGTTGCGCTGCGCGGTGGTTTCTCGCAGTGGCGACCCGCACGCTAACGCCTTTGTGAGCGGCGCGTGATTTTGCGCCACACAAGCGATACAATCCGTCCACGTCGGGGGCTTTTCCAGGGCGTTTCTGCTAGGTATTCTACGGACATGGCGCTCGACTCTTCTTCCATCGAAACGCACTCCGCTGAAACCCGCACCTTCGAGCCCAGCCCGGAGTTCGTGGAGCGCTCGCGCTGCAACCGCGCCCAATACGAGCAGCTCTACAAAGAGAGCCTCGAGTCGCCCGAGACGTTTTGGAAGCGGGAAACGCAAGATTTGGTCTTCCGCAGGCCGTGGAGCACCTTGCTCGACTGGCAGCTGCCCCACTCGAAGTGGTTCGTCGGCGCCGAGCTGAACGCCAGCGAGAGCTGCCTCGACCGGCACCTGCAGACCGCCGTGAAGGACAAGGCGGCCATCATCTGGGAGAGCGAGCCCGGCGAGACCCGCACCATCACTTACGGGCAGCTGCACGCTGAGGTCGTGAAGCTGGCGGCCGTGTTGCGCGGGCTCGGCGTCCAGAAGGGCGACCGCGTCGCCATCTACATGGGCATGGTGCCGGAAGCCGCGGTGGCCATGTTGGCCTGCGCTCGCGTCGGCGCGCCCCACACCGTGGTTTTCGGCGGATTCGCGGCGGAGTCCCTGCGCGACCGCATCAACGACTGCCAAGCGAAAGTCGTGCTCACGCAGGACGGCGCGCTCCGCCGCGGCAGCGTGGTGCCGCTCAAGGCCATCGTCGACCGCGCGCTGGAGGCCACGCCCAGCGTCGAAAAGGTGCTGGTTTACCGGCGTTTGACCGACGAAAAGCAGAAGGTCGAAATGAAGGCCGGGCGTGATCTGGACTGGGCCGAAGCGCTGGCCGGCGCGGACGCGAAGCTGGGGCAAGAGCCGGAGATCGTCGACGCCGAGCACCCGCTGTTCATCTTGTACACCTCCGGCTCGACCGGAAAGCCGAAGGGCGTGCTGCACACGACCGCTGGCTACCTGGCGGGCACGCACCTGACGTCCAAGTACGTGTTCGATCTGCGCCCCGACGACGTCTACTTCTGCACCGCGGACGTGGGTTGGATCACCGGGCACAGCTACATCGTGTACGGCCCGCTCTCGAACGGCACGACCTGCTTGATGTACGAGGGCGCGCCCAACCAGCCCGACTGGGGTCGCTTCTGGCAAATCATCGAGAAGCACAAGGTGTCGATTCTGTACACGGCCCCCACCGCGATTCGCGCCTTCATTCGCGCGGGCAACGAGTGGCCCGCCAAGTACGATCTTTCTAGCCTGCGCCTGCTCGGCTCGGTGGGCGAGCCCATCAACCCCGAAGCGTGGATTTGGTACTACGAGCAGATTGGCGGAAAACGCTGCCCCGTCGTAGACACCTGGTGGCAGACCGAAACAGGCTCCATCCTGCTGACGACGCTGCCCGGCGCGCACACCATGAAGCCGGGCGTCGCGGGCCTGCCGTTCTTCGGCGTTTCGCCCGAGGTCGTAACGGCCGACGGCGCGCGCGTGCCCGCCGAGCAAGGCGGCTTCTTGATCCTGCAAAAGCCGTGGCCCAGCATGCTGCGCACCGTTTGGGGTGACGACGAGCGTTACCGCGCGCAGTACTGGAGCGACGTGAAGGACGCCTACTTCACGGGCGACGGCGCCTACCGCGACAAGGACGGGTACATCCGCGTCGTCGGCCGCGTCGACGACGTGCTCAACGTCTCCGGTCATCGCATCGGCACGGCCGAGATCGAGAGCGCGCTGGTGTCGCACAAGGCCGTGGCCGAAGCCGCAGCCGTGGGCCGCGCCGACGAGCTCAAGGGCCAAGCGCTCGTGGTGTTCGTGACACTCAAGCCACAGTTCGCGGGCGACGACGCGATGAAGAAGGCGCTCGGTGAGCACGTGGCTCAAGAGATCGGCAAGTTCGCGCGCCCCGACGAGATTCGCTTCGCCGACGGCCTGCCCAAGACGCGCAGCGGCAAGATCATGCGCCGGCTGCTGAAAGACGTGGCCAACGGCCGCGCCGCCCAAGGCGATACGTCAACGCTGGAAGACGTCAACGTGCTCGCGAAACTCCGCGGCAACGACGAGTAGCAGGGCGGGATCGCAGGAAGGCGGGAAGGCGGGAAGGGTTTGTTGCCCGTTGCCCACTGGAATTGACCTGGCCAGGCCGGCTTTCTCGCCGTGCTCTGCACCCCCAAAATCTTCCTCTCGCCTTCCCGCCTTCCCGCCTTCCTGTTGATTCCCGCCCGCGTGCGCTAACGTAGCCGCCGTGCGACCGGTGATTATTGCGGCTGGTAGAGGCAGCCGGCTCAGGAACGAAACCGACGAGATCCCGAAGACGCTCGTCGAGGTCATGGGTCGGCCGATGCTGGAGTGGATCTTGGAGGCGTTCGCGTCGGCGGGGCTTTCACGCAAAGACGTGGTGTTCGTCTGTGGCTATCGCGCCGAGGTGATCAAGGCGCGCTACCCCGAGTTTACCTACGTGACCAACCACGACTGGCAGAACAACAACATTCTGCTCAGCCTCTTGATGGCGCGCGAGTACCTGACGGACGGCTTCGTCTCCACCTACGGCGACATCGTGTACGAGGGCGCGGTGGTGCAAAAGCTCGTGGCTTCGAGCGCGGACATCGCCCTTGGCTGTGACACCGCTTGGCGACGACGCTACGTCGGCCGCACCCAGCATCCCGAGACCGACGCTGAAAAGCTCCGCGCCGACGGCCACCGCGTGGTCGAGCTGAGCCGCACCATCCCGAGCGAGCAGGCCGACGGCGAGTTCATTGGCGTGATGAAGCTATCGAAGGCCGGCGCCGCCGACTTCATGCAGGCGTTCGACGAGGCCAAGCGCGTCTACGACGGTGGCCTGTTCCGCGAAGGGCGCAGCTTTCAGAAGGCGTATTTGATCGACCTTTTGTCGCAGATGCTCGAACAGGGCACGCCGATGCAGCGCGAAAATACGCTGGGCGGCTACATGGAGATCGACACGCTGCAAGATTTGTCGATGGCCGAAGCATGGTGGAAAGACCGCCCGTGACCGTCGCCGCAGACGAGCTGATCGACGAGCTCTCGAGCGCGCTGGGCGACGCAGATCCTGCCGGCGTTGTCTTGAGCTTCGACGGCGACGGTACGCTATGGAGCGGCGACGTCGGCGAAGACTTGATGCGCGAGGCGCTGAGCGAGCAATTCTTGCGCGAGGAAGCGCTGCCCGCGTTGCTGCAAGAGGCTCAGCGCCACCACGTTGCGCTGAGCGGCGCTCACGACGCCAACGCCGTGGCAGGCACGCTGGTGGCCGCATACTTGGCGGGCCAGTACCCCGAGCGCGAGACCTGCGAAATGATGACCTGGTGCTACGCCGGCCGCACCTTGGCCGAGGTGCAGGCGCTGGCGGCAGCCGTACTCGAGGAAGAGGGCCTGTCGGATCGCTTGCACGACGAGCTCGAACCGATCTTGGAGTGGAGCCGGAAGCGTGGCCTGCGCAGTGTGCTCATCTCCGCTTCGCCGCGGGCCATCGTGGAGCCCGCAGCCGCCTTGTGGGGCTTTGCAGCGTCGGACGTCGCAGCTTCGACGCCCGCCATCGAGGCCGGCCGCGTGCTGCCGCGCATGGCAACGCCCGTGCCCTACGCGGAAAACAAGCTGCGCGCTGGCCGCGGGTTGTTTGGCAACGCGCGCTGGCTGGCCGCGTTCGGCGACAACGTCTTCGACATCGACATGCTGACGACGGCCGAGGTCGGCGTGGCCGTGCGGCCCAAGCCGAAGCTGGCGTCCGAGGTAGCGGCGCTGAAGCTGCGGCTGCTCGCGCGCGCTTGAGGCACGAGCTGCGCGCCAGAAACGAGGTCTAAGCGTTAGCGCTGCGGGGACGCTTGACGCCGCTGGCACCCGGCGCAGGCCCGGTGCTTTCGCGCAAGGCGAGCGGCATCGGGTACTCGACGGTCATGGCGACGTCCGACTCCGGATCGTCGATGCGATCGAGCAAGGCCGCCACGGCGGCGCGCCCCAGCTGCTCCATCGGTTGCTCGGCCGTCGTGAGCCCCGGCCAAAAGCGCGCGCCTTCTTCGACCCCGTCGAAGCCTGCAACCGAATGCTCGTCGGGGATGCGCACACCCGCCTTCAGCAGCTCGCGCATGAAGCCGATGGCCATGGCGTCATTGCCGACGACGCTGGCGGTCGGGCGATTGGCGACGCCGCGCCGCAGGTACTCGCGCGCCGCCTGAGCGCCCGCCTCGGACTCGTAGCTGGGCCCGAAGCTCACGTCGTCGGGGCGCATGCCGACGCCCACTTCGTCGAGCGCGCTCTTCAAGCCCCGCAGGCGATCTTGCGCGTCAATCGACGCTTCGGGTCCACCGACGAACGCGACGCGCCGGTGCCCCAGCTCTGACAGGTGCTGGCCCACGGCGCGCCCGGCTTCGAAATTGCGGCAGCGCGCCACGAAGCCCAGGTCTTCGGTCTCGTCCGGGCAAATGAACGTCATCGGAATTTGCGCCTGGCGAGCCGAAGACAGCAGATCGCGCTCGCGCCGGGTGTAGCGCGCGAACACCAGGCCATCTACCCGGCGCTCGGTGATCCACGACTGCACGGTGCTCGAATCGTAGCGGCCATGCGCTACCAACCCGCCGAGGAGCACGCTGACCCGCCGCTTGGTCAGCTCTTCTTCCATGCCGGAAAGCAGCCCCATGAACCAAGGACCATGGACCGACTCGACCACCACGCCCAGGCAGCCTTTGCGACCATACTTGAGGCTGCGCGCCGTGGGCGACGGCACGTAGCCCAGCGTCTTGATCACCTTCTCGACCCGGGCGCGGACGTCGGCGCTCACGTAGCCACCATTCAAGACACGCGACACCGTCGTCGGGGCAACGCGCGCCTTACTGGCAACGTCGCCAATCGTGGGCCGGTCGAGCTTGCTTTTCATGGGGTTCTTCATCTCTCGCCTGGCGCCGGCATCACCACAATAGCGGATCCCGCCTTACCAAAACCCCTGTGTTTGAGCCAGGTGGAATCTGGCAACGATTTCACAACTCCGGCACGGACGCCGCGCTGACGGGGCTTGCAGGCAACGAGGCGTGCAGGTACCTCTAGCCTGCCCACCATGCTCTTTCGCGTCTCGAAGCTCGCTTGGCTCACCCTCCCAGTCGTGCTGTCCCTCGCCTGCAGCGAAAGCGCGCCGGCGCCCAAGACGGCTGACGACACGCCGCAGACCGAAGAGGAGCCCCACTCCGGCGTCTCGGTCTCGAGCGAGATCGGCGGCTTGAATGAAGAGAAGGTCAACGCAGCTTTCGAGTCGAGCCTCAAGGGCCTGCAACGCTGCCTGAACGACGGCTCGTCGCGGGTCGAGTTCTTGGGCGGCTCCGTCAGCTTCTTCATCAAGATCGACCTGACTGGCAAGGTGGACGGCGCGTACCTCGAAAAATCGACGCTCGGCGACCGCGACACCGAAAAGTGCATGCTCGAGGCCCTGCGCACGCGGAAATGGCCCAAGCCGGTCGGCGGCGAGCACGGCCTGGCCCGCAAGTCCTTCGACTTCGATCCGCCGAACGACGTGCGTGCGCCTTCCAACTACGACGAAGGCCACCTGAGCCGTGGCCTGGAAAAAATCTCGGGCAAGCTGGCCTCCTGCAAGGGCAGCAAGGGCTCGTACGAGGCCACCATGTACGTGGCCACCGACGGCTCGGTGCTGGCCGCCAGCGTGACGCCGCCCGACGAGACGGGTGAAGAATCGGTCGATTGCCTGGTTACGACGCTGAAAGGCGCCTCGTTTCCTTCGCCTGGCAGCTGGCCGGCGAAGGTGACGTTCACGTTGTAAGCTGCCCGGCATGAGTGAAAGCGCCCCTACCTCGCTGCGCGGCAAGCGCGCGCTCGTGACAGGTGGTGGTCAGCGCGTCGGACAAGCCATCGCGCTGGCGCTGGGCGCTGAGGGCATGCACGTGGCCGTGCACTACCGTGAGAGCCGCGATGGCGCGGAGCACACGGCGGCGCTGATCCGCGAAAGTGGCGGCAGCGCAGTCGTGCTCCAAGCCGACCTGGCAGAACGCGAACAAGCGCGCGGCTTGGTCGATCGCGCGGTCGGCGAGCTGGGCGGGCTCGACGTGCTGGTGCCGAGCGCCGCCAACTTCGAGCGCATCGCACTCGCCGACGTGGACGACGCCGCCTGGGATCGCAGCTTGGATCTGAACCTGGCATCGCCGTTTGCGCTCGTTCAACGGGCTGTGCCCGCGCTGCGCGCCTCGCACGGCTCGGTAACGTTCATCAGCTGCTCCAGCGCCAGCGTGCCCATGCGCCACTACTTGCCGTACGTGGTCTCGAAAGGCGCCGTAAAGCACCTGATGAAGACGCTGGCGCTCGAGCTAGCACCGGAAGTCCGAGTCAATGCCGTCGCGCCCGGCACGGTCATGCCCCCGGCCGCGTACGACGCGGCTGCCATCGAGCGCCTAGCTCGCGCCATCCCGCTCGCCCGCGTCGGCAGCCCGGAAGACATCGCGCGCGCCGTCGTGTTCCTCTCGCGCTCGCCCTTCGTCACCGGCCACGAGCTGGCCGTCGACGGCGGGCGCAGCGTCGCCAGATCCGAACACTTCGGCTGACGTCTCGGTCCCCGCGCGTCTCGCACTCAATCCTCACCCCTCACGCCTCACTACTCAAGATGCACCGCGAAGAACGCAGCTTCTCGATCGACGTCAACCTGGTGGCCGAGTTCGACGACGCCTACGAAGGCGACGAGGACGGTTACGCTTGGGTTCAGCGCTTCGAGGCAGGGCTCAAGCCGCGCCTGGTCGCCGCCGTGACCGAAGCCTTGCGCTCCGACCCGCGCTTCACGCTTTTGGCCGCGCCGCGCGGGAAAGATCCCGAGCGGACGCTGGAGCTGGAGCTGCGGCTCAAGGCACGCTGAAGCCGAAGCTGAGCTCGGCGTCGGCGCGATCTTCGGGCGCCTGAGCGGCAACGGGACGAGTTGCGCCCTCTGCGAGCACGCCCAGCGACTCGAAGCGGTCTGCCGGTACCGTACGTTCCGTCAACGCCGCCACCAACTTGGACACGGCGATGGCGTCGGAGGGAGCGGACGAGTCTTCGACGCGCAGCTTGGCGGTCTTGTGCAGCTGCATCAGCCGCGACACGACCTTGAGCAACGGCTCCGCCTCGGGCTTCACGCTGCCGTCGTCGGCCAGCACCTTGTCGCGCGGGACGCGCAGCACGACGGAGCCCTGCTCGGCGTCGAGGGTGTACTCTCCGGTGGCGATAGGCTCCGCAAGCGACAACGCAGTGTCGCGCGACAGGCGCGAAAGTGCGCGGCCGCGAGCAGCTTCGACCGCCAGCGCGGCCTCCAGCTTTTGCTGGCCATCGTGAAAGGTCTGCAGGTGGCCGCCGACGCGCGCCAATTCCCCACGTAGCTGCTCGACCATGCCTTCGGCGTCCTCGCGCTGCTTGCCCAAGGTCGAGCTGTCGAGCTGAGCTTGAGACAGCGCTTGCTCGCGCTCGTCGATGGTTTGGCTTTGCTGCTGCATGCGCTGGCGCAGCTCTGCAAGCTCCGCTTGGAGCTGCGAGACCTGGTATTCGGAGCGGCGACGCCCCTCCATTTCGACCTGCGCGGCTGACTGCGTCTCCTCGAAGCGCGTGACCGGCACGCAGCCGGAAAAGACGCCGAGCAGAAGCAACAAGGCCAGTTGGCGCGGCGAAATGCGCCCCGCTCGCCACCACAGCTGCAGGCGAGTCTTGAGCCAAGCCAGCGTCAACCAATCGAATGTCAGGGGAATGCTCACGTTCTCATCATCCTCAGCAAAGACACACACCACGCAAATTCAGCACGTCGAGATGCTCGGCCAGCGTCAAACGATCCACGTCGGAGATGCGCACGAACTTCAGCGCCTGCTGCGAGCCTCGCACCCAAATCGGGCGAGCCAGCGCGCGCAGCGGACGGATCCGCTCGGGCAGCAGCATCTCCAGCTTCATCAGCAGCGGCTGGCTTGTTTGCTCACGTCCGCGATCGACGATGATGCCGCTCGCTGAAATCTCGATGCCGCGACAATGCGAGACGAAGCCGCCGCTATTGGCGACCACTCGAAAATCCGTGCGTGCTCTGAGACCGACCCGATGCTGCATGACTGCGAACCTCCGGTATCCGGCCAATGGTCAGGCATGGATCCTATGTAGGTCAAGTTCTTACATTAACCTACCCTCCACTTAGATAAGTCCTTCGGGAGCCCTTGCCGACTCCATGCGCCAGCTCGTCAGAAGTTGGCCGCCTCCCCAGGTCCCACGGTTAAATCCGCGCGCAGGATGAAATCACGGCGCGCATCCCTCGGCCTCGTGGCCCTCTTCACGGCGATCGCCGGAGGCCCCGCCGGCGCTGCGCCGCGTGCGGGTGCGCCGGTTGCCGCTCGACCCGACGTCCCTTCCCTGCCCGCGGTGGTACCCAGCAGCGAAGCCCCCAAGCCGGTGAAGCAACGCGGACCGTCGACGCTCGACGCGAGCTTGGAGAAGACGGCCGAGAAGCTGCTGCGAGGCGCCAAGCCGGTGGAGGGCGCGATCGTCGCGCTCGACCCGAAGACGGGGCGCGTGCTGGTGTTCGAAGCGATCGGTGCGCCGAGCGCGCAGGAGGTTTTGACGCAAGCCCGCTTGCCTGCAGCGAGCCTGTTCAAGGTCATCACCACCACCGCGCTCTTCGAGACGACGTCGGTGACGCCGCAAGATCACATCTGCATCAACGGCGGCATGCATGGCATCGAACGGCGCCACTTGGAGCCTGCGCGCGGTCCCAGCGCGGATTGTGGTCGCTTTGCCTGGGCGCTCGGCAACAGCAAAAACGCGGTATTCGCCCAGCTAGCGACGCGCCTGCTCACCCGCGACGACTTGCTCAAGACCGCCGAGCGCATCGGCTTCAACCAGAAGCTGCCGCTCGACGGCGGCGACGAGCAAGCCGAGCTCGGCAAGCTCACGGTGCCGTACAACGACCTCGAGTTCGCGCGCGCCGCCGCCGGCTTTCAAGGCAGCAGCCTGTCTCCGATCGGCGCCGCGTACCTGATGACGCTAATCGCGCGCGGGGGCTCGCCGATCGGCCTCAAGCTCCACGAAGGAGCCCCGGAAGCTGTCGACTCGCCCCTCGCTCCTCCATCCCCTCCCCCCTTCTCGGCCCGGACTGCGCAACGCTTGACCCGCATGCTCGAGGTAACCGTCGAGACCGGCACCTCGCGCGGCGCCTTCACGGCGCCCGACGGCAAGCGCTACCTGCCCGGCATCCGCGTCGCTGGGAAGACCGGCACGCTGCGGCCGGAACAGAGCGACACCATGACCAGCTGGTTCGTCGGTTTCGCGCCCAGCCGAAACCCCGAGATCGTGGTCAGCGTGATGCTGGTGAACGGCCACACTTATCGCCGCAAAGCCAACGAGCTGGCCCGCGATCTGCTGAGAACGTATTTCCGTGCGCATGGGCACGCACAATCGGTGACAGACCCTTTCGCCGAATCCGCCCCTGAGCCGCTCGCCGCGGCCCAAGCTCAGTGATAGCTTGAGAGTGAATGCCGCAGCCCCACGGTACGTGGCGTGTGCTGGGAGTCCTAATTGGCTCTTCTTGCTTGGCTACCCTGGGCTGCCAGAGCCCCGGCTCGCAGCGCATCGTCGGCCCTGACGGCTCGCCGATGGCGCACGTGCACTGCGGTTCGGAGCAGGGCGTGTGCTTTCGCATCGCGGGCGAGCTGTGCCCGAGCGGCTACGAGATGAAGCCCGTCTTGAGCGGCAGCGACGGCAACTTTCTCGTGCGCTGTCGCAGCGCGGGCGCTCCTGCGGTCGCGACGCAATGTCCAGCGCCACCGCACGCGGCAGCCCCGGCCGTGGTCGCGTCGAGGCCCGCCCCGACCCCCAGCGTGGCCGCCAAGGCACCGACTTCGAAAGACGATTGGCCCCCGACCGCGGAGCCATCTCCGCCCGCGTATCCATGGGGCGAAGTCGACCTCGGCTACTAGCGCCGCGCGGCTTTCACTGCACGAGCGACAGCACCAGCCTGACGACACCATAACCGACGAGCGGCCCGGCAATCCACAGCGCTCGCGCCGGGCCAACGCGAAAAGCTTCGCCGTTGTGCGTCGCGTAGGCCACGTCGGCGATCATGATCGCGACGCCTACGCCGATCAGCTTCAGCGCCGGCATCATGCGCATCAGCACCGTGTCCATCGTCGGCGCCTCGCTGGGCATGGCGCGCGGGGCGGCCGCGCGAGCCACACGCGGGCTCGCTCCAAGCTCGGGCGACGCTCCGCGTGGGCTGGAGCGCGCTCCGGGCGCCGATGTCAGCCCCTGCGGCGCGTCGTTGCGCATGACCGAGATGTGCATGCCATCTTCGTCGTCGGCGTCGTCGAGCGCGCGTCGGCCGCGCGCGGCTTGCGACACGGGCTGCTTGACCGAAGCCGACGCGGACGGCTTGGTCCCCACGGATTTCGGCGGCGCTGGCGGCGGCAGGCCCAGCGTGAGCTCCGGAAAAGGCTGCGCGCCCGGCACGCGCTTGGTCGCGTCGACTTCGGTGAGCAAGCTCGAGGGTTGCCCCGCATCGACGTCTGCGGGCGGGGGCATGGAGTCGTGCGACATGGTCTGCGTGACCGTGATGCGCGGCGTAACCAGGCCGCTCGCGGCTTCGAGCTCGTCCCAAAACGCGCCGATGTCCTGAAAGCGATTGACCGGATCGACCGCCAAGGCTTTGCGAAACGCGGCCTCGGCACGGTCCGCCACTTTGACGCCGAACGCGAGCGGCGTCGGCCGCTCTTGTTCGTTGATGCAGGCGCCCATCACGGCCGGCGCGTCACCTTCGAACGGGGCGCGATTGGTGAGCGCCTCGACCGCGCACAGGGCAAAGCCCCAGACGTCCGTCCACGGCCCGGTTTGTCCGTAGCGCTTGGGCAGCCATTGCTCGGGCGCGCCGTAGGCCGGCGTGAAGGCCGCGATGCCGCCCTGCTCGGCCGACACGCGACCGACCATCTGCGTGGCCGCGCTGCGCACCTTGCCGATGCCGAAATCCAAGATCTTCAACGTCTCTTGACCGTGAACTTTGGCCAAGAACAGGTTCTCGGGCTTCAGATCGCGATGCAAAATCGATAGCTGCGCGCCGCCGGGCCCCGGGAACTTGTGCGCGCACTCCAGCCCCCGCGCCACCGACCCCATCATCCGCACGACGCGCGCGAGGTCGAGCGGTGGTTTGCCGGCGGCCCTGCGACGTTCGATCACGGAGTCGAGCGATTCGCCGTCGAGCCACTCGAGCGCGATGAACGGCACGAACGGATGCTTGGACGTCTCCAGCGTGCCGACGTGCAGCGGCCGTACGACGCTCGGAATCAGCGCCGAGAGCCGGAACAGCACCTCACCCTCTTCCTGGAACTTCTGCAGGAACGCCTGGCGTTGCTCGGCCGAGAACGCGCCCGGAATTTTCAGGCACTTGAGCGCGACGGCCGCCTTGAAGCCCTCGTGGTGCGCCCGGTAGACGACCCCGAAGCCACCCTCGGCGACGACACGTTCGACTCGGAACACGGCCGCTTGGAGCGAGCCGACGATTCCGAAGACGTCCTCTGCCATCCTTTCAGGTTAGCCCGGCCTGGTCGAAACTCACAACCGGCTCGAAACCCCGCCAAACAGGCGAAAATGAGCGACTTATGTGCGCCGGCTGTAGCGCAGGCGGGCCCGAGCCGCGCCGAACACGCCCGCGAGCGCGAGCGCCAAGGTCGCCCCGAGGCTTCGTTCCGAAGCGTCACCGCTGCCGACCGCTCGGCAACCGCAGCCGCTCTTGGCGGGCTCGGGCGCAGCCGTGGCTGCGCTACCCGCCGCGCCTTCTGGCTTGGCCGACGCGGCGGGCGCAGGCACCAGACCCAGATCCGGTATGGCCGTCTTCACCACGACGGTCGGCTTGATCTGCGTGTGGCTCTTGCGCGTCAGATCGTCGGTGATCCACGTCTTGCGCAAGCCGCGGTAATCGCGCGGGGCCTTGCCCCAACGGTAGCGGTCCGGGGTTTGACACTGAATGACCGGCACCCACGGGTGAAAGTTGTTGTAGCGGGTCTGCAGCTTGTTGACGTCGCCGGTCTTGACCTCGGTGCTGGCCTCGCCGTCTTTGCCCTTGGGCTGCGCGGTGCCGCCAGCCGCCGCGGGCGCGGTGCCAATCTGCGGATCGCTCGGCAGCGTCTTGCCGTCGTAGCGGTAGTGCAGCCGCGAGACTACGTACTTGTGGCGTGCCAGCAAGCCCTGCCGCTCGACCACCGTCGCGCGCTCTTGCTTGAACGTCTTCTCGCGCTCGCGCTTTTCCTTCGGCTTCAGATCCTTGATCGAGTCCTTGAACGCCTTCTCTTGCTCTTTGGTCAGCTCAGGCGGCTTGGGGTGCCGCTCGGCTTCCGGTACCGATTGCTCGAACACGTCCGCGCCCAAGCTGAGCAGCTCGGAGATCATCAGCGGCTCGGTCGCGCACGGCTGGCCGCAGCCATCGCTCGGCCAGGCGTACTCGGACAGGAACGACTGCGGGTGCTTCTGCAAGATCAGGTCGTAGAGCGCGTTGT
>DATAKF010000521.1:0-9636 GCA_036261775.1 Polyangiaceae bacterium | reverse complement strand
CGGTGCCTTCGGCAGCGTGAGCCGCGAGCGCTACGAGGTGGTGATTCAGGGCACGAACGACGCGACGCTCAACGAGCAAACGAAATGGCTCGAATACCAGCTACCTTGCAAGCCCGGCCCCGTCGATCGAAGGCCCTGCCTCGTCACGCCGTATCACTATCGGCTCGACTGGCAGCTGTGGTTCGTCCCGCTTTCACCGGACTACCAGCAGCGCTGGTTCTTATCCCTCACGCGCAAGCTGTTGCAGGGCGACGCCAAGGTCCTCGCCCTCTTTGCGGAGAATCCCTTTCCCGCGCGCCCCCCGCGCTTCATCCGCGCCAATTTCTACCGCTACCAGCTGGAGCCGCTCGGCGCGCCCCACACGTGGCGGCGCACGCCGGCGGGTCAGTACCTGCCGCCGACGTCGCTGGATGATCCCGGCTTCGTGGAGGCGCTGCGCGCGTACGGGCTCGTGGACTAGCCGACTAAAGCTCGAAGGCCGCGCTCACCACCGGCAGTTGCGCTTGTCGCGTTACTTCGGCGGGTCGTTGCGCACTTCCGGAATGACCAGGGGCGGCAGCTTGATTGGATCCCAGGCAGGGGTCAGGTTGCTGTAGTGCAGGCCTGCAGCTCCCGCGCCAGCTGCGCCCGGCGCTCGGTTCTGGTTCCAAATGTACACGGCCGGATAGGTGGTGATGGCCTTGGTGGTGTTGTCCACCACTACCGCTGCCAAGTACAGCTGTGACGAGTCGGTCAAGCCCTTGAACGACGCCAGCGGATTGGTCGCCAGCTTGAACTGCTGCGAGAAGTCGTCGCCGTACTTGCGCGCCGACGAGAAGACCAAAAAGTAGTACGTCTTGCCGCCGAACGTGAAAGCGTCGGGCGACCACTTGGGCCAGCTGTTGATGATGCCGGTGCTCATGTTGTCCCCGCCGCACGTGCCGGGGTCGTTGGCCGCGAGCGCGGTGGGCATGGGCGCGCTGCCGTCAGCCGGCGTCACCATCACCTGGCCAAAGCGGTTGTAGTACGGGCCGTCGGGTGAGGCGGCGCTGGGTGAGGGCGCGCGGGTGAAGGCGATCAGCGCGTCGTCGGCCGAGTACGAGGGGTAGTACTCCAGGTAGGCCGGATCTGCGGCGCCAGTCAGCGGCACCGCCGTGCCGCCCAGGCGATTGTTGTAGTCGACGACCTTCAAGTCGGCGATTTTGGCGGTCGCGTCGGCGTGCCCATCCGGCGAGTAGTCCGTCGTGGTGTAGACGATCTTGTCGCCCTTGTGGCTCATGTTGGGCGACGCCACGCTGACGCCCGTGTCACCCGTTGCGATGATGCCCCAGGCGGTGCCTTTCGCGGCCATGGCCGCGGTTTGGCGTGCGGCGAGCGCGGGGGAGCCATAGTCGCCCGCTGCCGACACGGCGACGTCGATGGCGGCGGTCGACTCGAGATCGATCCACGCGAGCTGGTGCCACTTGACGGTGTCGTTGTTGGCCGGGTTTGCCGAGTCGTAGGCGGGCAGGGCTTGCCAGGCGGTGTCGCGCGTCTTGCCCGACTTGAAGGTGGTGCCGTACGTCGTGATCATGATGCGGTCGCCGGCTGTCCAATGCCCGGGTGACAGCGACTGCGTTCCCCACCACGGCATCTTCATGATGGCCTGCGCGCCCGCGCCGATCACGGTTGGAACGCTGCCCACGCTGCCGGCAGTGAGGGAGGCTGCGGCTTTGGACCAGGGCCAGTCGTCGGTGAAGACCACGCCGCTGCCGTCGGGCAGCGATGTGTGGCAGCCGATGCAGCGCACTTGGCCGTCAACGAAGCCCGCGACCTTGGGCATGTCGTAGAACCCGCGCAGCACCGCGCCGTCTTCCCCGATCTCACCCGCCCACGCCACCTGCGGCAGTGTGAGCGAGTCGGCCACGCCTTCGTCGCCCACCGCAAAGCCGAGCAATTTGCTCGAATCGGGCGTGACAGCAGCCGAGTTGACGGTCCAAAACACCATGCTGCCGGTCGCCACGACCGGGGCGATGTGAAAATCGCCCGTGACGCCGACGGGCTTGCCGGGCGAAGCGGAGTTGATGCCACGGATCGTCACCGTGACCGGTTGCCCGGCGGCGTTGTTGGCGAAGCCGTTGCCGGAAGCCGACACCCCGTCGCCGCCCTTGCCGGCCCAAATCTCCTTGGGCAGGTACCAAGAACTGGGCAACCCGCCCGTCGCCGCGTAGCGCGTGTACGCCACCAAGTCGTTCTTTTGGGTCGGGGAGTGGATGCGGATCTCGAGCAGGTCGATACCGGCCGGCGCCATCACGCGAAAGCGCGGGCGCACCCAGTTGACGGGCATCATTGCGCCTTCTTTGCCCGGGCTCGACAGCTGCGGCTCCAGCGCGCAAAGGCTGCCCGCCGTAAAGTCCGTGCCTTCGCCGAAGAGCGTCGCAACGTTGGCCGGCACGCCTTGTTCGATGATGGGGTCGGCGGGGAAGTCCGTGCACATGCCCTTGGCGCACTTGGGGTGCGCGATGTTCGGGTTGCCAGGATCGGGATCTTCGACTTCACCGCCCGTGGGGTCCACGGTGCCCAAGTCGGGGCCGATGTTGAGGCCGCCGGTATTGAGGCTACCGCCGGAGCCGGTGGAGCCCTTTCCACCGGTCGTGCCGGACGGCATGCTCGTGTTGGAGCCCCCGCCTGCCGCGTTGCACCCCACCACGCACGCGCCCAAGAGCGCCGTCAGCGCCCAGATCGAGTTGTTCTGCATTGCAACGCCTCCAAATCGTGTCGTCTAAAGCCCGCGACGAAACGCCTCGAACCCACACACGCGGCTCGAGAATTCACCGATAGAGAGACATGCGTATCACCCCTCGTCAAGCTGTCGCGCGCCCAAATATGCCGATTGGAACCGTTTCCACGTCCGCACAGCGTCGCTCCCCGCGCTCGCGCAACTACGCCAGTTCGAATGCAATCCTTACGTTCGGTCGAACTTGCACCTGCACAGCAGATATCGACCCGGAGTATAGCTTGAGGCCTATGACGAACGAGGCGAGTGCAGCGAACCGGATCAAGGGAGTGCGGGCACTCGCCTTGTGGGGAGTGGCCGTCGCCTCCTGCGGCGCCGCACCGGCGCCCGCATCGGGCGTCACTTCCCGTCAGGCCGCAGACGCCGCCGCGCGCGCGACCGCCTTGTACGACGCCCTGCACGCAGCGCCCGAGCTTTCTTTACAAGAAGCCAAAACGGCTGCGCGTCTCGCTCAAGAGCTGCAAAAGCTCGGGTTCGAGGTGCACCAGAGCGTGGGCGGGCACGGCGTCGTGGGCCTGCTCCGGAATGGTCCGGGCAAGACCTTCATGTTGCGCACGGACATGGACGCGCTGCCCGTCGAAGAGCAAACCGGCGTCGAGGGTCAGAGCCGCGTCCACGCCAAGGACGACCAGGGCAACGACGTGCCGGTCATGCACGCCTGCGGGCACGACCTGCACATGGCGGCTTGGGTCGGCACGGCCGAGCTGTTGTCGCAGCGGCGCGCTGCTTGGACCGGTACTCTGATGCTGGTCGCGCAGCCCGCGGAAGAGCGGCTGATGGGCGCGCGCGCCATGCTGAACGACGGCCTGTTCAAGCGCTTCCCCAAGCCGGACCTGGCCTTCGCGATCCACGTGCACGACCAGCTGGCGCTCGGCAGCGTGGGCTACACGGAGGGGCCTTTCGCGGCCAGCGCGGACTCCCTGGATCTCGAGGTGCACGGCCGCGGAGGCCACGGCGCCTACCCGCAGTCAGCCATCGATCCGGTCGTGATCGCGGCGCGCATCGTGACCGCGCTGCAAACCATCGCCTCGCGCGAGAACAATCCGTTCGAGCCCGTGGTCGTCAGCGTGGGCTCCATTCACGGGGGCAGCAAGCACAACACGATTCCGGACAGCGTGAAGCTGCAGCTGACGGTCAGGACCTACGGCGTCGAGACGCGCAAGCGCGTGCTCGCCGCCATCAAGCGCATCGCCGACGCCGAAGCAGCGGCGGCCGGCGCTCCGCGCCCTCCGACTTTGAACGTCACCGAAGGCACCGCAGCTGCCGTGAGCGATCCGGAGCAGACGCGCGCCGCGGTGGCTGCGCTGCGCGCCACGTTACCGGCTGGCGCGCTCGTCGAGCTGCCGCCCGAGATGGGCTCGGAAGATTTCGGTGAGTACGGCAGTGCCGGCGTGCCGAGCGTGATGCTGCAAGTCGGCGTGGTCGAGCCGGGGCGCTTTGCCGCCGCCAAGGCGAAAGGCGAAGCGCTGCCGTCGATCCACTCCGGGCTGTTCTTGCCCGCACCTGGCTCACTCGCCCAAGCGATTCAGGTCGAAAGCAACGTCGCGCTGGCGTTCTTGAGCAAGTCGACGACGAAGGCGCCGCCGAGCGCCAAATAGCTCGCCGCTCGCGACCACGCCCTCACTGATAGATGCCGCCCCAGAACGGATCGGCGTAGCAGTCGCCGCTGGCCGAGCCGCTGGGCGTCTCGCAGCCGTCGCTGGCCGAGTAGTTGCAGTCGACGTAGCCGGGCGTGCAGTCGTACAAGCAGCCGTTGCCGCAGTCGCCGTAGCGCAAGGCGGCGCGTGGGCGATCGACGGGACACTTGAAGGCAAACTCGTCGGTTTGATCGCCCAGTGGCTTGAACACTGCGCGGCATTCGGCCTGCTCGCACACGTTGTAGAGCGTTTTGCATTCGCTCAGGCCGGACTGATTGGCAAAGTTGCAGGTGTTGCCGCACATGCCGCAGTCTTTGACGGTCGTGCCGCTCGTGGTGCCCTGCACCAGGTTCACCTCGCAACCGTTGGCGTCGCTGCCGTCGCAGTTGCCCCAGTTCGATTTGCAGCTGTACAGGCACTGGTGGCTGCCGTTGCACGAGCGGCCCATGTTCGGGTGATCTGGGCAGTCGTTGACCGAGCAGCAACCTTTGGTGCACGTGCCGCCGCACGGCCCGTTGAAGCCCGACTGGCAAGTGGTGGTCGAACAAGTGCCGTTGATGCACGCGAAGTTGTTGCCGCAATCCGCGTCCGAGCAGCAGCCACCGAGCGGTGCGCACACGTTGCCCGGGCACAGCTTCTGCCCCGCGCACGGCGCCACGCACGAGCCGCCGTTGTCCTGGCAAAGCTTGTTGCCCGCGCAAGTTTCGACGGTCGTCCACGCGCCTTGGTCGCTGCACGTTTGACGGCGTTCGGGGCCCGCGACACAGCGCGTGGTGCCCGGTACGCAGCTACCGGCGCAGCTGCCGTCCACGCAGGCGTTCATGCAGTTGGTGGTGACCCAGTTGCCTTCGGGCGAGCAGTCGCGCACTTGCGTCGCGCTGGGGCAGTCCGCAGGCTTGGCGGCGTGGCAGGCTCCCCATTGGCGCGCCGCTGGGTTGCAGTCGTGGCTACCGCAGCCGCCGCAGTCTTCTTTGGCGTTGCCCACGCACGGGCAGTCTTCGTTGGGTTTGCCGTTGCAGTTGTCGTCGTTGCCGACGGTGACGCAGCTATCTAGGGTGAGCTTCGTCACCTCGCCCACACAGGGGCCCCAGGCTTGGGCGACGCAGGTTTGCTGGCCCTTCTTACACGAGCCCACGTCCGAGCCGCAGTCGCGCTTGGTGCCATCGACGCAGTTGCAGCCTTCGTTCGGGATCGTGTCACAGTCGTCGTCGTTGCCTGGTATGTCGCAGGAGTCGGCCTTCTTGGGGGCCACGGCGCCCAAGCACGGACCCCACGTCAGTTCAGGGCTGCAAAAGCGCTTGCCGATGTGACAGCTGCCAAACTCCGCGCTCGGCATCTCACCCGGCAACGGCGTGCCGTCTTCTTGCTCCCAACAGCTTTCTTGATCGCCCGCGGCGCACTCGGCCACCGGTGCTTCGCCCCCGGCCCCGCCCAGCTCGGCCGGCGCCTTGCCGGCCGTGGCGGAGCCGCCCGTTTCGACCGGCGTCGAACCGCCTTCAGTGGTCTGCTTGCCGGCAGCGTCGTTGCCGCCCGCCGCGGTCGTCCCGGCGTTCGAATTGCTGAACTCGTGAGGTGGGCTCACCTCGCAGCCGATGACCAGCAAAACCAGGCAACCAGCGGCCGCCAACGCAGACTTCAAGTTTCTCAAGGTGCGCACCTGGGGTTAGGGCTTTCGCGCAATCACGCGAATACAGCCCAACAACCCCCGACGGCGCAGGGATGCGCAAATTAGTTTTCAAGAAGTTATGGGTGCGCCGCGGCCATGCGCTCCCCGACCATGCGCGTCGGCGCCAAGGCGACTATTTCAGCCAGTTGGGGCGACTAGTCGTGATTGGCACAGCGTCAGGGCGCCCAGCTGGGCTGCCTCAAGCTGGGCCATCCAAACCAATCAACCCGGATCGACGCCCCAGACGATGGTGCTGCCGTTCAGGACGATGATTTTGGTCGGGTCGCTGAACGAGTAGTCGTCGCTCTGGATGAACTTGCCCTGGCCTTGTGCGCCGGCCTTCCACGAAATTTTGAGCAGGGTGCCGGCGGTCAGCTCGGTGCTGTTGGCGCCCGTGCAGGTAAGCTCCACGTACGAGTCCGCGCCTGCGGTGGGCTTGTCGGCAGCGGCGATCTTGCCGGTGCAGGTGGCGCCGCCCAGGTTGTTCTTCGGTCCAAACTGCGCCCAGTTCATCATGACCGCGGGGGAGGCGGCGGTGATTTCGTTGCTGAAATAATAGCGAATCTTCACGTCGGCCAGCGATAACGGCTGCGCGGTATCGTTGATGAGGTCGAGCTCGCCACCCAAGAAGTCGACGGGATCGCCGGTGCTGTCGGCCTTGAACGTGACCGTCAAACCGGCGATTGGCATGTTGACTGGACCGGTGTCTTCGCCGCCTTCGCCCGTGCCGGTGCCGCCCGTACCAGCGGCTCCGCCCTTGCCACCTTTGCCGCCCGTGCTGCTGCCGGCCTTGCCGGTCGTTCCGCCCGTACTCTTGCCGCCGGTGGTGGTGGCTTTGCCCGCGCTGCCGGTGGCCTGCGTGCCGGCGGTGGGCAGCGCGCTGCTGCCGGCCTTGGCCGCCGTGCCACCCGTGGACGTGCCGCCGACATCGGGCATGTCGTCATCGCCGCCGTCGTCGTCGGTGCCCGCGCCCGCGTTTTGGTAGGCGCAAGCAACGGCCGTCAGAAGCAATGAGAGGACGAGCGAATGGGAGGTGCGGCTTTGCATGTTACGTCTCCGAGCGAGCGGCTTTTGCCGCGGAAAGATCCGTCAGTGACCGAGCTTGACGACGACGTCGAAGGCTTCTCCGCGATTGTCGAGCTTCACTCGACCTTGCGGCGCTTGCACTTGGTGTCCGTTGATCGCCACTTCTTGCACTGATCCATGAAAGATCAGCGTGAAGCTGCGACGCTGATGCTCTGCGTAACCCTGACCGGTTACCGACGCGCGCAGGCGCAGCTCGTTACCCTTACGAGTAGTCACGAAAGTCGTGCGCAAGAAGGCACCTTTTTCGTGAGCCTTGGTCTTGCCGTCGTCTTCGTGAAGCGACGAGCGGAACTCTCCGTCCGTGCCCGGTACGAACACGTGCAGCTCGAGCTCGGGCGCTTGGTGCTCGGCCGTGGACTGCAGCGCCTTGGCGTGACAAGCGATCACCGAGCCGCCGCGCGCGAACAGCGGAATGCGCTCGAGCGGTGCGTTGGCGCTGACATAGCTTTCGCCGGCGTGCGCCGCGCCCGTGTACCAATCGTACCAGGTGCCCTTCGGCAAATAGACGCTACGCGCCACCTGTCCCGGCTTCATCACCGGCGCTACCAACAGGGAGTCGCCGAGTAGGAACTGATCGTCGGTTTCGCGCGCCGTGGCGTCGTGCTGAAAGTCGAACAGAAGCGGGCGCTGAATGGGGGCGCCGGTCTCGTGTGCGTCCCAGAATTTTGCGTACAAATACGGCAAAAGCTTGTACCGAAGCTCCAGCGACTCGCGCACGATCTTTTCGACCGCGCCGCCGAACGACCACGGATACTGATCGGGCTCGCCCATGATGGCGTGGCAGCGGCTAAAGGGCGTGAGGGTGCCGTACTGGAACCAGCGCACGGCCATCTCGGGGTTGGGCGTACCGGCAAAGCCTGGAATATCGGCGCCGATGAACGGCTGGCCCGACATGCCGAGGCCGGTCGCCATTGGCAAGCTCATTTGCAGGTGCTCCCAGTCGGAGTAGTTGTCCCCCAGCCACTGCGCCGCGTAGCGCTGAATGCCCGCAAAGCCCGCGCGGCTCAAGATGAACGGCCGCGCATTGGCGTCGAAGCGCTTGTAACCTTCGACCGTGGACATGGCCATGAGCAGGCCATACTGGTTGTGAAAGCGTTCGTGCGAGTAGTTCGCGCCGTCGCGATCGAAGCGCATGCTGAACGGCTCGACGTCGCCCGTGGCGGGCTCGTTCATGTCGTTCCAAATGCCCGCGATGCCTTGGCTCAGGTGCTTGACGGTGAGATCGGCCCAGAAGCTGCGCGTCTTTTCGAGCGTAAAATCAGGGAAAACCGTGCGGCCTGGCCACACCTGGCCCACGTACAGCTTGCCGGCTTCGGTCTTGCAGAACACGCCCTTGGCGCGCCCTTCTTCGAAGACCGAATAGCCGGGATCGAATTTGACGCCCGGGTCGACGATGGTGATGACCTTGAAGCCGTCGGCTTCTGCCGACTTCATCATCTTGGGCACGTCGCTGAAGCGCTCTTTGTTCCAGGTGTAGACCCGGTAGCCATCCATGTAGCCGATGTCGAGCCACAGCGAGTCGCACGGCAGGCTCTTCTCGCGGTACTGCTTGCCGATGGCTAGGAACTCGTCCTGCGTGTAGTCCTTCCAGCGGCACTGGTGGTGACCCAGCGACCACAAGGGCGGCGGCTGCATGCGACCAGTGATGGAAGAGTACGCTTCCAAGATGCCCGGCACGTCGGGGCCGGCGAAGACGTACTCGGTGTATTGGCCACCGCAGAACAAGTAGCGGTAGCGACTGCGCTCCGTGAAGTCGAAGCTGGCTTTGTAGCTGTTGTCGATGAAGAAGCCGGCCACCTTGGCGTCGCCCGAGGCGTCGAGCCGCGCGTGGTAGAAGAATGGAATCGACGTGTAATACGGGTCGAACTTGGGGTCTTTGCCCAAGAGCGATACGTCAGCCTCGAAGACGCGCTGCTGCTTCAGCACCTCTGGCGCCAAGATGTCCGTGTTCCACAGCGTAAGCTTGCGACCGCGGCGGTTGCTGGCGCCGGTCTTTTGACCCAAGCCGTACACCGGGTCGTGCAAGCCCATGCTGCGGCTGACCAGGAAGCAGTCGTTCAGCTGCAGAAAGCCGCGGCTCTCGCCGGCGTCGTCCTTGTCGTCTTCGAAGATGATGCTGCCGTCGGTGCGGTAGGCGGCCAAGCCGAAGGGGCGCTTGGTGATGAGCAAGCGCATAGCGCTGGTGCGCAGCGTGACGGTGTCGGCGTTGTCTTCGACCTCGAACTTCACGGCGTCGGTGGGGAGCGACGCGACGGCGAACGTGGGCTGCTCGTCGAAGCGACCGGCTTGCGAGATGGCGAGCTTCAGAACGTCGGTCCGAACTACGTCGACGCGAAAGCGCTCTTCGCCGACGTTCAGGACGATGCCGCGCTCGCTGCGGGACAACGCGGAGGCGTTGCCGAGGGGCGCGTAGTAACGAAGCTCCGTTTCAGCCAATGACATTGATTCTCCGCCGTTCCGTACTTTGAGAAACCCGGACTTTTCGCATGAAA
>DATAKF010000520.1:0-4813 GCA_036261775.1 Polyangiaceae bacterium | reverse complement strand
ACCTGCTGCCCGAAAAGCTCGCGCGCTTCGTGACCGAGTGCAGCGTCCGCTTCGTCGGAGAGATGAAGAGCCCCAAGCTGAAGTGGGGCCCCACCTCCAGCTGGAATCCGGATCCGAACAGCGACCACGTGATGGTTGCCGTTCCGGACCACTGCGAGGTCATCCCAGAGCCGTCGGAGCCGTGTCCGGGCGGGGTGATCTGCGCGCTTCTGACGCGCTTGTGAGCTTCGGCCCCAGCCAAGCCAAGACGGGTGGCAGCGCAAGCACTGCTGCGAGCAGCGAGGCCAGCTCACCGCTGATGGCGAACAGGCCGAACGAGAACAGCGCCTGATTCTCGACCAGCAAGAGCGCGCCCCAACCGATCACGGTCATGGCCGAGCACAGCGCCAGCGCGCCGCTCGTGTGCGACAAGCGCTCGTCGGCGCTTTCGCCCTCGGACTGAAAGCGCCGCAGCATGTTGATCGAATAGTCGGCAGAGATGCCGAACGTGATCGGCAAGGCGACGAAGTTCGAGAAGTTCAGCTTGGCGCCCGTCCACGCCAGGCCCCCGAGCATGAACGAGACGCCGAGCAGCAGCGCGACCACGGACAGGCCGGAAAAGGCCCAGGCTTGCCGACCAACGACCCCGAACGCCGCGATGCAGATCACCAGCACGCAGCCGAACGACAGCAAGGTCACGCGCGGTCCGTCGGCGCGCATCGCGTGAGCCAAATCGCTCGACAGCAGCAAGGGTCCGGCTGCGATGGCGCCGGCTTCCTTGGCGGCGGCGCGCACGTCACGCGCGAAGCCAGCCAAGCGTTCGGCTTGCCAGGTGCCACCGCCAACCTTCGGGAAGACGAGCACGCTGCGCCCTACCCTGCCATCGCGCTCGCGTAGGCCTGCCGCAAAGGCTTCAGGCAAATCCGCAGCCGTGAGCGGCACCAACGACTGCTCCGACAGCGCCTGCTCGAGCAGCTGTCGATCGGCCTCGTTCAGCTTACGGCGCAGCTTCGGCGTGATGGCGGCGTTCAGTAGCTTTGCCTCTTCGATCGACGCAAAGCGAGCGTCGGGCAAGAGTTGCTGGGCGCTGCGCACCTCGGCAATCAGGTCTCCCGCGCCACCCTTCTCTTTCAGCTCGCGCAACCGCGCTTCGAGCTTGGGCACGTCTTCGGCATTTTCTGCCATCACCACGCTGGGCGTGAGGTAGCGACCCGTAGCCGCGTCCATGCGCTTACCCCAGTAGCGCTCGCCGCTGACCCACGAGTCCTTGCGGCGCAGCTTCGATAGATCGTACTCGATCCAATCGTCACGCCGCGTGGCAAGGCCGGCCAGCGATACCAGGCCAAGCACCGCGAGCCCTGCCAGCACGCCGCGCCGGTGGCGCATCGTGAAGGCGGCAATGCTGGCGGCGATGGAGCGCCGCGGAGCACGCTGACCCGGCGGCGTAGGGGCCGGCCGCAGCCGCTCGCCGAGCAGCAGGCACAGCGGCGGCATCAACCAATAGGTGGCGACCCAACACAGCACGATGCCAAAGCTGCCGATCCAGCCGAACTGATTGAAGCCGCGAAAATCCGTAAAAATCAGCGAGCCGTACGAGGCCGCCGAGGCCAAAGCGGCAGCCAGCGTGGCGCGCCAGCTCTCGGACACGCCGCTGGCGATGGCGTCCTTGACGCGCTTGCCGAGGGCCAGCTCTTCTTGAATGCGGGCCAGCAGCATGATGCCCGTGTTGATGCCATTGCCGACGACGATGGAGCCCAGGAACGCCGTGTTGGTGTTCAGGTAGCGAATCGATAGCGGCGGCAGCGCAACCACTGCAAAGCCCGCCCAGGTACCGAGCGCGAGCGGAACGAACAGCGCCACGAGCGCCGACCACGAACGGTAGAACCACAGCAAGCTGCCGATCACCAGCAGCCCGACCACGGCGCTGGACAGCCCCAGATCGGACGCCAAGCCCTGCGTCTCTTCGACGCGTGTCGCGACGTCTCCGGCGTAGCCGAGGCGCGTGCCACGGGGCGGACCGCCCATGGCCTGCACGTCCGCTTGCACGCGCTTCAAGAGCTTCAGGTCGTATTCGAAGCCGGTCGACTGCGAGCTGGTTTGCACCAAGAGCGCCAGGTCGCGGCCGTCAGGGGACACGAAGCGATCCGACTTTTTTTCGGCGCCTTGGGCGCCGAAGCGCGCCTCGTATTTATGGCGCAGCTCGTCGAGCGGTAATTCTGGTGGTTTTGCGCCGTCTTCGTCGTCGAGGTCCGTGTCCATCGCGCGCGAGACCTCGAAGTCTCGTCGAGCCTCGACGGCTTCGCGGAGCCGCTTGACGTCGCTCGGCTCCATCAACTGCAGCGCGTAGCGCTCGGCGAACTGGCGCTCGGCGCTGGTGTCGAGCCGCACCCCTCGCACGAGCTCCGGCGGGTAATGCCGAATGCGCTCGGCCAGCTGGTCCAGGAAGCGCTCGGCTTCTGCGCTGCGTGCAGGCTCGTCGACCTCGATCACCACGCCCAAGAAGCGCAGGCCCGGCAAGCGCTGGCGCAGCTCGGTCAAGGCCGTCACGCTGGGCGCCGAGCGCGGCAGCAGCTCCTCGAGCTCGCTCTTGAGCGAGCCGTAGGTCAGCGCCGTGCGGTAGCCGCTGGCGAGCAAGAGCACCGCCGCCAGGGCGAGCACCCAACGGTAGCGCGCCATCATGAAATACGCGATGCGCGCGGAAACGGTCCTTGGCGCGGAGCTGTCCGGCCCGCTCATGCGGCCTCCAGCGTGGTGGCCTGCGCGGCCGCGGGGCGCTTTCTCTCACCCAGCAGCAGGCTAGAGAGCCACACCGAGACGCAGGCGAGCGTGATGCCGGCGATGCCGTCCCAGAGCCAATGATGATCCAAGTAATTCGAGCCGACGAACATGGTGACCGCGTAAAGCACGTGAATTGGTCGCGTTTTCCAGCTGGCGGCGCGCCAAGCCGTGAGCAGGCCGAGCATCGGGTAAGCGCAATGCATGCTCGGCATGGCGCCGAACACGGACGCTGCCCGCGAGTACAAGCTCTCGTAGTAGTGAACGCCCAACAGCTGATCGACTCGTAAGAGGCCCGCAGCGCTGGGCAAATCAGCCATGCTGACCTGACAGCCGTGCGCGCGAACGTACCAAGGCGGCGCGGCCGGGAACGCCATCCAGACGATGAACGAGATGAAGTTGGCGATGGCGAACGCCCACAGGTAGCGGCGCATGCGCGGCCTGTCGACGAAGTACAGGTACGCCGAGTAGAGCAGCGCCAGGTAAGCGAACACCGTGTATGGCACCGCGAACACGACGTCCCAGAACGGGGCGTGGTGCACCTGAAACCAATCCTGCAGCGTGGTGCCGGGCGCGACGCTGAAGGTCGAGAGCTCGAAATCACGCAGACCGCAGGCCGTCACTCGATCTGCCGTTACGAATAGCCGACGCGCGTAGCGCACTAGGTCGTAGCCCAGAGCGACCAGCACGTAGGGTGTGATGTCGCTCAGGAACGCGCGCGCGCGCGGCCCGAAAGCCGATAGCCCGACCACGACGAGCACCAGCACGACGTGCTCGACCCGCAGGTCACCAACGCCCGCGATGATCAGCACGTAGAGCAGCGGCACTAACGGAAAGAGCCTGGAAATGAGCTGCCTGTAGCGCACGATGCCCGGCCGTGACGGCGGCGCGGCACGTGTTACGGTCGCGCCATGGCTCAAGCAGCCCTCCCGGCACGACTAATTGCTACCTGGTTCGGTTGCGGCTTGTCGCCCAAGGCCCCCGGCACCGTCGGCTCCATCGGCGCGGTTCCTCTCCACCTAGCGCTGGCCACGCTGGGTCCCCTGCCCCACGCCGCTGCCATCGTGGCGCTGTCGGTCGCCGGGACTTGGGCAGCAAACGAAGTCGCGCGCGCCGAAGGCATCGAGGACCCGCAGAAGGTCGTCATCGATGAGGTCTGCGGAACGCTGATCGCCATGGGCATGGTCAGTGGCAGTAGCTGGGGGATTCGGCTCTTGGCGCTGGCGCTGTTTCGGGTGCTGGACATCACGAAGCCCGGACCGATTGACACCGTACAGCGGCTCGAGCCCCCGGGCGTCGGAATCATGGCGGACGATCTGCTGGCCGGCGTCGTCGCGGGCGCTATGGCCTACTCGGCGTCGGCGCTGATGGGGCGGTAACGGCCGGCGCTTCGTCGAGCTCCAGGACCATGTAGGCGGCGCGCAGCGCCCAAACAGCCGCCACGACGCTGAGCAGCCCCATCATCCCGATGATCGAAAGCATGGCGACCTCGCTCGGAAAGCCAGGCACGGTGATGGAACCCACGACTAGCGCCAAGAGCAGCAGCACGACGCGCTCTGCCCGGCGCATGAAGAGCGGAGGCAAGCTGATGCCGAGCCCCTCGGCCCGCGCTCGCACGTATGAAACCGCGAACCCGGAAATCATGGCCACGACCAAGACGCCCGGTGCGAGCGGGTTGTGGGCGCAAGCGACGACCAAGCCCATCAGCGGCAACGCGTCCGCCAGGCGATCGACCGTCGAATCCAACAGGGCGCCGAAGCGCGAACTGAGATGCGCAGCTCGGGCCACGACCCCGTCGAGCAGGTCGAACGCGCCGCTGACGATCAAACAGCCGGCCGCTAGCAGGTAGTAGCCGAAGGCTGCGGCAATGCCGGAGGCGAGCGCCAGCGACAACGCCGCATAGGTCAACGAGTTGGGCGTAATGCCTAGCCGCGAAAGCCAGCGACCCAGCCCCAAAACCGCGGCGTAAGTGCCGCGTGCCAACTCGCTACGCTCCCAAACGCCACCACGAAGCTTTTTGGAAACCTCGTCAGGTTGCGTCGCAAGCTCGTGTGCGAAG
>DATAKF010000518.1:0-51334 GCA_036261775.1 Polyangiaceae bacterium | reverse complement strand
TGCTGGAGGCAGGCGTTTCGAGCGATTTGTGCGCGAGCGCGGACGATGTGCGGTTCGAGCTCGCCAAGGGCGCCGGCGCGGTCTTGCTCGCGGAAGAGACGCTCACGGACGAGACGCTCCGAGTCTTCACCGACGCATTGTCACGTCAACCGGCCTGGTCCGATCTGCCAATACTGGTCTTCAGCGCGGCGCAGCCAGACCGCGCGCGGGTCGGTAACACCGCAGCGCTCGGCAACGTCACGTACTTGGACCGGCCGGTGCACACTCGCACCATGATCACGGCCGTGCAGGCAGCGCTCCGCAGCCGTCTGCGCCAGTACGAAGCTCGTCACGCCATCGACTCACGCGACGCCTTCTTGGCCATGCTGGGGCACGAGCTCCGCAACCCGCTGGCGGCGATCACGCTTTCGCTGGCTGCGCTGGATCGCAAAAGCGCAACAGTCCCGCGACCTGCCGAGCACAGCGTGATGGATCGCCAGCTCAGGCACCTCGTGCGTCTGGTCGACGAGCTTTTGGACGTCGCGCGCATCACACGCGGCAAGGTCGCGATCGAACGCCGACGCGTGGACTTGTTGGAGGTGACGAAAGCCGCCTTCGAAGCCTACGAGCTGCGCGCCAAGGAGCGAGACCTCGGCTACCGGCTCAGGTTGGCGGAGGGGCCCCTGTACGTGATGGGTGACAAGCAGCGGCTCGAGCAGGCCCTCGGCAATCTGCTAGCCAACTCGATCAAGTATACGTCGCTCGGCGGTCGGATCGACGTCGAGGTGTATGCCGAGCAAGGCAAAGCGTGCGTCGCCGTGACCGATGACGGGGTCGGGATCGCACCAGAAATGCTGGACCATATCTTCGCGCCGTTCGCGCAGGTAGACTCCTCGCTAGACCGTTCTCAAGGCGGGCTGGGTTTGGGCCTGGCGCTGGTGCAAAGTCTGGTCTCGCTCCACGACGGACAGGTGCGCGCGTCGAGCCCAGGTTTGGGTCGAGGCAGCCGCTTCGAGATCCAGCTGGCACGGGTCGAAGGCCCCGAGCAGCGCGTCGAGGTAGCTGCACCGTCGGTTCCTCCTTCCCCGATGAAGGTCGTGGTGGTCGAAGACAACGAAGACGTTCGCGAGCTCTTCGTGCAATCCCTGGCCTACACCGGTCACTCCGTTACCTGCGCGGCCGACGGCCCCAGCGGACTCGAAGCGCTGCTGTCGTATGGGCCCGACGTAGCCTTCGTTGACGTAGGACTCCCCGGCTTCGACGGCTACGAGGTCGCACGACGCGCGCGCGCGGCCGGTTCCCGCTCGCGTCTCGTGGCTCTCAGCGGCTACGGGCAAAAGGAGGACAAACAGCGCGCGGTCGAGGCCGGCTTCGACGAGCACCTCGTCAAGCCGGTGCTGGACGATGACCTGCGGCTGAGCCTGGAGCGAGCTAGCGCGGCCGTGCAGCACTAACCAGGTCCGGATAGTAGCCAGCGCCGCGGGCGCAGCATGATTTGCCCCGCCTGGTCTAGAGGCCCCAGCCGTGCCAAGGTTGCGCGTCCTCAATGGCTGCGCTTCGTTCCGGCTCCGCCCCTAGCCCATTCGCTGGGCTGAGCTGCGTTCGTCTCGGCCATCACGCCGCGCATCATCCGCATCTCGCGGAGTGAGCCGGCTACCACCACGAAACCGCAACGTTTCGAGCCCGCTCCCTCCCCAGGCAGCGGTGTTCGAGTTTCGTCGCGGTTTGGAGCATGGGCACCGGCCGCGACCGGAGATGCCCGTGAACGACCAGAGCCTCGATACCCCCGATACCCAAAACGTAGTCCGTGTCTTGGTGTGCCCGCGTGATCAAGCCATCGTCGCCGAGCGCATGGCACGTCGCGAAGCGCTGGTCGACGCCGACCTGATCGGCGGCGTGCAAGCCATCTTCTCGCGGGTAAAGCAAGAGGGTGATCGCGCGGTGCTGGCAGCCACGCGCGCGCACGACGGCGTGGAGCTCGGCGCCCTACGAGTGCCGGAGCCAGTCATCGGGCAGGCGCTGACCGCGCTATCGACCGAGCTGCGCGCCGCCATCGAGGTCGCGCTCGCTCGCATCGAATGGGTCAACCGCGCGCTGATGCCGCGCGACGTACTCCGGGAAATGGAGCCCGGCGTACGCGTGGGAGAGCTGTACCGCCCGCTCGATTCGGTGGCGCTGTGGATCCCGTGTCGCAAGGGGCCGCTGCTGTCCACGGCGCTGATGCTGGTGACCGCCGCCCGCGTCGCCGGGGTAGAGCGGATCTCGGTGCTCATGCCGCCGCGCAGCGACGGCACCGCCGATCCGGGCACTTTGGCGGCAGCCCGCCTGGCAGGCGCTCACGCTTGCTTCGTCGGCAATGGGGTGGCCTTGCTTGGCGCAGCCACGCAAGGCACCGGGAGCGTGCCGCGCGTCGCGGGCGTGTTTGGACCGGGACCGGGCGCTATCGCCGTCGCCATGGCGATGGCGGGCATGTACGGGCTGAAGACCGTGGCCGGCATTGGCCCCACCGACTGCGCCGTGTTGGCCGACGACAGCGCCGACGCGCGGCTCGTCGCCTGGGATCTGGCGAGCGAGGCCGAGCACGGCCCCGACTCGGCAGCTTTGCTGGCAACGCCTTCAGCAGGATTCGCGCGCGCGGTGGCGGCAGAGCTCGCCACCATCATCGAAGGGGCCGAGCCTGGCAGGCGCGAGAACTTGCGCCAAGTGTTCGGCCCAGCAGGTCGGGGCATGCTGGTGGTGAGCCCCGATTTCGAAGCGTCGTGCGAGCTTGCAGCACGCTTTGCGCCCGAGCACTTGTCGGTCGTCTGCCGCCCCGAGCGTCGAACTGGTGCCATCTCGAGCGCAGTGGCGGGCGAGCTGCTCCTGGGTTCACACACGCCGTTCGCGGCAGCCAACTACGCCATCGGCATCACCGCCGTCTTGCCCACCAACGGCGCCGCTCGCTCGCTTTCCGGCATCACGGCGCGCGACATGTTGCGCACGACCACGCTCGGAGAGCTCGACCAAGTCGCGCTCTCCACACTGGTGCCGACGATAGCGACGCTCGCGCGCTACGAAGGCTTGCCATGCCACGCGGCGGCGGCAGAGGCTCGCGGCGCGCGCTCGCCCTAAACCGCGGCTTTGTTCCCGGGGCGTCTGCGCCACCAAAGCACCAGACTCAAGACACTCGCGAGCGGCCAGGCCGCGACACGTACGGCAAGCAGCGCGAGCCCATCGGCTTCGACCCGAAAGGCCACGAGCGGCTTCGGTTCTGGCCGCCTCGAGGGTGAACCCAAACAGCTCGCGGAGCACCCTTAGCGATCCGATGCGATCGAGCCCACTCGCCTTGGCTGCCTCATACACGGCTTGGGGCGAAGCGCCGCCTTCCTTGAGCTCCCCATAAACAGAGAGCGAATCCCGGTCAGCCGTGCCGCGCAGAGCCTACGCCTGGACGCGGGCTCGCGGTTGCCGGTCACGCTGGGCCATGTCAATTTTTCGCGCATGCAGGTGATCTTCCGCCGCACCGGTGAGCGCCGCTACGCGGTAATCGTCGAAGTACCGGGGCAGGCCAGGCAAACGATGAGCCCGGCGCCCGGGTTCGACGAGCACATCCCGCATGACCTGGTGCACTACGTGGTAGAGGCCGAGCTCGGGCTCGATGCTGGTGTATTCGGGCGCGCCGCGCGCGGTGGCGGCACCTTCTACACCGCGGGGGCGGCCGGCAATTCACGTGAGCAGGCGCGGCAGCGTCGAAAGCAGGTGCGACGCGAGCAAGCGCTACGTCGCGAACGCTCTCACGAAGACCAGCTCTACACCTCCGAGCGCCTCGCCTACCTGTGTGACATCGCGTGGCGCCGCCGCCACGGCCAGCGCCCTGATCCAGCGCTCTGGAGCGCGCCTTCGTCTGTGTCCGCCAGCGACGCAACGCGCGTCGAGCGCGTCGTGTCTCGGCTCGATCAGCTTGCTCCGCTCTGGAAGCAGCTCCCGGTTGGCGGCGAGCTCGCGCTCACCTGGCCGAATTTGTCCGCGCGCTATGACGCAGGCACATAGTCTGCGGCCGCGGCAATACGCGACGCACGCGCTGAGGCACTTTCGCAGATCGATGCAAGATGTGCTGAGCGCCTTGACGACCGGCGAGCAGGACCTAAGTCGACCAGGCAAATTCAGCGGCAGAGGCCGAGCGGTGCTCGGCAACCAAAGGAGAGTCTGATGGCATACGTCGACGGTTTCGTGGTGCCGGTCCCGAAGGCCAACCTTTCGCGCTACCGCGAGTGGGCGCAGCTAGCCGCCAAGGTATGGCGGGAATACGGCGCCCTCGACTACAAAGAGTGGGTAGCGGATGACGTGAAGCCCGGCAAATTGACGTCCTTCCCACAAGCCGTGCAGCTCAAGGACGACGAGGTCGTGGTCTTTTCTTGGGCCACCTACGAGTCGCGGCAAGCTCGTGACAGCATCATGGAAAAGGTGATGAAGGATCCGCGCATGCAGAGCGATCCCAAAGACTGGCCCTTCGACGGGCAGCGCATGATCTTCGGCGGGTTTGCGTCGCTGGTCGAGTAGCAAACACGGTTCGACCCTCGAGCGGGGGGCGCGGCCCTTCGCCCAGACCGAGCATCCTCTGCTCGTAAGCACGAGCATGAATTTGGAACTTCGCTGGTCTGCGACGCATATACCCGGCCGGCGCCCACGGTCGCGAATTCGTAAAGCATCGTGCCCCACGTGGGTCTGGGTGCTGGCCCGTCGTTCATGGCGTCATTCAATGGCCTTGCGCTGTGCAACGAGGCAGCGGTCGAGGTAGAAACTTTATGTGCGCAGGTGCGGTTTCTCACGCTCGCTCGTGAACCCAGGCTTGCGGTGCGTTTGGCTGGCTGGCGTCGCAGCGTTGCCCTTCGCGTGCTCGGTGTACGAACTCTCCGATCTGCAGAGCTCGGCGCAAGGGCAGGCGGGAGCAGGCGGTCACCCAAACGCCAAAGCAGGTGAAGGGCCGGGAGGTTCCACCCACGGTGGTGGTGGCGGTCACGCCGCTGGGACGAACGGCGATGGCGGTTCGGCTCGAGGCGGAGCGCCCGGCGCGGGTGGAGCCAGCGGCAGCGGCGGCAACTCGGCTCCGAATCCCGCAGAAGGCGGAGCCGAGTCAGGGGCATCCTTTGGTGGAGCGAGCGCGGGCGAAGCGGGCGCGGGTGGCGCGGGTGGCGCGGACGGCGGCATTGGAGGAACGCCGGCCATCTCGGGCCTGGTCGCGTCTTACCCTTGTGAGAGCGCCAACGGAGCCGTGCTTGCTGACGCGTCCGGACACGGCAAGAACGCAACACTCGCCAATGGCTCTGGTGGCGCTCTCATGGGGTTCAGCTTCAGCGCCGGGACCGTCGACAACGCCCTCACGCTCAGCTCGACCAAGCAAGCGTATGTGAGCCTACCGCCGGGCGTCGTCTCGCAGCTCAGCGAGGTGACCATAGCCACGTGGGTCAAGCTCACATCGGGCGCTGCCTTTCAGCGCGTCTTCGACTTCGGCGTCGACACCAGCACGTTCATGTACCTGGTGAACGCCGGCAGCAACGGGTTCGTACGCTTCCGCATCCAGTCGGCGCCTCTGAACAAGAACCAAGTTCTCGAGGGGGCCGCGGCACTACCGGTAGGTAAATGGACTCACGTCGCCGTCACGCTCGGCGACGCTGGGGTATCCATCTACGTCGACGGCGCGCAGGTCGCTCAGCAGGCGCCCGCGGCGTTGCGACCTTCCGATCTGGGCTCGACCGTCAACAACTTCATCGGTCATTCGCCCTTCGCCGCGGATCCCTACCTCGACGGGCAAGTCGACGAGTTTCGCATCTACGAGCGCGTGCTGAGCGCGACCGAGATTGGCGCGCTGGCCAACGGCAACTAGCTGCCCGCCGATTGACGGTCAGGGCATGTTCTTCTGCTCGATCTGCCAGCCAGCGTCGCCACACAGCTGGCAACTCGATCCGTAGAACCAAGGCCGCAGCGCTTCGTCTCCCATCAAGTGCACGCGCATCCACGCCGTGACCGCACCGTACACGACGCTAGGCTTGTTGTTGAAGCTCATCCAGCTACCGTGATCGACGCTCAGGTACTCCGCGTACATGGCCGGTAGCGTCGTTACTGCGTCGAGCGCGCTCTTCGCGCCGTCGCACCCGACGATGTCGTCCTGCCCTCCACAAAAGAACATCGCAGGACCGTGCAGGTTCCTTTGCACCATGGCGCCTTCGATGGGCACGTTGGTGACGATACGAGCGTCTCCGGCAGCTTGGCTGGTCGCGAAGGCGCCTTGCGAATGGCCGGTTGCGCCAATGTGAGTTGGATCGAGGTGGTGGTACAGCGGGCTAGCTGGGTCTTCGTTCTGCTCCAAGACCCACGTAACGCCCACAAGCATGGGCCTCGGAGTGCCCTGCCCGACGTTCTTGCTGTTCGATCCGATCACCACGAAGCCATGCGAAGCAAACAGGTTGAGCAATGATCGATAGAGATTTGGTGTCGAGCCAGTGCCGTTGCCCCAAGTAATGACGGGGTGGCACAGGCCGCCCGGAGAAAGCTCCTTGGGTCGAAAGAGCGTGAATTTGGGCACGGCTTGCGTCTCTTCGTCGGCGACGCCCGCTTCCGGTCCCACTTCGTTTTCCGTGACCGTTTCGTAGGGTCCCATCGCGGTGGGATCGGCGGCAGGCCATTTGCCAATGCTGCAGTTGTCGCCGGATTGAGCCGCGCCGCCCGCCGCAGCACCGCCGTTCCCACTCTTGCCGCCCGCGTTCTCGGTACCGCTCGTGCCCGCAGCGCCTCCGCTGGCGCTTGCGCCGACGCTCTGAACCGACCCAGCGGTGGCGTTCGCCTGTCCGCCGGTCGCGCCCGCACCTGGTGCGCCCCCTACGACCGAGCTCGCGCCGCCCGTCGAGCCATTGTCTGCCTCGGGGCTACCGCACGCCCACGTCGCCATTCCAACGCTCGAGACGACAGCGACGCCGCTGAATGTTTTCAGCCATCTCATATCGGACCTCCAAGCCTGGCGCTTAGCGCCCCAGTGCAGTAGCGACCTATTGCAGCGGCAGTGTCATGACGGCCCTCGGTCCAGCGAAGATTCGAAGACAGGCGCGGGGCGCAGACACTCTCACGGCACATTTGCCGGAGCGAGCTCGCGCGGCCGTGTGCCGGAGCCTGTCGCTGTTCGCCGTCTTCGTCGCTGCCAAGGCTGCGCTGGTCGCGCTCCGCCTCGCCGACGGGGGCCATTCGCTGTTTGCGACGCCCGCGGCGGCGTTCGTGCTGCTGTATCAGGACGCTGGCGTGGTGCTTGCCTGGGTCGTGCTCGACGCCACGGCCCTCGTCCTACTCGCGCGTCACACGCGGTGGGTGAATCGAGCGGGCTGGTTGGCCTACTCTGTCGTGGCTGGGTACGTGGCGGTCAACGTGCCGGTCGCGCGCGTGTTCTCGACGCCTTTGACCTATTCGATGCTGGGGGCAACCGGCGGAGCGCTGCTCGACTCCATTGGCGCCTACGTCTCCACCGGCAACCTCCTCGCGATAGGTGCCGTGCTCGTCGTGGCCGTCTTCGCCCCACGCATCATCGCTCGAGCAATCTCCAAGCGCCCCGCGTCGGCGCTGTGGGTGTTGGGGCTGGTCGTAGCCACTCTCGGCGGCGCGCCGCTGGCGCAACGTATCGAGACACTCGGGTTGCACCGAAACGCGCTCTTGACGCTGGCGCTCACGACGGGAGCGCGGCTGAGCCGTGCGCCCGGGACGCACGCGGCTGCCACGCTGCCGAGCTTGCCACCAGAAGGGCCAGCGCTCGACCTTTCGCACCTGAAGGGCGCGGCGCGTGGTCGCAACGTGCTCTGGATCATCCTCGAATCGACAGGTGCAAGCTACCTCGGAAGCTATGGCACGAGGCCTGACCCTACTCCCAAGCTCAGTGAGCTCGCCGAGCATGCCGTCATCTTCGACCACGCGTATTGCGCGTACCCCGAGAGCATCAAGGGCTTGTTCTCGATGCTCTGCAGCTCGCACCCCGTGCCTTACCTGCAGGTCTCCGAATACGTTGCGGGCAAGCGTGAGTGCAGCTCGCTGGCGGACGTGCTGAAGCGGGCAGGCTATCGAACCGGGTTCTTTCACTCCGGTCGCTTCCGCTACCTGGGCATGCAGGGCATCGTGGACAACCGCGGATTCTCGGAGCTTCACGACGCGCAGTCGATCGGAGGAACCTACGCGTCGAGCTTCGGCACCGACGACGCTTCTACCGCCGCGAAGCTGCTCGAGTTCGTCGATGACTCCGCCAAGGAGCAGCCGTTCTTTGCCGTGTATTCCCCGATCGCCGGGCACCACCCGTACCGAACGCCGGGTCCCCGAGAGGAACCGTTTGGCGGGCAGACCGACTTCGATCAGTACCGCAACGACCTGTTCACGGGCGATCTCGTGCTCGGCCGCATCCTCGACGGCCTACGTAGTCGTGGGCTCTTCGAGCGCACGTTGTTCGTGATCGTCGGAGATCACGGCGAGGCGTTCGCGCAGCACCCTGGCAATTTTGCCCACACGCTCAGTCTGTACGAAGAAAACGTGCGCGTGCCGTTCATCGTGGCCGCGCCCGGCTTGCTTCTGAATCGCGTGCGCGCACCGCAGCTCGTCAGCTTGGTCGACCTTGCGCCGACCACGCTAGCCCTGCTGGGGCTCGCTTCGCCCAGCAACTACCAGGGTCGCTCGGGCTTGGACCCCAACCCCGGCATGGCCGTCTTCTTCACCGATCACGACCTGCTCAAGGCAGGCCTCAGGCATGGGCAATACAAGGTCATCCACGAGCAGGAGCACGGGCGCCTGCGGCTCTACGACCTGGCCGCCGACCCCGCCGAGCGGAACAATCTGGCAGCCAAGGAGCCCGCGCGCGCCGCGCAGTACCAGCGTTGGCTGCTGCAATGGCTCGCGCAAAGCCGCTGAGCCCGGCGCAAGGCCGTCGAAATCTCAACACGACTCGAACAGCGTTTCGCCCATGCGAACCTCTGCGCCGGCGCGGAGCAGGTGGTCGCGCCCGCGCGGCAGCACCGCGACCACCGTCGAACCAAACGCGAAATGCCCGATGCGCTGACCCTTGGCGTAGCGCTGGCCGACGTTGGTGACGCGGACCCGGGTCCACTCCGAGCGAGGCAACCCCTGCAAGTGGATGCCACCAATCAAGCTGGCTCCTACCAGCACGAGCAAGAACTCGTAGCCAGCTTCGGCGCGGACTCGCAGCACCGCGCGCTCGTTCCGTTCGTATACGCCGGGAATGTGCTCGAGCGCCGTTTCGTTCTGCGGGTAGAAGCGCCCAGGAATCCAGCGCACGTCCTCGATGGTGCCGTCACACGGCATGTGCACGTGGTGATAACCACGCGGGGTGAGAAACACGACCGCGTAAGCTCCACCGACGTAGGGCTGTATATCGAGCGCGTAGCGGTTGGCGTTGACGATCTGCTCGAGGCTCATGCGCTGCCCTTTGACCGTGAGCACCGAGCGCTCGGTGAGGCCGCCGCTGGCTACCAGCTTGCCGTCGGCTGGCGCCACGAAGCCGGAGCAGATGGGTCGGGCACCGGGGCGCAGCTGACGCAGGAAAAAAGCGTCGAGCGACGCGTAAGGGCCAGGCGCGAAATCATCGAGCTCGATCTGCTCGATGCGTGACCAGCTGCTGATCGCTGCTCGAACCGCCCACGCCGGACGGCTCGCCGCCGTGAGCATCGCCAGGCTGCGGTTGAGCAGCCGATGCGGGAGGAACCGATAGCTCCGCAGGAACGCTGGATGCCGCAGCACGGACGCGCTGGCGCTCATGGCGCTTCCTCTTGCGACACGCCCAGCAGGCTGAGTCGCTTGAGCAAGAAGTAGGAGATGACGACGCTGTGCCGGCTCGAGCGCTGCCAAACCCACTCGTGAACCACGAGCTGGCGTCCTGGGCCGATGCTTCGGAGCAAGCTGCGATCACCGACGTAGGCCAAAGGCACCACCACGACGTCGTACGCCGCTGCGAGCTGCGGCGCGAAGGCCGCGTGCTGAAAGCGCAAGCCGCCCTCGTCGAGCCCGCGGGCTCGCAGAAACTCGCGCGCGATCCTCAGGCTGTCTTCGCTGCGGTCGACAATCGTGAGCTCGGCGCCGGGTAGGACTCGCTGCAGCACGAGCGCGGTTCGCGGAAATAGCCCACCACCGATGATCGCAACGCGAGCCGTCACGCCTGTCCGCCCAGCGAGGAGTCGCCGGAAAGCCCGTTCATGCGACCAAAGCATGAAGCGCTGCACGAGCGGTGAGCTGAGCGCGATGCGTTCCAGCAACCCGAGCAGGCCGGCTTGCAGCGCTCCGCGATCGCCACGCTCCGGCTCGAGCCAGCGCAGGAGCGGCGGCCAGGCGCTTGCCGTCACGCCGCATTCGACACTGCGGGCCGGCAGACGCGTCCAGTGCTCGCTGGGAAATCGATGGTGCTCGGCGTGATAGCCGTCGTTGAACCACAGCGAATTGTAGAGCCTGCCGTAGTAGCTGACGCCGCGAGATGCGCTGCGCGTTCGCCGATGCTCCATGACGCCCTGTAGTTGGCAAAGCAGTAAGCCCAGGACATACCCGGGCCAGTAGGCCGTGAGCATCACGCGCGGTGCATACGCCAGCAGCCCGCCCCAAAGCAGCGCGATGGCCGCGGCTTCCCCAGCTACGCCGCGATTGCAGAGGCTGGGCCGCCCATCGAGCGGCTCTCCCGCGTGATGCCAGAAGTGTCGAGCTCGCCAGAGCGATTGCGGCACTCCCAGACTCAGGGTCAAAAGCCACGACAAAGTCAGGTTCAGAGCCTTCGCCCTGAACAACGGCTTGTGCAGGTGATTGTGCGAGACGGTGTTGGAGCTCCAGCACAGGGCCAGCCCGAAGCTCCCGGCGAACGCGAAGGCTCCCCAATTGCCGTGCGAGGCGACGCGCGTTAGCCCGAGCCAAAGCAGCACCGCCTGAAGCGCCGCCAAAGCCACCAACCAGCCGTCGCGAGGCGAGGAGCGAAAGACCGACGTGCGGCGAATGCCGCGCGCAGGGCTCGCGTTGCCGGTGGAACCGACGAACGCCGCCGCACTCATTTTCGCGACCGGTGACGGCGCGCCAGGGCAAGCCCTACCAAGCCGAGCGCCGCTCCCAAGCCGAGAAGTGAGGCCGCTCCCGTAGCCCCGGACACGCTGCAGCCAAACGACTTGCTCTCGACCGGCTCAGCCTTCGCAGGCTCCTCGGGCTCGAGGTTCGCGCCTTTGGAGCCAGCTCGACCCGCCGTAGCTCCACCCTTGCCGGTGCCGGTCGTGCCGCCGGAGCCGCTTGCGGTCGAGCCGCCGTCAGACTCGACAACCGCCTTGCCGCCCGACTCGCTCGCGCTCGTCCCTGCGCCGCCGCTGGTCGGTGCCTTGCCTCCCATTCCGCCCGTGCTCAGACTAGTGCCGCCAGCACCTGCCGAGCTCGCTGCGCCGCCTGCGCCGCCAGGATTGGACGACAGAAACTGCCCAATCACTTGGCACGGCGAGAACCCCGAGCTCACCCCGTTTTGAATCGGATAGACGTCGGGATTTGCAACTACGCTCCCAGGTTGCCGCAGCGTGCCCGTGGGCAAAGAGTCCCAACCGAAACCCACGCACTCGTTCTCTGGCTTGGCGATGTTCGCCTCGAGATCGCTCCATTCCTGGCGACAGATCTCCGCCTGGCCCGCGGGGCACTCATAGTACACGTACCCGAGCGCTGGTAACGTGTAGTGCGCGTACGGTCGACTAGCATCTGAGCTGCCGTCGAAGAGCATCAGCGCGCCATGCACTTGCACGCGCGTCGGGCTCGCCGCGTTGGGCTCATAGACGACCTGTCGAACCTTGACCCACACCCCCGCGGGCGCGCTCGCCCACGCGCTCGATGAAACCAATCCCAAGCCGAGCAATGCCGCCGCGGCGAGCGCCTTCCTCTGTTGCATACCAATCCTCCTTGGAGGACGGGCCTTCAGCAACTGGCGTGCCCTCGTCGAAAAACACGCCAATTCTCACGGATCGCCCGCTCGGCGCGAGCGGGAGTTACCGCTTGGTTACCGTTGTCGTTGGACCCGGTTACCGGTCGGGCGGGCTCGTCGACAGGAGGAACTGCAGGAGCTACCAAAGGGGGTCCTAACCGAGCTGCACGGGGCGACTGCTGCGATTGAGACTGAGTGGCTCGCCGCGTCTTGCCCCATGCGGGTCATCTGCCCCGTGCGCACGAACCATTTGCGAGCTACGTGCACGAGCCCGTGGTCGAGGACGACGGCGTGATCACCGCACCGGCCACCGCTTCGCTGGAGTTTGCGAAACACCTGCTCGAAAAGCTGCAGGTGTACTCGAAGCCGGCGCTCGACGCCTGGTACGCGCTCTACCGCACAGGCAGGCCCGATCACTACTTCGCCTTCGTCGAGGCCCTCAAGCGCCAAGCTGCTTGAGGCTCACGACCCGATCTCTAGAGCCGCGATCCGCTCGTCCCTCATGCGGAACGCAAAGGTGAGCGTGATGGGACTGCCGGAAAACCGGCCCGTCACCTTCGCTCGGACCTCGTGCACATCGTCCTTCGCGGTCACCTCTAGGGGCTCCGCGACGGCCTGATACTTCGCGGTCACCTCACGCCACCACGAGTCGATGGCCGCGTGCCCGATGTGCCGATGTCCCTCGTCCGCGACGATGGCATCAGGCGCGAAGGCGTGGAGCGGAGTTTCTCCGGCCGCGTCGAAGTAGGCTCGAATCGATGGGTGCAGTTTCATGAATCAAGACGTAACTCCCTGCCATTGACCCTACAATAGGGACAAAGCAGGATGTATCATCCCGATTTTCAGGACTATTGAATGTACAGCCCTGGACTCAACGATCTCGATGCCGTCCTCGCCGTCGCCCGCAGGAGCTCGTTTCGCGGCGCTGCACTCGATCTAGGGATGTCGACGACCGCGCTCAGCAGCGCCATCGCGAAGCTCGAAGCTCATCTCGGCGTACGCCTCTTCAACCGCACGACGCGCAGCGTCTCGGTGACCGACGCCGGCAGAGCGTTCGTCGAACAGGTGGCTCCGGGAGTCGAGGACATCCGCGGCGCGATGGACGCTGCTCGCTCCCAGCAGTCGAAGCCGTCCGGCATGCTGCGCATCAACACCTTTGCTACGGCGGCGCGCGAGCTCCTCGCGCCACTCGTGCTGGAGTACCTCCGCCGCTATCCGGACGTGCATGTCGACGTCGTGACCGAAGGCCGGCTCGTCGACATCGTCGCGGACGGGTTCGACTTCGGGGTGCGCATGGCGGACCTGGTGCCCACCGACATGATCGCGATTCCGCTCGGAAAGCCCCAACGCCATGCCATCGTCGCAACGCCTTCGTACCTGAAGCAGCACGGTCGGCCGCGCGTCCCTGCGGACCTCCTCCATCATCGGTGTGTTCGGGTCCGTTTGCCCAACGGGAGCCTATTCCGATGGGAGCTCCGCAAACGGGGGCAGGTTGCCGTGGTCGATGTGACGGGCCCCATCACGCTCGACGAGGCCAGTCTGTCGCGGATCGCCGTCCTGGACGGCATCGGACTCGGCTTCTTCATGGAGCCGGACGTGCGCGGCGACATCGAAGCAGGACGGCTCGTGCGCGTGCTCCAGGACTGGACACCGGAGCTCGCTCGACTCTGCCTCTACTACCCTGGCCGGCGCAACGCCTCGGCCGCTCACAAGGCATTCGTTGCCCTCTCGCGCGAAGTCACGCTTGAACGCGCTGGCGCGACGCCGCTTTAGAGCTGAAGGAAGATCAACTCAGCGAGCTCGCGCTTTGGACCCCACCCCAGAGCAAAAAAGCCGACTTGCGTTGGGCTTTAGGTTCTTTGCGCACCCGGGCAGAAGAATCTAGAACGTCGGTCGCACGGGGACTAGGCACGGCACTTGCTCGGCCGCCACCATGCTTTCAGGATGGTCGGGATTCGGAGGGAAAAGCGGGGGCGACGTGAGCGTGGCGCCTGACAGCGGTGTCGCGGTTCCAAGGCCATGGCTCGCGACCGTGCTCACGTTGAACGCAGCAGCAGCACTACTGATCAGCCTCTCACAAGGGTGCAGCGCAAAGAGCTGTAGCGAGATGGGCTGGAGTGAGGGCTTGACCGTCAACATGACGTCGGACGAACCGCTGACCGCCGGCACCTATCGCGTTCTGATCGAAATCCCAGACGAGTCCTTCGAGTTCGACCTGAAGCTCGAAGCTCCCAACAACACGCAACTAGGACACACGGTGAGCGAACACATGACGCGCGGTCACTGGCAGGTGAACGCGTCGCTGTCCGGGTCAGACGCGTTCGGAACTCTGGGCGACATCTCGGTGGGCCGCTTCAAAGGCCAGACGGGCGGGCCCGAGAGTTTGACGGTGACGGTGCTTCAAGACGGAACCGAGATTGGACGACTTGAGCTCGACGACATCGCGTACCGCAAGGACGAGCCCAACGGACCAGATTGCGGAGTCGCGACCACCGCTTCCGCCTCGTTGGAGCTAGCGCCCCGCCAATGAGCTAGCGAAGCTGCAATTCCATCCCCAAAGCAAAAAAGCCAACTTGCGTTGGCTTTTAGGTCCTTTGCGCACCCGGGAAGATTCGAACTTCCGACCCCCGGATTCGTAGTCCGATGCTCTATCCAGCTGAGCTACGGGTGCTTAGGGGACGCGGTTGATAGCACGCCGTTACGGAATGCGAGAGGAAAACGCGCACGAACTTTGTGCGTTGGGGCGAGGCGTCGGCGGGGTTGGTCGAACTACGGGCCGGCCTGGCTGACCAGGCTCGAGTAGTGGCGCGGCAGGGCTCTCGGGAAACTGGAATTGGCTCTGAAATGTTTTCAGAGTCAGGGGGGGGCCGTGACACGCGAGCCAGGGCGCGGCGCGTCGAATGTAGGCGGCAAGCGGCTTCACGCTCCTAAACGCCTGTAATCACTCATCTTCTATACGGGCGCGGATCTGGCACGGAGGCTGCTTAAGGGGTGGCGACCTTCGGGCTGCACCCCATCGGTCACTTTGCTTACGCCTCCGGGCGCTTCCTTGCTTCAGCTTCTTGTTCTTGCTGCTTCCTTAGAAGCTTCTTCGACTAACTTTTATAGACTGAGTGCCTGAGACCCGACGAGCAAGCTCGCCGGGTCTTTGCACTTTGTGGGGTCTGACAGGCCTGACCGCCAGCGGCTTGGGGGTCAACGCAGCGCCGGCGCAATCAATTCCGCACCCTTGGTAGGCGCGGCCGGACGCGCGGACGCTCGGATTCCGAACAGGTGGTCGGCCCTCGCCATGTCGTGACAACGCACACACGGCGCGAAATTTCCCGGCACGAGCGCCCCATCGGCGCTGACCTCGAACGCTTGCCAGGCGCCGGCGCGCTTCTCGAGCACGTAGCCGCCCAAAAGCGCCCCAGCTGCTGACTCATGCCACGCCACGACGCGTGCGCCGTCCGGCATTGGCGCTTCGACTGAAAGATCTTGGTAGGCCGCAAGTCCGCTCGGCTCGACTCGAACATGCACGAGCGTGCCGTCGCGGCGATGGCCGAGCGCCACGGCTGCAGGCGCCGCCTCAGGCCAGGCGCGCGCCGCGGCGAAATCTGGCCACAACGCTTTCGGGGAGGCAGGGCGCGCTGACGGCGCAGGCTCCGGCACCGCGTCGGACATGCCGATGGGGGTACCGGGCGCTGCTGCGGCGCAAGCGCCGAGCGCGAACGTAGCGACTGCAATCACAGCGCGAATCGGGGCGAAAGCTGCGCGCACGTGCCACGCATGGTACCACGAAGAAGCTTTGCGCTCTCTCCTCAGGGTCGTAGGCTTCGGGCTTTTGCTCAGCGCGTGTTCGGGCGCCAGCGGGGCTGGAGCCGGAGCGCCAGCCTCGGCGCCCATCGCGCCAACCGCGACCGTGGAGCCTGTGGCGACCGCGCCCACGCCTGCCACCTCCGCGCTCGCCGATCCTGGCAAGGCGCCGCCGGGCTGGCTCGGGGTGGAGCTAGCCAAGCGTGAAGGTGGAGAGCCCGGGGTGCTGGTGCGCGGGGTGCTGCGCGGCTCTCCCGCGGAGCGCGCGGGCCTAGCCGATGGCGACGTCGTGCTCAGCGTCGAAGGGGTGAATGTCTCGCGCCCTACCGAGCTGCGTGACCAAGTGGTGCGCGCCCGGGCCGGCTCGCGGGTGAGCCTGGGTGTGCTGCGCGGCGCCGAAACACGTCTCTTCGCGGTGCTGCTCGAGGCCGCGCCGAACGACGACGAGATGATGCGCAAGAACTACGTCGGTTCGCGCGCGCCAGACTTCGGCTCGCTCAGCACCGTGCAGGGCAGCGTCACGCCCAGCTTGCCGGGGCTCAAGGGGCGCGTCGTGGTGTTGGAGTTCTGGGCCAGCTGGTGCGGCGTCTGCCAGGTGATGGCGCCAACCCTCAACGGTTGGCACGATCGCTACTCGGCTCAGGGCGTGACGGTGCTTGGCGTCACCAGTGACCCGGTCGACGTCGCGAGCCGCACCGCCGGAGAGCTGGGCATGGGCTACCCGCTGGCCAGCGACGGCACGGGACAGATGCTGCGCGCCTACCGCGCCTACGCCCTTCCCACTTTGTTCGTCATCGACAAGCAGGGCAACGTGCGCGACGTCCTGATCGGCTACAGCACGCCGCGCCTGCGCGAGATCGAAGCGCTGGTGCGAAAGCTGATCGCGGAAGGCTGACGTCCGGGCTAGCCTTCCCGAGTATGGATGACTCCGACGTCCGAGCGCTGCACGAGCGGGCCCAAGCGGGCGGCGCCCCCAAGTATCACCAGAAAAACGCCGAGCAGGGCAAGCTGTTCGCGCGCGAACGCATCGCTCGCCTGACCGACGCTGGCAGCTTCGTCGAAGACGCTACGCTGGCCAACACGCTCGCCGACGAGCTGCCTGCCGACGGCGTCATCACCGGCATTGGCCGCGTCGCAGGTCGCAGCGTGGCCATCATGGCCAACGACTCGACGGTGAAAGCCGGCTCGTGGGGCGCTCGCACGGTCGAGAAGATCTTGCGCGTGCAAGAGACCGCGCAGCGGCTCGGTTGCCCGTTGCTCTACTTGGTGGATTCGGCGGGCGCGCGCATCACCGATCAGGTCGAGATGTTTCCGGGGCGCCGCGGCGCCGGCCGAATTTTCAAGAACCAGGTCGCGCTCAGCGGGCGCGTGCCGCAAGTCTGCTTGCTGTTCGGACCTTCAGCCGCGGGCGGCGCCTACATTCCCGCATTTTGCGACGTGGTGGTGATGGTCGACGGCAACGCCAGCATGTACCTCGGCTCACCGCGCATGGCCGAGATGGTGATCGGTGAGAAAGTGTCGCTGGAAGAGCTGGGCGGCGCCAAGATGCACACCGAGGTCTCGGGCTGTGGCGATCTTTTGGTGAAGACCGAAGACGAAGCCATCGCGTTCGCCAAGCGCTATTTGTCGTATCTGCCGCAAAGCTTCGAAGCGCAGCCCCCCGCGGCCGAGCCCAAGCCTGTCGCCGCCGACGCGCGCCCGATCGCCGAGGTGGTGATTCCCGACGAGAACAAGGCCTTCGACATGAAGCAGGTCATCAACGCCGTCGTCGATGACCAAAGCTTCTTGGAGCTGAAGCCGCGCTTTGCGCGTGAGCTAATCACGGGGTTTGCTCGTATCGAGGGGCGCGTGGTCGGCGTGGTCGCCAATCAACCCAAACATCTGGGCGGCGTGCTGTTCGTGGACAGCGCCGACAAAGCGGCTCGCTTCATCTGGTTGTGCGACGCTTTCAACGTGCCGCTTTTGTACTTGGCGGACGTGCCAGGTTTCATGATCGGCACCAAGGTCGAGCGGCAAGGCATCATCCGCGCGGGCGCCAAAATGATCGCGGCCGTGAGCGAAGCGACCGTGCCCAAGATCTCGGTCATCGTGCGCAAGGCGTACGGCGCGGGCCTTTACGCGATGTGCGGCCCCGCTTTCGAGCCGGACGCCTGCTTGGCGCTTCCCACGGCCTCCATCGCCGTCATGGGCGCTCCGGCGGCCGTGAACGCCGTCTATTACAACAAGATTCAAGAAGTGCCGGCGGGTCCCGAGCGCGATGCTTTCGTCGAGAAGCTGCGCAACGAATACCGGGAAGACGTGAACTTGACCAAGCTCGCCAGCGAGCTTGTCGTCGACCAACTGGTGCCGTTCGACGGTCTGCGCGGGGAGCTGGCGCATCGCTTCGCGCTCTACGCAGAGAAGTCCGAAGCTCGCCCACCCAAGAAGCACATCGTTCCGCCGATGTGAGCGCATGCCGGCGCGCTTTCTTCCTGCCCTACGTCGCCATTCTGCGCTCGCCAGCGTTGCCTGCGGCATGGCGCTCGCGGCTACGTCCGCGCCCGCTGCGGCGCAGCTCGAGCTAGGCAGCGCGCTGCGCAACCTGAAGCGTCACGGCTCGCGCGAAGTGCCGCGAGCGCTGCTGGTACCGAATACCAATCGCGTGGCGGTGTTGGCCGAGTATCCAGCAGACTCGGGGGTTGGCGAGCTGCTGGTCGGCGGGCGCTACCGGCCGTTGTGGCTCGCGCCGGACGCCGTCGCAGCCTTTGCCGAAGAAAACCCTGGCGTCTTGCTGCACTGGGCCCCACCGCGCCACGTGCTGATGGACGAAGCGCAGAAGTGGGTCGGCGCCAGCGCGTTCCGCAACGACACCGGCCTTACGGGCGCCGGCGTCGTGATCGGCATCGTCGACACTGGCCTCGACGTTTCCCACCCTGATCTGCAAACCGCCGACGGCAAATCACGCGTGCGCTACCTGATCGATTTCTCGCGCGAGCCTCGCGATAGGCAGCCCGAGCTCGAAGCCGAATACGGCTGCACCGACGAAGCTGGCTGCGCCATCTACAGCAACGAAGACCTGGACGAGGTGCTGCACAACGGCACCAGCGGCGACGAACCGACGGACACCTTTGGACACGGCACGCACGTCGCATCCCTGGCGGCCGGCAACGGCTTCAGCGCCAAGAAGCCACGCTACGTCGGCGTCGCGCCCGAAGCGGTCATTTTCGGCGCTCGCGTCAGCCGCGCTGGCGACGGCGCGATCCAGGACGCCGACATCATTCAGGCAACGCGCTTCATCTTCGAGCAGGCAGAGGCGCTCGGGCTGCCGGCAGTGGTGAACCTGAGCTTGGGTAGTGACTTCGGCACCCACGACGGCACTTCGGCGCTCGAGCAAGGCTTGGCCAGCTTCGTCGGTCCCGAGCATCCAGGACGCGCCATCGTGGTGGCGGCCGGCAATAGCGGAGCGCTCTACACTGGCATCGGGCAAGGCCAGCCCGAGCCGTACGGCATCCACACCGAGGTGCACGTTCCGCGCGAGAGCATGGCCGAGATCCCGCTGATGACGCCCACGGAGGCGCTCGGCGCGCAGGTGGGCGGCACCATCTACGTGTGGCTCGGCTTCCGCACCGGCGACGAGCTGTCGATCGCCGTCGATCACGACGGTCAGGAGTGGATCCCGGAGGTTGCGCCCGGTGTTTCGACGACCTTCTCGGCCAGCGGCTACGACGGCACCGTGTTCAACGGACCGACCGACGGCAACAGCAGCATCAAGGTCGGACCGAACAACGCCGTGCTGGTAATTTCCGGTGATTTCAAGCCAGGAACGGTGTTCACGCTGCGGCTCTCTGGCCACGGCACCGCCAACCTTTGGGTGCAATCGAGCGGCGGCGCGTCGCCCGACACCAGCGTGGGAGTGCTGGTGCCGCGCGGCGAGAAGCAGGGCACCATCAACGTGCCGGCGTCGCACCCCGACTTGATCGCGGTCGGCGCGACCGTAAACCGAAACCACTGGCGCGACTCCAAGGGCAAGCCCTTCTTGGTCGGCGAATCCGACGGCGGCGACGAGCTGCTCGGGCTCGACGGTACCGCGGTGTTCAGCGCAGCAGGTCCCAACGCGCTCGGCGTGATGAAGCCCGACATCGTTGCGCCGGGCATGTACGTGATCGGCGCCATGTCGGCCGCGGCCGACCCGCGCTCGAACGGCGGCACGGGCGTGTTCGCGAGCGAGGGTCGCTGCGGCACGCCCGACTACGAGTGCTTCGTCACCGACGATCGCCAGCACGCCGTCACCAGCGGCACGTCCATGTCGACGCCGCTGGTGGCGGGCGCCATCGCGCTCTTGCTCGAGCGCCGACCAGAGCTGACCCAAGGACAGCTACGCGCGCTCCTGCAGGCCGGCGCGCGCCAGCCGACCGGCGCCATCGCGGCCGAGCAACAAGTCGGCCCCGGCGCCCTCGATCTGCAGGGCACGCTGGCGGCGCTGATCGCCGAAGATTCGCCGATCGATCGGGCTCCGAGTCGCGCCAGCCGCATCGTTTTGGCGGCCTCGTTCGCCCACCCCGACAAGACGCAGCCGCTGCAAGGCCTGCTCGAGCTGCGCGATCCCCAAGACCAAATAGCCGACGGCTTCGACGAGCGGCGGCTGGAGCTTGCTGTTCGAGGCGGCAAGCTGTCCAAGCCGCCGACCCGCCTTGCTCCAGGCTTGTACGGCTTCGAGGTCACGGCTCCCGAAGACAGCGGCGGCGAGCGCCTGAACCTGCGCTTGTCGTTCGACGGAGCGCTACTGGCCGCGCGTGAAGTGCCGATCGGCACCGATCGCTGGCTCGCGGAGGGCTCACCAATCCCGCGCGGCGGCTGTCAGCTTGGTCCGCGCGCCGTCGGCGTGGGCTGGTTCGCCGCAGCGCTCGCCCTCCTGGCTAGCTTGCGCCGCCGCTCTAGAATTTCGTCTTGAAGCCGAGCGCGCGCGCGGCGCACCAGCCGCGGTTGGCCTCGAACAGCGAGAACAAGCCGCCCGCCACCAAGAGGCCGCCGAGCACGAGCCCGGCCCGGCTTTCAAAGTGCGCTGCCACTGCGCCGCCGAGCACACCTAGCGCCAGCAGCGCGAAGCCGATGCGGTAACGGAGCGTGCGTCCGTACGGGTCGATGTTGCAAGCGAGGGCCAACACACCAAGCCTACATCGAGACCAAGTAAACGGTACACGCGCTCGGCTCGAAAGGCCGAATATCTGGGTCGAAGGGGTGCGCCAAATCGACACCCCCGAGGTTGACACCCGCAATAATCAGCGCCTTGACGCTGTCGAGCCGCAGCACCCGCGCATCGGCGCTCTGCGCGCTCTCTTGAAACGGCACGTCGATGCGCCGTACGTCTCGGCCGTCGCGGTCCACCGCCAAGATGCGCCACTGGAACGCCACTGGAGCTTCCCACTCGGCGCGAAAGCCAATCGCGGCGCCGATGGGCGCGTCGTCCAGCTCGAGCCAAATCAGCTGCGCGCCGCTCGGTGCCACTGGCGTGCCGGACAACACGCGCCGCGGCAGCGACGAGAACGGAATGACCCAATCGAAATGCGGGCGGGCAAAGCTGCCGGCAAACGCCAAGGTCGGCAGGCGCGTGCCGTCGTCGCGATCGCCGGCCAGCGCGCGCCGCAGCGCGAAGTCGACCATCAGGTCGGCGTAGCGGGGCAGCTCTTCTTCGACGCTGTGGCGCAGCACGTCGAACACGTCAGGCTCGTTATTGAACGTCGGCGAAAGGGCGGGCGTGCGGCTACCGGCCGCCGACAACATGCTCGCGCTCAAAATGCCTGGCGCGGCTGCGCTGCGCGAGGTTTCCAGCATGTCCAGCAGCATCGCAAAGCGCCCGACCGCGTTCGACTCCGGCTCTGCATCCACGGCGAGCGGCCCCGACGGTCGGCGTTGCGCGTCGTCGATGATTTGCACGTCCAGCGCCGTCTTCTTGCCGGTGATCCACCACAATTCGAGCGCGAACGCGCGGCGTACACCCGGCGCCTCCCCGGCGTCGAGCGTGCTGGCCAGCGCTTCGCCGACGCACAGCGCGGCTTCGCGCTCCAGCAGCGCACCTGTGACTGCGCCGCTTCGGCAAAACACCGGAGCGGCATCCATGTGGCCGGGCAGCAGCGCTTCTTCGACTACGACCGACTCGACCGGCGTAGTCGTCAGGTACAAATCCAGCGCGTCGCTACCGCCCGCGTCTCTGTCCGCCAGCGGCGCCGGCAAGCGCAGCGCCAACACCGTGCGCTCGTACGCTTGCTCGAGGACCAGCAGCGCATTGGGCAGCGACGCCTCGAGCGACGCCGACGTGGCATGCACGCAAACAGGCCTGGCAAACGAGCAGCGCGACGCCGTTACGGTCGGACGCGGCTCGGTAACGGGCAGCGCGACCCCGGTGGGCAGCTTCGGATCGAGCTCCACCTTGACCTTGGGTTTGCTGACTGGGCCGCCGAACAGCAGCGGAGGGTCCCGCTTCGGTGGGCGGGCGTGGGCGTCCAACGTCAAGCTACCGAGCAGCGCGCAAGTGAGCGCGGGTAGCGCAGAGCGAAGGGCTCCCGGCATCCGAGAAAGCCTAGTCCAATTGCGCGCCGCGCAGCACGCGCAGCACGTCGACCTCGGCCGCTCCGCAGCGCAAGCTCCGCTCCACTTGCTCGACCAGCGCTGCCGGCGAATGCGCGGTCGCGTCGGTCTCCAAGCAGATCATGATGGCGTGGGCCGAGGCGGAGTCGGCCACCGAGCAGCCGCAGGCAAGGGAGCCGACGTAGGTCCAGCAGTCCTGCCGCGCTTCATGAAGTGCCGCCGCGTCGGTCCGGCCCTCCACGAAACCGAGCGCAAGCTCCAGCTGGCCAGAAGCTCCGGGCGGCGCGTAGCTCAGCAGCAACTCGGCCAATCGCAGCTGCAATCGGTGCACCTGTGGCACGCTTGCCTCGGCAAACCGCTCCAGCTCCGTATGAAGCTGCGCTGAAAGTCGCTGCGAGGTGTCAGGTGTAGGCGTCGCCACGGCCGGGACTGTTTCTTTGCACCGGCCGGGCGCGCGCGCACGGAAAAACCCACAAGAATTGACAGTTTGGACGAACGTCGCCCTATACTGGCGGCTCTGCCAAGGGCCCCCCAGGCGCCCCGCGCGACCAAGATGGCGACTCGCTTCAACCCTTCTGGTTCCGTCAGCTTCGACCTCGTTCGAGGTCGTGTGGATTGCGGCGGCGAGCACGTCCTCGTTCCGGCCGATGCGCTCATCGACCTCTGCCGCGCAGCAGGCGACGAAGCGCTGGCCGACTTCGGGCGTCGTCTCGGCACGGCCGCCGGCCGCCGCATCGCCGATCGCCTCGGCGACTCGGCGCACAGCGCGTCGATGGAAGACGTGCTCGAGCATTTGGGTGGCGAGCTCGCGCTGCTGGGCCTCGGCTCGCTCGGGCTCGAGCGCTGGGGCCGCGCGCTGGTGTTGACCATCGACGGCGGGCCGTTTGGCCAGCAGCTCGATCGCCTGCTAGGCGCCGTGCTCGAAGGCGGCCTGCAGCGCGCGTTCGGGCGCGACTGCCACGCCGTCAAGCTCGTGCGCGACGACCGGCAAGTACGCTTTCTGATCACCAGCGCCGCTAGCGCCAGCAAGGTCAGCGCCTGGCTAGGCTCGGGCGTGAGCTACGGCGACGCACTGACGCGCCTTCAAAATTCCGCGGGGGTCTCGTGAGCGCTCAAGAACAGATCACCAAGCTGCAAGGCTTGCTCGAGCGAATCCAAAAGAACGCCTCGCGCCCCCGCGGCAGCGCACCGCAAGCACCGCCGGTCGCCTTCGCGGCGCCGGTCTTGTCACCCCCGGCACCCGCTCCTTTCGTGGCCCCAGCGCCGCCCGCCTACGCCGCGCCGACGCCAGCTCCCTTCGACGCCATCGACGACCTCTTGGGTGCTTCGCCCGAACCTTCGCCGGTTCCGGTCGAAGTGGACGTGCCGCTCGACACCATCCCGCCCGTCGCGGAGGTTTCGGCGTCTCAAGCGCCCGAGGCCGAGCCCATCCCGCTGGTTTCGCTGTCGAACAACCAGGCGGCACCCCAGCCGCCCATCGACGACGCTTTCGGGCTCGACTCCGAGGTTTCGGAGGTACGAGTCACGACCGCGCCGCGCGACCCCGCGCCCGAAGTCACGGTCGCTGCAATCGAAGCCGAAGCCGAGCCGATCGGAACCGAAGAGCTGTCGGAAGACGACTTGGTCGAGGTGACCGAGGGGACGCCGGCTCCCGCGGGCACCGACGTCGACATCGACTTCGAGGACGAGCCGGAGCAACCGCCCGCGTCGTCGCAGCGGTCCAAGGTCGCGTCGAGCATGGACGAAGCGCTCGCGGCTGCTGCCGCCGACCAGCTCGAGGCCGAGCGCGAGGTTCCGCTCAAGACGCCGCCGCCTGAGTCGGGTCCGCAAGCCGCGCCCATGCCGCAGGGCATCACGGCGCCGGCCGCACCCGACGTGGACGCGCTGCTGGGTGGAGAGCTCGACATTCCGACGCGCGCCGACGCCGGTGTGAGCGCGTCTGCCGGTCCGACGCCGGAACAGCTCGGTCAAACGATCGATCTCGAAGAAGCGCGCGGCCCAAGCCTGGAGCTGGCCGAGCAAAAAGGCAGCGAGCCTGCGCCCGCGCCCATCGAAGAGCTCGAAGCCGCGCTGCCCGGGCCCAACATCGTTGGCGGCTACGACGAGCACCTGGCGCCTCCGCCGGAGGCACGTGAGGAGCTCGAAGCCCATCTCCGCCGGCAGGAGGACGACATCCCGCCGCCTCCCGAGTCACTCGCGCAGTACCCATCGGTACAACCGGCTGCCGCTCCCGAAATCGTGCCGGCCTACCAGGCCGCGCCTCCGGCGTACGACGCGCCTCCGGCGTACGACGCGCCCCAGACATACGACGCGCCCCAGGCGTACAACGCCGCTCCGACCTACGAGGCCGCGCCGACTGCGCCCGAAGCGCCCGAAGTCATCGCGCGCCCCGTCCCGGTGGGCAGCCCCGAAGCGTTCAGCACGGTGCGCGAGAGCTTCCGCCCCAGCTCGTTCGTCGAGCTGCTCGACGCTTCGCTCGGCCTCAACGGCGAGTAAGCCATGCGGCTAGCAACGCTGCCCGACGGTTCGCCTGACGGCCGCTTGCTGGTCGTCAGCTCCGATGGCGCGCGCGCCATCGACGCTCGCGCGGCAGCCGCGAACTTGCGAGCGGCGTTGGACGATTGGACGCGCGTGGCGCCGTCGCTCGAACGCTTGTCGCAAGAGCTGGCCAAAGGCAGCCCAGCCGCTTTCGAGCTCGACGTCACGCAGCTCGCCGCGCCGTTGCCGCGCGCGACCGAATGGGTCGACGGCTCGGCGTATTTGAACCACGTGCGGCTGGTGCGTCGCGCCAGAAACGCCGCGCCGCCCTCCACACTGGAGACCGACCCGTTGGTTTACCAAGGCGGCTCGTCGGACATGCTCGGCCCCTACGCCCCATTTCCGTTGGTCGACGCCGCCTACGGCCTCGATTTCGAAGCGGAGCTCGCGGTCGTGCTCGGCGACACGCCGCAAGGCACTCGCGCAACGGACGCCGCACGGCACGTGCGTCTCTTGGTTTGCGTGAACGACTGGACCTACCGCAACCTGGTGCCCGACGAGCTGGCGAAGGGCTTCGGGTTCTTTGGCTCCAAGCCCGCTACGGGCTTTGCAGCATTCGCGGTGACGCCCGACGAATTGGGCGACGCCTGGCTGGACGGCAAGCTCGACGGATCCATGCTCGTCAACGTGGACGGCACGCGGGTGGGTGACCCTCGGACGGGGCCGGAGATGCATTTCTCCTTCTTCCAGCTGATCGAGCACATCTGCAAGACGCGCCGCTTTGGCGCCGGCACCATCCTGGGCAGCGGCACCATCTCGAACGCCGCGCCCGAACGTGGCATCAGCTGCTTGCAAGAGCGCCGCGCGCTCGAAACCATCGAGCACGGCTCGCCGCGTACCCCATTTCTAAACGTCGGCAGCCGTGTCCAAATCGAGTTCAAGCTGCCCGACGGCAGCGCGCCGTTCGGCAGTATCGACCAAAGGGTGGTGGCGAGATGAAGTTGTGGAGCTACTGGCGCAGCAGCTGCGCCTACCGAGTGCGCATCGCCCTCGGTCTCAAGGGCTTGCCGTTCCAGTACCAAGCCGTGCACCTGATGCACCAGGGCGGAGAGCAGCATCAGCCGGCGTTCGGTCAGCTCAATCCCCAGCGGCAGGTCCCCGTGCTGGAGCTCGAAGACGGCGGGCAAACACTTCGGCTCGTGCAGTCGATGGCCATCATCGAATACCTCGACGAGCGCTACCCGGAGCCGCGCTTCTTGCCCGTCTCGCTGGCCGATCGCGCTCACGTGCGCGCCATGGCCGAGCTCGTGAACTCCGGCATTCAGCCGCTGCAAAACACCGCGACCTTCAGCGAGCTGAAGAAGCACGGCATCGAGACCGATCCATGGGCTCGCACGTTCATCGCCAAGGGCCTGACCGCGCTCGAAGCGCTGGCGGCGCCGCGCGCAGGCGCGTTCCTGTTCGGCAACGACGTCAGCCTGGCCGACATCTACCTGGTGCCGCAGCTCTACAACGCGCGGCGCTGGTCCGTGTCGCTCGACGCGTTCCCGACCCTGACGCGCGCCGACGCCAACGCCCGAGCACTACCCGCGTTTGCCGCGGCCGCGCCCGAAGCGCAGCCCGACGCCGAACCCGGCAAATAACGCCAACGCGCTGACACTCGTCAGAGTTTTGACGCTCTAGCTCGCCGAAACTCCGCTCGAAGTAGCGGCAATTTGCGCGGCGCAAATCGCCCAGGCCTGCGATCTAAAGTTGGTTCGACACGCGCCGTTGCTCCGTTGGGCAGCTTTGCCGGCCGAGTACGCCGGTTGCATGGCCCGCTGCGGACGAAAGGGCCCCTTCATGTCGAGTCTGATCAAGCTTCGCCGGCAACCGCGCGCTGACGTAACGCCCAAGGCGAGTCTTCGCGTGCTTTTGATCTCGCCGAGCTACGCCCCGACGCGCAACACCATGTACTTCCCGATCGGGCTCTCGTACGTGGCCGCGTACATACGCAAGTTCGGCTACGAGGTCGTGCCGCTCAACATGAACCACTGGGACGCTGAAGAGCGCTACCAGGAGCTCGACCGCATCTTGCGCGAAGAGAAGATCGACATCGTCGGCATCACCGGCATCACGATCGCGTTCAACGAAATCGAGCGCATCATCCAGTTCACCCGCCCCCGCTCCAAAGCGCAGATCGTGCTCGGCGGCGGTATCACCTCGTGTGAGAGCGAGCTGGTGCTTACCACCTTGAAGCCGGACTACATGGTCGTCAGCGAAGGCGAGCTGATCTTCCACGAGCTGCTGAAGGTCATCGAGACCGGCGGCGACCCCGGCGACGTCCGCGGCATCTGGTACTTCAAGGACGGCAAGCCTTGCTCGACCGGCGAAGGCGACGGCATCGGCAACTTGGACGACCTGCCACTACCCGATCTCGACCTGTTCGGCATGGAGGAGCACCTGGCGATCCAATCCGAGCAGCAGTTTTCGTATCACGAGTCGCATTTGCAGGGTCACAAGATGCTGCCCATCACGGCCAGCCGCTCGTGCCCGTTTCGCTGCACGTTTTGCTACCACGCCGGCATGGGCAAGTACCGTCGCCATTCAATCGCGGCAACGGTCGACCACATCAAAGCCAGCATCGCCAAGTTCAACGTCCGCTACTTCATGATCTACGACGAGCTGTTCTCGGCGAACAAAGCGCGTCTGATCGAGTTCTGCGAGCTAGTCAAGGATCTGAACATCAAGTGGTACTGCCAGCTGCGCGTGGACCAAATGGACCAGGCGCTCCTGCACCGCATGAAGGCCGCCGGTTGCCACTACATCTCGTACGGCTTCGAGAGCGGCAGCGACACCGTGCTCGAGAGCATGCAAAAGAAGATCACGGCCGCGCAGATCGCCCGTGCCGTGCAGATGACGCGCGAGGCGCGCATCGGTATCCAAGCCAATTTCTTGTTCGGGGATTTGGTCGAGACCGAGCAAACCCTGCAAGAAACACTCGACTTTCAGCAAGAGAACCAGCTGTTCTTCGTCGACTGGTCGGCGGTCATTCCCTACCCGGGCACGCAGCTCTTCGACCGTGCCGTCGCGCGCAATCAGATCCCGGACCGCGAGCTATTCATTCGCTCCATGGGTAACGTCTCGCAGTACCTGTGGAAGCACATGATCAACCTGACGGATCTCACGGACGCCCGCTTCCGCGAGCTATACGTCGAGCTGCGTGAGCTGAACGATCAGAATCACCGCAAAGTGCGCACCATCGTCACCGACGGCCACGCCATCGACGGCACACACTCGTCGCTCAGCTTCCGCTGCCCCACCTGTGACCACGTAGAAACCGACGCGGTCATCCCTTACCCGCCCGAGTGCGCGAACGGCGGCGCCCCGAACATCAGAGGCCCCATCGGCATCGCGGGCATGAACATCGTGTGCCCCGAGTGCATGCGCAAGCACCACCTGGTAGCCAACACCATCCCGCACGTAGCGCAAGTCTACGCCGAGTTTCAGCGCAGCCTAGACGCGCTCAAGGCCAGCCAAACGCCCGTCGTAGTGCTACCCGCCGTTGACCGCTTCTACGGCGTCTTGTCCGAAGACGTAGACCTGCAGGGGCTGAACGTCGCCGCCGTGCTCGACACGCGCCAGCACCGCATCGGCGACACTTTCCTGGGCCAAACCACGACTCGCCTCGACGACGCCAGCGCCACCGAGCAGCTCGGCCGCATTGCCGTGGTGTTGCCTTGGATCGAGTACGAGACGGCGCTCACCACCCTCATTGCAGCCGGTTTCCGCCGCGAAGACATCGTGTGCTGGAACGAATACTTCGCGCGCAGCATGCTCGGCGCCGACGCCGACAAGCCACAAAATCCCATCACCGAGCCGCGCGTCGGCTTCGGTGCTCCGCTGCCCGAGACCTTTGCCCCCAGCAAAGCCTGGCCGCGCACCGAAACCAACCCTGCCGCGCTCGCGCGCACCAGCTAGCGAGGCCGCCCTGTTCGATCTCAACGGCAAAGTCGCCGTCGTTACGGGTGGAGCGGGGCTCTTGGGCAGCGCCATCGCGAGGGGCTTGGCGCTGCAAGGCGCTCGCGTCGTCATCGCGTCTCGGCATCTGAACAAACACGAAGCCGTTTGCCGCGAGCTCGGCGCGCTGGGTAAAGAAGGCCTGTCAGTAGCGCTGGACATCGCCAGTCTCGACTCCGTTCGCGACTGCTTCAACGAGGTCGAGCGCTTGGCAGGCGGCGTAGACATCTTGATCAACGCCGCGCAGCGCTCGCGCAGTGCGGCATCGGCCGACATGGACGCGGCAACTTGGGAAAGTGGGCTAGCTGGCGGCGTGAGCGGCAGCTTTTGGTGCTGCCAAGCCGCGCGGCATTCCATGGCGCGCCGCGGAGGCGGCAGCATCGTCAACATTTCCTCCATCCTGGCGCATCGCTCGCCCATCCCGACCCCGAGCGCTGACCCAGCAGCGGCGCCAGCCTCGAACTACGCCACTAACAAAGGCGCGTTGCTCGCGCTCACCCGCTTTTTGGCCGTGGAGTGGGCGCGCTCTGGCATTCGGGTCAACGCGGTCACGCCAGGCGCGTTTCCTCGCGAAGCGCAGCCCCTGCCGCAAGTTCCGCTCGGCCGCAGCGGGCGCCCGGAAGAATTGGTGGGCGCCATTCTGCTGCTCAGCTCGGCTGCTGGCAGCTACATCACCGGGCAGGAGCTAGTGATCGATGGAGGTTGGTCCGTTGCGCTCTAAACGCCTCAGCGTGCTGCTGCCCCGCCCCACGGGCTTCTATCGCGGTCTCTTGCCGCAGATGCTGCGGGGCTTCGAAGAAGCCGGCTTCGAAGTGAGCGGCACCTGCGAAACCCTGGACGAAGCAGGGCTGCTCGACTGGTGTCGCCGCCACAAGACCGACATCGTCTTCGACATGAACCGCACGCGTTCGCAGGTGCCCTACCTGCCGCGCTCGGTCTTGCACGCAACCTGGATCGTCGATTTTTTGGGTCGCACCGACGAACAGATCCGGGGCAGCGACATGACCTACTTCTTCACCACCGGTTGGGTGGCCGCGTTTCACTACGACACCTTCACCGACTGGCTGCCACCAGGCTCGTGCCCCAGCACCTACGGCCCCAGCGGCGCGCCATTCGAGTCGGACGTGAGCGTCGCCGGGCACGTGCCGCCACCCTGGAGCCAGGCCGAGCTCGAGCGCAACGTGTCGCGCACCGCGCAGCCGCTCGCGTTTCGCGACGTTTTGGCCAATTTCGAAAGCTACGTCAAAGGCCTCGATCCGGACAGCGGCGCCAACCACACCTCCCATTGGGACGAGGTGAACCGCATCGTTCGAGCGGCCACGGGCGACGACATCATCGACGACCCCACGGTGCGTTACGACTTGCTGGGTCGCTTGCCGCGCACTGGTTTGCGCCAGTCCATGGTCACGGAAGTGTTGAATGCCGGCACCTCGCTACGCATCTTTGGCACCAAGGGTTGGGCGGCGTGGCCCAAGCTGGCGCCACACTACCGCGGATTTTTGGAAGATCCCGCAGCGCTGTCCGGCGTCTACGCCAGCTCGCGGATCAACCTGCACGAGGGCGAAGGCATGCACTTTCGCTCGCTAGACTGCCTGGGCTCGGGCGGCATGCTCTTCTACTGCACGAACAGAAAGAGCACGGACAAGCACGGCGGCTGGAACTGGGCGCCTCCCGGCGCGCGCGTGAACGACACCATGAAGCCGCTGGTCGCAGGTGAGCACTACGTCGAGTACTACCCCGGTGAGTTCGCCGAGAAGGCGCGCTTCTACTTGGCTCACCCGGCGCTCGCCGAAAAACTACGCCAAAACGCGCGCAACACCATCGCCGAGCACCACACGTGGCGGCACCGAGCCCAAAAGATCGCTCAGGACCTCAAAGCGCTGTAGCGGGCGGATCTGGTCAACGCGGGCTCAATTCGCCGGACACGCACGCTCCCGATCTTGCAGAAAGAAGCAAACGCTGCCCGCCGCCGGATCGAAGCGATAGCGCACCGTCGACTCGTGACGTGACGTTTCGGGATCCATGGCGCACGAATCGACGTCCAGCTCGGTAAAGTCGCCGAGGTTCAGGCGCACACCGCCAGCCAGCGTCAGGAGCCGTACCCACGCATAGGAGCCACCGGTGCCCGTCCAGCCGCCCCAGGCGACGATCTCGTCCATTCCGTCGGCGTCGACGTCGACCTTGCGGAGCAGCGACGTCTGCTCGTCGATGAAGATGCCCAGCACACGCCCCTTCTCGAGCAGGATGAGCAAGCGCTGCCCCCAGTTCTCGGCGTGAGAACCCGTCTGCCCGCAGTGCCCGGTAAAGAACAGCACCAGCTTCTGCTGGCGCCCCTTGCCGGAGAATGAACCAGCCAGCACGTCCGACAGCCGTCCGGCGTCAGCCTTGGAGCCGATCGCCTTGGGCTCGAGCCGCACTTCGTCCGACCTGCAGACGTCCGACGCCAAATACTGCGCGTAGATGGCTTTGACTAGCGCCTGCTCTCGCGTCGACAAGCTAGCGGACGGCGTGCTCACGTCGAAGCTGGACGAGTCGTAGAGCCAGTGGCAACCCTCGCACTCGTCGGCGCACTCTTTCGGCTCCGTGCTCGTCAGCTGGCTCCAGTCGAAAGGAAAGGCCTGCCCGGCCTCGGCAGCGGCGAGGCAAGACAACACCCCCACAGCGGCAAGCGCCGCCAGCCCTCTACTCACCAGTCCCGACATGCCCCCTGCTTTACGCCAAAGCGTGACGAACTATTCCCCCACTTCCGTGGCCAGAAGCCACGCTTGAGGGGCAGGCGTAACGGTGGGAAACTGAAGGCAATGCCCCAAGTCGAACCGCTCGGCATCCTCGGCATCGAAGGCGTGCACTATTACGTGCGAGACCTGGAGCGGAGCCGCAGGTTCTACGTCGACCGGCTCGATTTCAGTGAGATTGGCGAGAGCAGCCCCGAGCTGACCGCGGCTGGGCGGCAGCGCTCGGTGGCGTTTCAGGCCGGCGGCTACATCGTGATTTGCTCAACTCCCGAAGGCTCGGGCGGCCGCGCGGAGCGCTACCTGAAGCGCCACCCCGACGGCATCGGCACGGTGGCGTTTCGGGTCGACAACGCCGCCCGCACCTTCGAGCTGCTCGAAAGGCGGGGCGGCACGCCCATCGGCGACTTGGAGCGCTTCGAAGACGCTTCGGGCACGCTCAAGACTTTCTCGATCACGACGCCGTTCGGCGACACCACATTTCGCTTCATCGAGCGCCGAGGCTACGGCGCGCTGCTGCCCGGCTACGTCATGCACGATCCGCCTCGTGGCGGCCAGAACTCGTCGGGCGTGCTGCGCGTGGATCACATTACCACCAACTTTCAGACCATGATGCCGGCGCTCTTGTGGCTGGAATACGTGCTCGGCTTCCAGCGCCTGTGGGACGTGCAGTTTCACACGCGAGACGTCGCCCGTTTCGAGCTGCGCGACGGCTCGGGCCTGCGCTCCGTCGTGATGTGGGATCCGCGCTCGTCGGTGAAGTTCGCGAACAACGAGCCGTATCGCCCCAACTTCAAGGCTTCGCAGATCAACACCTTCCACGAAGAGCACCGCGGTGACGGCATCCAGCACCTGGCGCTCGAAGTGTCGGACATCTTGCGCACCGTGCGCGGGCTACGTGGGCGCGGCGTCGAGTTCATGCGCACGCCTGGCACCTACTACGACGCACTGCCCCAACGCCTGGAAGAGCTCGGCATCGGCAAGCTGGACGAAGACCTAAAAGAGCTGCGCGACCTTGAAATCTTGGTCGACGGCCACGGCAAGGGCTCGTACATGCTGCAGATCTTCCTCAAAGATTCCGCCGGCTTGTACAAGGATTCGGGCGCGGGCCCGTTCTTTTACGAGCTGATTCAGCGCAAGGGCGATCAGGGCTTTGGCGCTGGCAACTTCCGCGCTTTGTTCGAGAGCATCGAGCGCGAGCAAGAGGCGCTCTCCAAGCGAGGCGGCTAGCCATGCTCGAGCGCCAAAGCCGGGGCCGCCTGCCCGACGCCCCTCACACGCAGCTCAGAGCCGAGGATGGGCGGCTTTTGTACGAGCATTGCATCACTCGTCAGGGTTTCGATGGCCCGTACACCATCGCCTACCACGAGCAGCGCCCACACGAAGCGCAGCCCGCTGCCGATGCGCCCGTTGCGTTGCCGGCCGCCGGCACGTTTCCCGAGCGCCTGTTGCGACGGCACTACCAAAGCCCGCAGAGCGCGCTCACGCTGGAGCCGTTCGCGCGCCATCGCGGCAGGCTGCTCGAGAACGCCGACGTAGCGCTGAGCATCGCGTTGCCCACCCGCAGCGACGCTGCGTACTTCGCCAACGCGGACGGAGACGAGCTCTACTTCGTCCACTCGGGTTCGGGCACGCTGCGCACGCAGCTGGGTGACGTAGCGTACCGCGCGGGCGACTACGTCTACGTGCCGCGCTCGCTCTTGCACCGCTTCGTGCTCGACGCCGGCAGCACCCAATATTGGCTGATTCTGGAGCTCCGCAGTCCCCTCTCGCTGCCCAGCAGCTACCGCAACAGCGTAGGCCAGCTGCGCATGGACGCGCCTTACTCGCACCGGGACTTTCGAGCGCCCGTCCACGGCGCACCGCGCGACGAAGGCCTGCGCGATTTCTGGCTAAAAGCCCAAGGAACGCTACAAAAATACCAACTCTCGGCGTCACCGCTCGATGTCGTGGGGTGGGATGGGGCTTTGTATCCGTTCGCCCTTTCCATCGACGCGTTCAAGCCCAAGGTCGGCAAGGTTCACTTGCCGCCGCCGGTCCACGCCACCTTCGAGGCGCCTGGCGTCTTGATCTGCAGCTTCGTCCCGCGTCCGCTCGATTTTCACGAGCAAGCGGTGCCTTGCCCGTATCCGCACTCGTCGGTCGACGTCGACGAGGTGCTGTTCTATTCGCGCGGCAACTTCACGTCGCGGCGCGGCGTGGGCCCTGGCAGCATTTCGCACCACCCGCGCGGCATTCCGCATGGTCCACATCCGGGAGCCTACGAAGCCAGCGTGGGCGCCAAACACACGGACGAGGTGGCGGTCATGCTCGACTGCACCAAGCCGCTCGCCCGCACCACCTTGGCTGAAAGCCTGGAAGATGCCGCGTATCACGGCAGCTTCGTGGCGTCGGCAGGCAGCCACTCCACCGGCTGATCGCGCAGCCAGGTGCGCTGTCGCCGCGCAAACACCCGTGTGGCGCGCACAATCGCCTCCGCCAACGCTGCTTCGTCCGTCACCGTGCCGGCGGCCATGGCTTCGGTAATTTGCCGGTAGCCCACCGAAGCCATCGCGCGGGCTTCGCCAAAGCCAGCCGCCCGCAAAGCTTCGACTTCAGCCAGCCAACCGGCAGCCAACATGCCACGCACGCGGCTCGCGATCAGCTCGTCTTGTTCAGCGCGCTCGCGCGCTACGCCCAGCAAGCGGGCCGCAAAGCGCGGTGCTCGGAAGCCGTGGGCGGCCTGCACCTCGCTCATGGGCTTACCGGTGAGCTCGAACACTTCCAGCGCGCGGCTGACGCGCACGAAGTCGTTGGGCGCCAGACGCGCGGCCGTAGGCGGGTCGACTTCGGTGAGGCGCGCGTGCAGCGCCGCGCGGCCCTCTTGCTCGGCCCAAGCGCGATGGCGCGCGCGTAGCTCGTCGTCGCCGCGCGGCGCCTCGGCCAGGCCGTAGATCAGCGCTCGCACCCACAAGAAGGTGCCGCCACAAACGATGGGCACGCGGCCGCGCGAGCGAATCTCGGCGATCAGGCGCACGGCTTCGTCGGCCCAACGTGCGGCGTCCCAAGCTTCCAGCGGGTCGGCTACGTCCACCAAATGGTGCGGCACCAGCGCGCGCTCCTCGGCGTTCGGCTTACCGGTGCCGACGTCGAAGCCGCGGTAAATCTGCATGCTGTCGGCGCTCAAGATCTCGCCGCCCAGCGAGCTTGCAAGCCGAAGCGCCAGCGCGCTCTTGCCCGAAGCCGTGGGACCGACGATGCAGAGCAGGCGCTCGTCAGCCGTCAACGTCGCCCTACTTTACGCTCGAGCTCCACGTAGCTCAAAAACGTCACCACCGGCCGCCCATGCGGGCAATGACCGGCAAAATCGGCGTCGTCCAGCGCCACCAGCAGCGCCTTGGCTTCGTCCGGCGAGAGCGCGTCGCCCGCGCGAATCGAGCCGTGACAAGCCATGGTCGCGATCGCCAAGTCTACCGCGTCCGAAAAGCCTCGACCGCCGCTGCGTGACACCTCGGTCAGCAGGTCACGCAGCAGGCGCTCAGGGCTAGCTCGTGAAAGCAAGCGCGGCATGGCGTGAATGCTGAGCGAGGTAGCGCCGCGCGCCCGCACGTCCAGCCCGACTTCGGCGATTTCCTTTTGCCGCTCTTCCACCAGCAAGAGCTCCGCTTCGGTCACGTCCACCACCAGCGGGAACAACAACGCCTGCGACGGCACCGAGCGCGCCTGATACTCGCGACGCAGGCGCGTGAACGTGACCCGCTCGGCCGCGGCGTGCTGATCGAGCAGGTAAATACCGTCGGCCCCCTCGCAGATCAGGTAGGTCATGCGCAGCTGCGCGATGAAGCGCAGGCTGGACCAAGGCACCTCCGGGCGCGGCCGAATCGGCGCGGCCACGTGGTCGCGCGCGGCCACCAAAGACGGCTCGACGGAGCTTGCCACCTCGGGCGGTGGCGGCGTGCGTTGGACGGACGCCAAGAGCGCATCGAACGGCAATTCACGCGCCGTCGGGGGCGCTGGCCGGTACACAGGCTCTTCGCGCGGAGTCGCAGCCGGCTCTGCCACACGCGCTGGCGCGCGCCCCCAGCTCGCGCGCGACACCGGCGGCAACGAGAAAGCGCTGACGAGCGCTTTCGACAGGATTTGATACACGGCGTCGCTGGCGGCCCGCGCGTCGGCGAAGCGCACCTCGGCTTTTTGCGGGTGCACGTTCACGTCCACCAGCTCCGGCGCCAAATCGACGTACACGACGCCGCGCGGGTACCGACCGCGCTCGAGCACACTGCCGTACGCCTGCGCGATGGTCACCAAGATGGCCCGATCGCGCACCGGCCGACCGTTGACCAAAATCGAGAGACCGCCGGCGCCAGCGCGCGCCTGCTCGGGACGTGAAAGAAACGCCTCGACCCGCAGCGGCCCGCGCTCACCCTGGCACGCCGCCAAGTCGTCGAGCTCGCAAACCTGCCGCACGCGTTCAGCGCGCTCTGCGGCGCGCAAGAACTCACGCACTTTGCGGCCGTCGCGCGTCAGCGTGAACGTAATGTCCGGCCGCGACAACGCCGCTTGCTCGACGGCTTCGGTCACGTGCCCCGACTCGGTGCCGGTGGAGCGCAGGAACTTGCGACGCGCCGGCACGTTGTAAAACAAGTCGCTCACCTCGACCTGCGTGCCGCTCGGCATGCCGACGGGCTCGGCCAGCACCAGCTTGCCGCCATCCACCACGACGCGCGTGCCCACGTCGCTTTGGCGCTCGCGGGTGCGCAGGCTGAAGCGGCTAACCGACGCGATGGTGGGCAGCGCCTCGCCGCGAAAGCCGAACGTCGCGACCCGTGAAAGCTCCGCGAAGCTGCGCAGCTTGCTGGTGGCGTGCCGCTCGATGGCCAGGCGCGCGTCGGCTTCGTTCATGCCGATGCCGTCGTCGGCGATCGATAGCCGCGTGATGCCGCCGCCCTCGATCTCGACGTCGACGCGCGAGGCTTCGGCGTCGAGCGCGTTCTCGATCAGCTCCTTCACGGCGCTGGAAGGTCGCTCCACCACCTCGCCGGCCGCGATCTGACTCGCCAACTCGGGCGGCAGAACGGCAACGCGCGGCGCTTGCATGCGCGGCGACTATACCGCGACTAGATAAGTCCGGCGCGCTCGGCGGCTTCGGCCACGCCACCGCCTGTCCAAATGTCGGCCCGCAGCTGGTGTTTGGCAGCTGCCCGCACCTCAGCCGGCGCCTGCGCCATCGCAAAGCTCTGGCCCGCGCGCTGCAACATGGGCACGTCGTTCAACCAGTCGCCCACCGCCACCACGTCCGCGATGGCGACCCCATAGTGGTTCGCGAGCCACTCCACGGCCGTGCCCTTGTCCACGCCCGAGGCGCGCAGCACCATGCCCCAGGAGCCGGCCAAGTCCTCGCGCCGCACTTCGAACACGATGTGCTGCAGGCCCGGCACGCCCGTGAGCGCTCGGTCCATGCCCATCACCTGCTCTTCGTCGCCCATCAGGACGAGCGCCGCGATGTTCGTCTCGTTCACCCAGGTCTCGGGGTGCACGACGTCATGCACGCGGTGCCGCACGTCGGACCAAGTGCTCAGGTAGTTGAGGAAACGGTCGCCCCGCCCGTCGTGAATCACGCGGTCGCCCGAGAACATGAAGGCCGCCGGCCGAAACATGCTCAGCGCCTCGCGCACGTAGGTGGACGCCTGGGACGAGATGGCCGTGCAGCTCAGCTCGCCGCGCGAGTGCAGGTCGAAGATGTGGCTACCGTCGATGCACGCCACCGGCCCGACCAACCGAAAGGTGGCGGCTAACTCGCGGGTGCCAGAAAACATTCTCCCGGTGCAGAGGGCCACCGGGATCTGTTTGCGCAGTAGCTCTTTGATGGCTTTGGCGTCCCGAGGATGCACCTCGCCGCCCGCGCCAACCAGCGTACCGTCGATGTCAGTGACGAAGAGTTTCGTCAGCTCGCCGGGCTCACGGGGGCGGCCGGGTACACCGACACGCGCTTCTTGGACTTCGTCTCGTGCTCGTAAGCCACGACGCCGTCGATCAGCGCGAACAAGGTGAAGTCTTTGCCGAGGCCAACGTTGCGGCCCGGGTTCAGGGTCTGGCCGACCTGGCGCACCAAGATGCCACCAGCGCGCACGGCCTCACCGCCGTACACCTTTACGCCGCGATACTGGGCGTTAGAACCACGACCGTTACGCGTAGAGCCGCCGCCTTTTTTATGAGCCATGGCTTAACCCTTTACTCCCGTGATCTTGACCGCGGTGAAGCTCTGACGATGGCCGTTCTTGCGACGCGAGCGCTTACGCTTGCGGAACTTGAAGACGATCAGCTTCGGGCCACGGCCCTGCTGCACGATCTCACCTTCGACTGCAGCGCCTGCAACCTTCGGGGTGCCGAACTTCGGGGCATCGCCGCCGATCATCAGCACGTCGTCGAACTTAACTTTGTCGCCGGGGTTGCCAGCCAGAAGCTCCACCTGAACGGTGTCGCCTTCGGCAACTCGGTACTGCTTACCGCCGGTGCGGATTACTGCGTAGGCCATGGGAGTGTGGGCGGCGGAACCTAGTCCATGCCCTCGGTACTCGCAAGGACACGTCGTCGAAAATGCTTGCGTCAGTACTGAACGTTTGGTTGGGCCCGCCACAAACCGGATTTTGGCGGTCTTTTTGGGGGCACCAGGAGGCCGCTGGGGCCGGCAAGCGCCTGCCGAAACGCTTGCCGACCCCTTCCCGAACCTCCCCCCACCGTTCCCCCCGCCTCCCCCGCTCCCCCCAATCCCCCCTCGCGGCGCCACGGACGGGCGCCAAAGCTTCAGGCGAAGCCGGCAATGATGCCGGTCTCGGCGCTGGCCTGATTCGCCGTCTGCGAAGCGAGCCAGTCGAGCGCCTTGTCGGTGCGCTGCTCCGCCTTGTGGAGCGAGTCGCTCGCGTCGTCGAGTTGCCAGTTTGCTTGTTGTGCGAGCGAGCCTGCTTGCTTTGCGTCTGCGCGATCGTCTGCCGCCGGTGAGTCGCCGAGCATCTTGCCAAGCGGTTGGCTAGCAGCGTTGAGCGCGCCGGCACTGATCTCGCACCACGGCCCTTCCTTCGGAGTCTTGCCGTCAGGCCCCGGCTCTGGTTCCGAGGCTGCGTCGCCAAACTGAATCGCAGCGGCGGCCGCACTCGTCGCGCCTTGCACGCAGGCACCGATGAAGATGTCTTCCGCCTCTTCGCGCATCGCAGCGACTTCGTCTGCCGACGCCTCGATGAAACGATCCCGCGCCAACGTTTTGTCGGCTGCGGCAGCCGCGTGCTGCGAGTCTTGCGCTTCGAGCATCAAGAGCGCGAATTGCCCTTCGGCGTCGAGCCCCACGCCGGATTGCGCGAAAGAGCTTGGCCCACTGACGTTGGAAATGGTCATGCGATCCCCTGAAAGTCGTTGACGACGAGCTGCTTGCTCTTTTGGTTGGCTTCCATCGTTTGCATGGCGCCGGACATCGCGTCGAGCTGGCGATCGATGGCTCTGCCGAGCAGATCGATGGCGGAATCTAGGTCCAGAGACTCGAGCTGCTGGCGCGCTTGCGTTGCCTTGGCGTCGGCGTTGTGGTCAACGGCTTCGCTCGCGTAGTAGACCGCGACCGTGTCGGCGCCCGCGCCCGCGCCCTTTGCGGCAGGTGCCGCAAGGCTGGCGTAAAACTTCACCTCTTGCGCCACTGAGGTGAGCTGGCTCACTTGGCTCGCTTGCGCACCTACTGCCATGGCACCGTTCGATGCACCTGCGAACGACACGGCGCTGCCCCCAGCCGCGAGGTTGCCGCTCGCAGCCATTGCCAGCGCTGCCGCGATCCCGATACCGATGGCCACGTTGGGAGGAATGCCGAGCTCGTCGGCGTACTTGGACGCCAGGCTGCAGCCGATCGCGATGGCACCAACCACCAGCGCCGCCGCGCCTCCGGTCGCGACGGCCGCCGCAGCAACCGCCACGACCTCGGCGATCGATGCAATGTCGCCACCGAGCACGTCGCCAATGTCGCTCCAGAAGCCTGAGTCTTCCTGGGCTTCGCGCGCAGCCTCGAGGGCTGCCCGGATGGTTTCGCGGAGCTCCTTCAGCTGTTCCTGACTCAGGTTGACGTCCGTCTTGGCGGATTCGCCCTGTGCGAGTTGGTTTTTGACCATCAGCGCCAGGAGCTGAGCCTCGGGGCTCGCGCCCAAGGACACGAGCGAAGCGGTGTTGGGTGGCGGCGCTTGGACGCCAGTAGCTTGAACGCTGCTCAGCATGTTCGCCTCAAGCAATGTTGTTGATGATCGATGCCGTGGAGTTGTTGCGGCTCTCGATGATGCCCGACACCATGCCGGAGCTATTGTTGATGTTGTCGTTCAGCTGCTTGATGTGAATCATCGCCAGCTGATCGTTCGTGCCGGAGGCGTCGAGCTTTTCGGTGATGTTGTCGAGCCAGGTTTGGATGACCTTGTCGTCGTAAGCGGCAACGGTCAGCAGTTCTGGTGGTTGAGGCTCCTCGCCAACTTTGCCAGTAGCCTCCCAGATGGCGTGGGCTGCTCCGTAGCCGTTCATGGCGCCAGCATTTGACGTCTCGACTGGGTCGCAACGATTGTTCACCTCCTCGGCAATTTCACCGACTGTCGAAGTCACATCCTCCAGCTCGGGCACGGTGCCGTACTTCTCCATGAACGCTTGCAGCTCTTGGTTGACCTCTGGAAAGCGCTTCGGATCCCTATTGGCTTGCTCCAAGTGAGCCTTGATATCCGCCAGGTCGCCCGCCATCTGCGAACGCAAGTCCGCAACGCGCATCGACTCGGTCATCTCTTCGTTCATGCGACCCTGCTGAATCGCCGCGAACGCGAGCAGCGCGTCGCCACCCTGAAACCCACCGCCAACTGTTGAGAACGACATCGCCCTAATCCTTGTTGCGCCGCCGCTCACTGCGAGCTGCGTGCTTGAGGGCTGGTCGGGCGTGGGCGGGGCGCGTTGCGCGAAAAGTGATGAGGTCGGAAAAAAAGGCGACGGCGTGGCACAGTGTGGGTGCGACGACCGTCCGGCGAGCCGACGCACAGCCGTCACGCAGCGTGCGCCACGCAGCCGAAGCGCTGCGCGGCACGCTGATCGTGGGTGCGTGCCCCGAGCCTGCGAACACCGCCACTGTATCGATAGTCAATGCGGCTGGGTTTCACCGAGCAGCCTGCGCAATGGCGTTGGCCCGACTTGCAGCTTCTGTCTATGCTCTAGGGCTCGAATGGTAGGGCGTTGGATCGCGACACTCTCGGTGGCTGCGCTGCTCTTGGGCGCCAGCACCGTTCACGCTGCTCCCAAGGTGAAGGGCAAGCCGGCGCCTGCCGCCAAGCCCGCCGCCAAACCCGCGCCAGCCAAGCCGCCCGCCAAGCCCAAGAAGGGCAAAGAAGCGGAAAAAGATCAGGAGCGCGACAAGGACAAAGAAGCCGACGCGCCCGACGAAGCCTCGACCGCCGCCGAAGACGCCAAGGCCGCCTCCAAAGAGGAGGCCGTGAAGGCCGCCGGCACCACCGCCACCAAGGCGCAAGCCACCGGGGACGTGAAGGTCAAAGAGGACAAGGAAGGCGTGAAGACCTACAAGTTCGAGACCGTCGAGGTCGAAGGCCGCCTCAAGTCTCCGCAGGTCATCTACTTCTTGCGCCGCGTGCGCGCCGAGTTCGAAGCGGGCGCGCTCGGGCACCGCTCGTTCCTGGGTGAGCTGTCCGACTCGCGGCGGAGCGCCGCCTTCCGATGAGCCAGCAGCCGGCTCCCGTCGTCAGTCTCCGAGCCGCGGCGGTGTGGGGCACCACGGTGCTAGCCACCGATTACCTCACGCCGGGGCGCTCGCTGAAAATCGGCGAAGGCGAAGGCGCAGTCGTCGCCAAACCGGACAGCGCGTCGGTCTCGGAGTTGCCCATTCGTGCGGTCGGCACGGGTTGGGAGCTCGACACGCGTGGCGCCACGGGCGGTGAAGTCTACTTGCGCGGCCGCAAAGAAGACCCGGCCGATCTCGGCCGCGTCGGCGCGCCCATCCCGATCGTCGCAGGCGATTACGGGCTGATCCAGTACGGCAACTTCGGCGTCTTTTTCCAGTTCTCCAACGCCGTCCCGGCGATGAAGCGGAAGCGCCGGCTCGACTGGGGCTTCCTGTTCTCGTTCCTGTTCGCGGGCGTCGCGGTGCTCGGTGGCCTCGCGTTGCTGTGGGCCACGCAAACGCCCGAGACCATCCCCAAGCCGCTCGAGCTCACCAGCCAGGCGGAGCTGATGTTGCAGTTCAACATCAAAGAAGAGGAAGTCGTTCCGCCGCCCCAAACCGGCAAGGCCGAGGACGACAAGGGCCAAGGCGTCAAAGATCCGGGCGCCAAAGATCCCAAAGAGCAAGGCGGCGGCAAGAAGATCAAAGGCGACGAAGGCAAGCTGGGCAAAAACGGCGAAGCCAAAGAGACGCGCATGACGGGCGACATCAAAGCCGGCCTCGGCGGCATGTCCGAAGCGCTCTCCAGCGAAGTCGGCGACGAAGTCAGGAAGACGCTCGGCACCATCAGCTCCGTTGCCGATGCGCTCGGCGGTTTACGCTCCGACGACATCGTGCTCGGCGCCGGTAGCGGCACGGGCCTGCACGGCAGCGGCAGCGCTGGCGGCGGCACCGAAGAGGGCGGCGTGCCGTTCGGTTCTGGCACGCTCGACACTGGTTGGGGTCCCGGGCGTGGTGGTGGCTTCGGCAGCGGCTCTGGTGGTCCTGGCGGACGCGGCCTCGGTGGCAACGGCAAGGGCGGCCTCGGCGGCGGTGAAGGTACGGGCAATGGTGGCGATGGCGAACGCAAAGTCGCCGGCGCTCAGAAAGCCGCCGCGGGCCAGGGCCTGACGCCCGCCCAAATCTCGCGCGTCGTGATGTCGCGCATGGGCGCTTTCCAAGCCTGCTTCGAGATGGCGTCGGCGCACGACCCCACCCTCAAGGGCAACGTCGGCATCGCCTTCAGCATCTCGCCCGGCGGCGACGTCTCATCCGCCAACATCACGGGCTCGTCACTCAAGAACCCGCGCGTCGAGGGCTGCATGCTGCGCACCTTCCAACGCCTGCACTTCCCGGCGGCCGACAAGCCCACCAACGCCGCCTTCCCGTTCGCCTTCCGGGCGTCCAAGAAGTGACCCGAGCGGCCTGGCACGGGGCTGGCAGCGTTACTGAGAGCAACGTGTTCCGGAGACAAATCATGCGAGAAATCCGGCGGTTTCGTGATCGGGTGACGGGGGTGCTCAGCCCCTTGTCGGGGCCCAGGGCCCCCATGCTGCTCGGGCTCGGGGTACTGGCGGCGCTCAGCGTCGGCTGCGAGTCGGAAGAGCACCAAGAGAGCCTGCCGATCGTGCAGGTCGGCATGATCAACGACCCCGAAGGCTTGATGCCGCCCATCTACGACGACGGCGAGATGCAGATCTTCGAAGTGAAGAAGGGCATCGCCTTTCCAATCCTTGCGCCCACCGACGCGACCCGTCGCGAGCTGAACGCGCTCGACGTCGCGCCTTACGGTCGTCAGCCCTGGGTGACGACTAAAGACATCGAAGTGCAGGTCACCTGGACCATCAGCAACTTGGACGACGAAGAGCACGTGGTCGAGCTGCTGGTCGACCCGTGGAACGAGTTCGGCCGCTACTACCCGGGCATGCAGCTCACGGACGCCGATAACGAAGAGTACATGCCCAATTTCTCGGGCATCGACAAACGCTACATCGTCACCGGCAAAGACGGCGCTTCGCCGCGCGCCCACGGCACCTACACCTATTCGGATCTGACCGAGATGGCCACCGATCTGGCCACCGTCATGGATCTCATCGCCAATCCGCCTCCGGTCGAGGGTGACCCGGAGGACATGGAAGATCCGACAGTTACCTACACGAACCACGCCTTCCACTGGCAAAACCGCTCGTACAACGACCTGCTCGTGAAGCAGTGGATCCCGCAAACCATCGCGGGTCTCACCGGCCTCGACATCGGCTTCCGCACCTACGAGCCCGCCACCGTCGCGATCGAAGTAGCCGTCGAGGTCGTCGACAAGAACGGCAAGCGCCTCCAAAAAGAGGACGAGAAGGACAAAGAGCTGCTCGAGCCGACCGACGAAATCATCACCGTCGGCGTCGTTCCGCCCTGACCTGGCCACCCCGGCGACGGCGCAAGAGCTCCAACGCCAAAGCCACCAGGGGTGCGCCAGACCAGCGCTGGGTCCACGCCGTTGAGCAGGTGCAGCCGCCGGAGGCTTCGACGTCGCCGGTAGGCGTGGCGCCTGGTTCGGGCGAAGGCTGACCACCTTGCGCCGGGCTCCCGAAGTTGGTTCCAGCGCGGCCCGTCGCGGGCGCTCCGCTCGATGCGCCCCCCGATGACGGCTCGCCCCCCGATGACGGCTCGCCCCCCGATGACGGCGCGCAGTCCCAACGAGGCGGCGCCGCACCGGGAGGCCGCGCGGATTGCCAACCGTCGTCCTCTCCATAACCAGGCAACGCGTAGTCGGGAGCCTGACAATCGCGCCCTTGCAGCTCCAGCCAGCGCGCGGCCACCTTGTCGCTCACCGGCGCAACCTCTCCGTCGAAGTCGAGATCGCAGATGCCTTCCGGCGCGTCTTGCGTGCACTCGCTGACGGCGACGTAGCGGCTGCCGCTGCCGCAGAGCTCGCAGGGCGTCTCATGAGCGCATTCGCCCTCGGCCACGATCTGCACACCACCGCACACCTCGGCAATGCACGCATTCCAGTAGGTGAGCCCGTTCGAGCCGCAGACCGGTCGGTACGCCGCCGGGTCCGCCGCTGCCCCACCCTGCCCGCCCCCGCCATCGGTAGCGTCGAATCCGGTACCGCACGCGCAATACTCGGGTTGAATCAGCGCGAGCTCCGCGACCGAAAAGCCATGCGCGCCTGCCCAAGCCAGCAGCTCCGCGTCGCGCATGTCGGGCACGTACTCGTTGTGAAAGGTGTCGTCGATCCGTCGCGCCAACCCCTCGTATCCAGAGCGCTGAATCAAAGCCCCGACAGCGCACGCGCGCCCTTCGTCGTCGATGAAATACGGACGCCGTTGGCCCGGGTGCTTGGAGTTGCGCGGGAACACCCCCGCCTGCCAATAACGGTGCAAATCATCCAACGACCGAGCGCGCGCCTGCCGCACCGCGGGCGCCAGCTCGTCGACCGGCACCGCTCGCAAGCGCTGCTCCACTCCCGCCAAGTGCCGTTGAATCCGCACGCGATCCGCCTGCACGGCGTCGAGCGGCGCCGCCGCCACGTTCGCGGGCGCCAGCAGCGCCAGCACCAGACCTAAACTCGCGAGCCCCCATAACGCCCGATCGCTCCCAGCCATGAGCCAAGAATACTCGACCAGCGCCACCGACGGTTCCCTGCGCTCCCGGTCCCAACTCTCCTCGGCCCGCGCGCCCCTCGGCGCCACCCCATTTCGACTCCAAACATCACTTCGCATGCGAAGTGATTCGGGCAGCCAGGTGCAGGCCCGGCTATTTCTCAATAATTTCGGAGACTTGAGCTCGGGCGATTTGCTCCGTTTCCGATGACTTCGCATGCGAAGTCATTTTCCGTTTGGCGAAGGCACCTGCGGGCGGCGCGCGAGGCGTCGACGCAGCCGCTCGCCACGACAGGCGCGGCAGCCGTGCGAATACGCTCCGCACGGACCCTTCGGTCGCACGTCTCGATTGGGCTGCCGATCTGCAGCCCTCTTGCAGAAGCTTTCGTAGCGGAGCCGGGCTGCGCCGCGCGGGTGTGGGCCGCGCCTGGCGGGCTCGGGCACGTTTACGGCGGGCCGAGCAGGCGTGCTGACGACGTTGCGGCGTGGTGCTAAGCACGCCGCCCATGAGCCGGATTTATCGCACGCTGCCGCCTGAGGGCACTCGTTTGGGCATCGCGTTTTCGGGAGGGCTCGACACGCGCTGCGCCGTGGCTTGGCTGAGCCGGAGCGGCATGAAGGTTTACGCCTACACGGCGGACCTCGCGCAGCCGGACGAGAAAGACTGCTCGACCATCCCGGGCGTCGCGCTCGAGCACGGCGCGGTGGAAGCTCGCCTCATCGACTGTCGCGCCGCGATGGTGCAAGAGGGCATCACCGCGATTCAGTGTGGCGCGTTCCACCTGTCGAGCGGCGGCAAGAAGTACTTCAACACCACGCCGCTCGGCCGCGCGGTGACCACGACCGCCATCATCCGCGCCATGCGCGAGGACGACGTGCACGTGTTCGGCGATGGCAGCACCCACAAGGGCAACGACATCCAGCGCTTCTATCGCTACGGCATCCTGACCAACCCGAACCTGAAGATCTACAAGCCCTGGCTCGATCAAAAGTTCGTGGACGCCTTCGGCGGGCGCAAAGAGATGAGCGAGTACCTGGTCAAGGTCGGCCTGCCGTACACGATGAGCACCGAAAACGCCTACAGCACCGACTCGAACGTGCTGGGCGCGACCCACGAAGCCAAGGATTTGGAGCAGCTCGACAAAGGCCTGCACATCGTGGATCCGATCATGGGCGTGGCGCACTGGAAGCGTGATGCCAACGTGCAGCCGGAAGAGGTCGAGCTGACGTTCGAGCGCGGTATTCCGGTAGCGATTTCGGGCAAGCGCTACGGCTCGCTGTTCGAGCTCTTCACCGAGCTGAACCGCATTGGCGGGCGCCACGGCCTGGGCATGAGCGACCAGATCGAGAACCGCGTGATCGACGCCAAGAGCCGCGGCATCTACGAGGCGCCCGGCATGGCGCTGCTCAACATCGTGTACGAGCGGCTGCTGTCGGCGATTCACAACGAGAACACGCTCGACCTGTACTTCACGCTCGGCCGCCGCCTCGGTCGCATCTTGTACGAGGGCAAGTGGTTCGACCCCGAGGCCATGCTGCTGAAAGACGGGCTCACGCGCTGGATCGCGCCGAGCGTCACCGGCTCGGTGAAGCTCGAGCTGCGCCGCGGCGACGACTACTCCATCTTGGCGACGCAGGCCGAGTACATGGCTTACGGCCCCGAGAAGCTGTCGATGGAGCGCGTCGAGGACGCCGCCTTCACGCCGAGCGATCGCATCGGGGCGCTCGAGATGCAAAACCTGTCGGTCACCGACAACCGCAGCTTCTTGGTGCACCACCTGGAGAGCGTGGCCCGCCTCGGCGCGGCGCCCGAGGTGCTGGCCGGGCTGCTCGGCGACAAGAAGTAAGGGTTCACGGCGAAAGCAGCTGGGTGAGCAATGGGCCCAGCTGCTGGCGCGGCAAGCTGCCCGTCACGTGTAGCTGCGCACCCTGCTGAACGACGCTGAGCGACGCGAGCCCCGAAAGGCCCGGCTCGCGCGCGGCGTCGGCTTTCATGCGCTGGAGCAGCTGCTGCGCTTGGGCACACTCCGGCGCCGTGGCACAGCCGACGAACCCGCGTAGCTTCACGTCGCTCGAGACGTCCAAACCGAGGCCCAGGGCTTGGACGCCCGGCAGCGGCAGGTTCGGACCGGGCAGCAGCGTGATGGCGAGCTGTGATGGCTCGAGCCTGCGGCGAATGCCCAGGTGCACGCGCGTGCGCAGCCGTGAGGCTTCGTCGCCGACGGAAGCGCCGCTGGCCGCGTCGATTACGTCGCGAAAGAATTGGCCGCCGCTCAGCACGAACAACCCGTCGGCGCGAATGGCCATTTCACCGATCGGTTTGGCTTGATCGCGCACCGAGGTGAAGGGGCCCAGGCTCGAGCGCACGGGCTTGCCGCCTCGCTTCTGGATCACCTGCTCCGCGCAGCGCAAGACCGGCTCGGGCTCGAGCGACGTGTCGGCGATCAAGGCAAAATCAGCCGCGGCGCCGCTAGCTTCGGCGCGAAACGGCATCGCAAACACGACCCGGCGCAACCCCAGCAAAGGCTCGAAGCCGCACTGCTCTCGCAGACCGAGCAGCGCGCCGCCACCGGCTCGCATGAGGTCGAGCGCAACCTCCGGGCTGAGCGCGCCAACATCCGCCGTGACCAGAAGCCCAGGGCCGGGCGGCACGACGCTGAGCAGGTCGAGCTGAGGCGACACGCTCGGCAAATGCGCATGCAGCTTGGAGCGCCAGACCACCCAACCCGAAGCCGCTAGGGCTACGACGAGCAGCAGCCAACTTAGGCCGCGTTCGCGCGAAGGCAGAGGGTTGGGCGATCTCATCGTGGGGCTAAGCCCTAGCCTAGTGGTGTGTCCCCAATTCGTGAACGAATTAGGGGGCGTGGCTTTCGCCGCGCCGGTTGCTATTCTCGAGACGCAGCGCTAGCCCGCGTCGCCGACGCGACGACCGCCCGAACGACGACGGCCTTCGGGGCGCATCGGAAACTGGCGGCGATCGAGCGGAGCGCGGCGCGAAACGAGCGAACGTTTGCCCTGCTCCTCGCGGAAGAGCAGCGCGACGGCTTCGATGGTCTCCGGGCGCTCTTCGCGAAACGAGTGCGCGTGCTCCGCGCACAGCGCGAGTACGCGGCCCTCGACCAAGAAGCGGTGCAAGCGCCGCGCGGGCGAGGCCTCGGGCGCGAGGAGAGACAGGCTTTCGCAGACTTCGCAGCGACGGGCCATGGCTACATCCACACTGCACTTCTGCCAGAGGCGGGCCAAATTTCAGGAAACGCGGCGGGGCCTGAGCGGACACCGTCTCATGCCGGTTCTGGCCAACCGGCTCTGAAAAAAATGCGCGCTCATGCAATCGTTACGCGCACAAAACCGGCCCTACTCGTCGATTTGCCCCGATTTGGAGCAAGTGGTCATGGGACGACACTTGGCGTAGAGAGTGCACTGGCGCCCACCTTCTCTCACGGACGGATCCTGATGCTTCGAACGAGATTCTTGCGCGCGGCCGTCCTTGGCCTGGGGGCCCTGGGGCTCGTTGGCTGCGGCGACGACGAACGCAGCCCCGGTCAGGGCGGGGACACCAAGCACCCGCCCATCCCGGCGGCTTGTTCGATCCCGGCCACCGGCTGCCCCTGCACGGCGGACACCGTGAAGTGCGGCGTCACCGTATCCCGCGAGGGTGACACGCTGACCTGTCGCCAGGGCGAACGGACCTGCAACGACGGCGCGTGGAGCGAGTGCATCGGCGACAAGACTACGCAGATCTATTCGCCGCCGCCGACCGCGCCGGGCGTGAAGACCCAAGGGCTGGCCATGAGCTCGGCCGAGTGTGGAGAGGCCTGCGATCCGTACTGCCAGGTGCTCGCCGACACACCGGACGATCTAGCCGTTGGCGACCCCAAGCTGAGCGCCGACGCCAACGGGCTCACGCTCTTTTCGACTGGCTTCACGGGCGGCAACTGCCCCGACATTCAGATCACGCCGGCGACGTACCCGCTCGTCATCACGACCATCAACGCCGACGGCACAGTCGTGCCTGACAGCGTGGCGTTCGACGCGACCTGCAGTACCAGCAACACCATGGTCGATCCGAGCTGGACGACCAACGAGCCCGATCGGTCCATCATCGACTCCGACGGCACGCTGCGAATTTACTCGGGCATCGTCGGCGACATCACGGTGACGGGCGCCAGCGTGATCGACACCGCCACCGCGGTCGTGAACGTCACCGTGAACATCAACGAAGGCGTCACTGACGCGGCGTTCAACGCCGTGGGCAGCACCGCCGATCCGGGCAAGACGCTCTACCCGTACAAGGACACGGTTTTCCCGCTCGATCTGAAGGCACCGCTGGTGCAGTGGCAGACCGGCGGTACCGCGGCGACTGGCGTGCAAGTGGCACTGCGCTACCCATCTGGCTCAGCAACGCCAACCTTCTGGTACTCGAAGATCTTCGCGAACGAGCCGCAAGCCACCGCTGCCGAAGGCGCCGTTCAGACTACGGGCGCGCCCTCGTGGGCGATTCCGCAAGCGGTGTGGAACGCTTTCGGGCGCAGCGCCAAGGGCGACACCGGCGAGATCGTGATTCAGCGCAAGAATGGCGGCACTGTCTATCAAGAGATGGTGATTCCGGTGAAGTTCGCCACCGAAGCGCTGCGCGGCACCGTTTACTACACGCAGTACTTGCGCCGCCTGTACACGGTCGGCGCAGCCGAGCTCGAGAGCGGGCAGACGGACTTGCCGGAGAACTACAACGCGCTGGTCCCCGGCACGACGACTTGTCCGACCGGCTACAACACGCATTCACCCGTTAGCGGCGGTTCGACGGTGCGCTCCATCGACCTGTCCACTCCCGCGGCGACGAACCGAGACCCATTCAACGGCGCCAACGGTTGCCCGGTCTGCCACTCCGTGTCGGCCAACGGTAACGTCTTCGTCGCAGGCAGCCGGTTCCTGCAAACCTACGCGGGCGGCACCAGCACTGGCTTCGTGAACAGCATTGCTCTGTCGGGTACGGGCGACGCGACCTTCTCGGTGATCGGCGAGGCCCCCAACTACCAGGGCTTTCCGAACGTGGTCGACTGGGGTGGCAGCCGCGGCTTTGGCTTCGCGCCGCTGACGCCGGACGGCTCGCTCGCGCTCCAGGCCCGCTATTTTTGGGGCAATACGGCCGGCTACGGCGGCAACAACTTGACGACCGATCGCGCTTCCAGCACGGGCGGGCAAATCGATCCGCTGTTCTTCGTGCCAACCGCGGTCAACGGCGCGACGGTGCAGTTTGCGACCACCACCGCGCTCGCCGCGACCCGAGCCGGCAACGTCCTCACCGCCAACGCGGGCGGTCTCCTACCGAACATCGACGGCTATGCCTTGGCCGTCGGCGACTCTGTCTTGGTCAAGAACCAGGCGACCACCGCCGACAACGGCATCTACACGGTGACCAACCTCGGCAGCTGCGGCTCGGCGGTCATTACGTCGGGTGTCGTGGCGGCTGGCAACGTGAGCGCGAGCTCCGTCACCGGCACCAATACGGCCGACAAGGCGTTCGACAACAACACGGGCACGCGCTGGGAGAGCCTCTTCAGCGATCCGCAGAGCATTACGGTCGACCTGGGCAGCAGCCAAGCCATCGGACGGGTGCGCATCGACTGGGAAAATGCGGGCGCTAAAGACTACACACTCCAAGTCGCGACGGCCTCCACCGGTCCTTGGACCACCATCGCCACCGCCACGAACCTGGGGGCGTCCAATCACCGCATCGACGACTACAACTGCCTGACGGCGACCGGTCGCTACGTGCGCATGAGCGGCACGGCGCGCGCCACCGGCTATGGCTACTCCATCTACGAGATGGACGTGTACGCGCCCTCGGCCATGGGCGGTACTCCCTACTCGTTGACCCGCCGGCAAGACGCCGACGACGACCCGGGCACCGCCGCCGCCAACACCAACGTCGGCAGCATCTTGGCCAACTGGGAGGTGCGCGTCACTCGCGGCACGGCCAACTACGGCCACGTCTTCAGGCTGACCAACCCGACCACCAACCCGATCATCAACACCAGCGGGTTGACCTTCACCGACCTGAACGTGACGCCTCTCACGTTCTCCATGACGATGGCGACCATCTCCCCCAATGGCAGGAGAATCGCCTACGTCAACGGTGCCCCCGACGAGCTTGCCGACACCACTGCTTGGCGCAAGGGGCTCACCCGCCTGACGTTCGACCAGGCTACCCGCACCGTCACCGGCAAGAAGCGCATCATCAACAACTGGGCACCTGCTGGCGACGGCGGCGCCCCGATCAAGTGGCCCTTCTTCGAGAGCGATAGCCGCAGCATCGTCTACGTCCAGACCGAAGCCGACGAGTACTGCAACGGCCGCACGGGCGACGCTTGGAAGGCCTGCAACGGTGACGGCCCGGTGTTCGCCAACACTAGCCCCACGCAGCGCGGCTACTGGAAGGGCAGCTTGTTTTCGGTGGACAGCAGCGCCGGCACGCCTTCGGCGACCAAAGCAGAGCTGTCGCAGCTCAACGACGCCGAAAACGCGTGGGACGCCGACAAGGCCTACCAGCCCACGG
>DATAKF010000514.1:0-4293 GCA_036261775.1 Polyangiaceae bacterium | reverse complement strand
CGCAAGGACTCGCTCTACGCGTTGACATGGAACAGCCTCAACCTCGAGCACGGCACGCTGACGAGCCTCAAGAGCAAGAACGGCCTGCCGCAGCTCTTTGAAGCTCAGGACAGCCTGGTGGCTCTCCTGAAGCGCTGGCGGGCCCACCAGGGCGACCCGCCCAAGGATGCCCCGCTCGTGCCCGCGGTCGGTGGTCGGAAGCGCGAGGCGGAGGTGCTTCGAGAGGATCTCGGGCTGGCTGGCATCGACCGGCCCGACCTCCTGGGCCTGGCGGGCGAGAACGCCGAGCCGATGCGCTTCCACGACCTCCGGGCCACGTTCGTCACCTGGGCCATGCGAGAGGGGCGCGGCGACGGCTGGATCTCGGACCGCACCGGGCACCTCACGCCGCAGATGCGAGCCCGCTACGCGCGCGCCGCGCGGACGCTTGCCGATCTCAGCTACGAGCCGTTCCCGGACCTGGCCAAGGCGATCCCCGAGCTGAACAGTCGGCCTAGGCGCGACGGACAGCACAGCAAGAATCCAACCCGAAAAACTGTCCCCAAAACTGTCCCCGGGGGTTCGAGGTGATCTCACGATCTGGCTTGTTTTACGCTGTGTCCCGGGACGGAATTGAACCGCCGACACGAGGATTTTCAATCCTCTGCTCTACCGACTGAGCTACCGAGACAGTTGGCCTGGGGGCCGTTCCGGGGGCTTTTGGCCACCGGGGAGCGGGGTATTAGCGCAGGCGGGGTGGGTGGCGCAATCGGGAAACGCTGGATTCTGAAGAAGAAGATAGGATGGGGCTGACGTGGCCAGCCTTTCGCCTTCTAGCCAGCAAAATCCCTACGCTTCTGAGGCCTACTTGCACCAGCTGCTGCAGAAGGCCAAGGCCGCCGGTGCCCGGGACGTGCATCTCAAGGTGGGGCAGCCGCCTGGAGCGCGCGTGCGCGGGTCGCTGGTGTTCTTCCGGGTCGACAAGATCCGGCCCGAGGATACGGAAGCGCTGGCTCGGCACCTGATACGGGACCCGCAGGTGCTCAGCAACCTGCCGCAGCTGCGCGAGTACGACACGTCGTACGAGGTGTTCGGCATCGGTCGCTTTCGCGTCAACATCTACCGGCAGCGCGCGTCGCTGGCGATCGTGATGCGCATCATTCCGCACGAGGTGCCAAGCCTCGAGAAGCTGGGTGCGCCGGAAGCGTGCCGGGTGCTGGCGGAGAAAGATCGCGGACTGGTGCTGTGCGTGGGCGCGGCCGGTAACGGCAAGTCGAGCACGCTGGCGGCGATGCTCGATCACATGAACCACACGACGGCGCGCCACATCGTCACCATCGAAGATCCGATCGAGTACATTTACGTCGACGACAAGTGCTCGATCAGCCAGCGCGAGATCGGCTACGACACGACGAGCTTTGCCAGCGCGCTCCGCGCCGCCTTGCGACAGGATCCGGACGTCATCCAGGTTGGTGAAATTCGTGACGCCGAGACCATGGAAATTGCGCTCAAAGCGGCAGAAACCGGCCACTTGGTGCTCTCGACGCTGCACACGCCCGACGTGGGCCGCACCATGAACCGCATCATCGCGCTGTCCGACGGCGGAGACTCGGACGACCTGCGCGATCGCTTGGGCGACTCGCTTCAGGGCATTGTCGCCCAGCGCCTGCTGCCGCGCGCGGACGGGCAGGGCATGGCCCTGGCTGCCGAGGTGCTGATGATGACCGGCTCGGTGCGCGAAACCATCAAGCGACCGCTCGGCAATCCGCCGCTGAAAGAGCTGATGGAGTCTGGCGGCTCGATGTACGGCATGCAGACCTTCGAGATGCACATCAAAGAGCTGATCCGCGCCGGCATCGTAGAGCGTGAGGTCGGGCGCGCGGCGATGGGGTTCTGAGCCGGGGCACGGGGCGATTCCCGCGCACAGAGACGCCGTCACGGTTTCGCTGCGTCAGCTCAGCGCTGGAGCGAAGATGCTGGCTTTCCTGAAGGCGTTCTCGGGTTTGGCGAAGAGGTAGCCCTGGTAGAGCTCGGCCCCAACTCGAGCGAGCGTGTCGCGCTCCCCGACGGTCTCGACCCCCTCGCAAACCACCTTGATGCCGAGGTCTTGCGTGCACACGGAGATCATCGACTTGACGAGGCTAGCCTTTGAAGAGGAGCCATCCACGTCGCGGATGAGCGACATGTCGAGCTTGGCCACGTCGGGCTCCAGCTGGGCGAAGCTCGATAGGCCCGAATAGCCGGCGCCAAGGTCATCCACGGCGATCCGATAGCCGAGGTCGCGAAGCGTGCGCATCCTGTCCTTCAGATCGTGGATGCGGTGCAGCGATGCCCTCTCGGTGACTTCGAGCACTACGCGGTTGGCAATGCCAGCCAGCGCCGAACCGCTGGAATAGAGCAGGTCGTTCGACAGGTCCAGCGCGTGCAAGTTGGTGAAGATCAGCGCATCGGACGGGGCCGAGGCAGCGCTCTCGGCGACCGCGTCTCTGATCCGCTGTCCCAAGTCCTGCACCCGGCCAAGTCGCTCCGCCGCATCGAAAAGCATACCGGGCCGCGGGAGGTCAGGATCGAACGAACGAACCAGCGCTTCGTAGCCGTAGACCCGCTCTGCCGGCCACACGACGATCGGCTGGTAGGCGATCCACAGGCGTGACAGCGCTTGCTCGAATCGCTCTTCGAGTTGGTCCAAATCCTGAAGGAGCCAGCCGCCCGCCTCACATATCTCGAGTGCCTTACGCTTGAGCAGCGAGACGCGGTGCTGCATCGCTGCCTCTCGGACGACCTCGACGAGCCGCTGGTTCTCGACCGGTTTTGGGAGGTAGCGAAAGCCCCCGTATTCCATGGCCATGATGGCAGACTCAAGGGTGGGTTTGCCGGTGACGATGATCATCGGCACGTCCAGGTCGAGCTGGCGGACGAACCTCAAGAGCTGCATGCCATCCATCTCAGGCATCATGAGGTCAGTAACGATGGCCTCGAAGCGCCGCCCCCGCTTCAGGATCTCCAAGGCCTCGCTTGCTTTCTCGACCGCGTGGACGTTCAGGCCGGCCTTGACGAGCACCTTCTGCATCATCTTGCGAACAGCTTGATCATCGTCGACGAGCAGGACTTCGTTCGGGCGTTTGGTCACGGTGCCTCCCGACCAGCTGCCTCTGGATACCCAGGCGGAAGTGGTCTCGTTGGAGAGCGTAAGACCTCACAAACGCCCGCGTCCACCCTCGACCACGTGGCAGTCCGGACACAATCTGCAACAATCGACGGAGACTGCCTGTCACGGCCATGAGCGGCGTCGACGATGCCGCGGCAGCGTGGCGACCTTGCAACCATACCCAGAACACGACTGGCAGCGTCCACCCTCTGGCGCGCCCGCTCCGACCGGATGATGTCCGGCGACGTCACATCGACAGGCCGAGCCAGCTGCGCGCGTACCCTACCCTACCGCAGCGAATGCAAGGCCGATTGCAGCCGAGCCTGCGAGCAGACCCCGGGGCGTGGCGGCGGCCAGCGATGAGACGTAAGCTTGGCTGGATGCTCAGGAAGGGCTTGCTTGGCGCGGCGCTGTTGTTTGGGGTCTCGGCAGCCGAGGCGCAGGTTCCGATCACGCCGCCGGCGGCAGCACCCTCGAACGGAGTGCCCACGTATTGGGTCATGATGGTGACGGGCGAGAAGGACGGGCAGCCCTGGATGAAGACCACGACGCCCGAAACGCTCGGCGGCACCGTGAAGGGCACCGGGCCCTGGATCTGCACCTACCCGCCCACCGCCCGCGGCTCCGATCCCGATTTTGGCTTCGAGCAGATGGAAGTGGCGTGCGGCATCGGCGACGCCGAGGTGTTCGTGAGCTTGCGCTGTAACTTCCGCACCAAGGCGAAGCCCGGAAAAGTGGCCGGCAAAGGCTGGAAGCGCAGCGAGCTGCAGACGCTGAACTTGCGCCGCAAGGGCGACGCCAAGAGCACCGTCACGGTGAGCCTGCGCTGCGACGTGGACGCAGCGTTCAGCCCCGACTGACGGCCTGGTCGCTCAAGCCGGAGCTACGGCGCTGGCTGGGAACCAGAACTGGCCGTTTTGCATGGCGCACAAGCAATGCTCGCCCTGCAGTTGCACGACCTGACCGGGATAGCGATTGCCGTCTTGAGCCAGCACCATCACGCGCGCGCCCGGGGCGAGCGGAGGCGCGCCGTACTGCTGCTGCGGAGGCGCGCCGTACTGCTGCTGCGGAGGTGCGCCGTACTGCTGCTGCGGAGGTGCGCCGTACTGCTGCTGTTGCGGAGGTGCGCCGTACTGCTGCTGTTGCGGAGGCGCGCCGTAACCCTG
>DATAKF010000512.1:0-2614 GCA_036261775.1 Polyangiaceae bacterium | reverse complement strand
TGCGCAAGCCTTCGAGCTGCTCGTCGCTAATCGCCCCAATGTGATCATTAGCGACATCGAGATGCCCCACGAGAACGGCCACTCGTTCCTGCGCAACCTGCGTTCCGTCTTGGACGAGGACGGCGGACAGACCCCGGCAATCGCCCTTAGCGGCCGCACGCAACCAGCAGACCGCGAGCGCGGCCTCGCCTCTGGCTTCAACCTGTACCTCACGAAGCCAACGACCGCGGTCGGAATCTTGCGCGCGGTGCAGGCCGTCGTCCGCGATGTGGCTGGGCCTCGAACGCCTGGCGCAGTCACCTAGGAGGCGGACCACCAAGCCGACGACGAAGTCGAGGGCGGGGCGACTTCAGCGGCGAGCGTCGCCGGGCCACGCGGTCCAGCTGGTGCGAGGTTGCTCCGTCACGAAGTCGAGAGCCTCAGGCAGAGGCTGCGGTGGCTTGCCCGCAAGTGTGAGCGATAGGTTCAGCGCGTCGAATGGTGCGCGCACCTTCACGTCGTTGTCGAAGTAGACGAAGACATCGCCCTGCTTGCGCCACTGCCCAATCCGCTGCGCCCATTTCTGGAGCTCGTTGGCCGAGTACCCACTCACGTAAAGCTCTTTGGCGCCATGCAGTCGGGCGTAGACGAAGTCCGCGGTGGGATCCTCGAAGAACGGATAAAGGCCCGGGGAGTCAGCGACGCACGACGCGACGCCGTATTGGCGCAAAAGCTCTGGATAGCGCGGGTCCTCGAAGCTTCTGTGGCGCACCTCGAGGACGTGGCGCACTGGTGCGTCGCCGCTACACGCGTCGACCTGGGCGCGACCCTGCAAGCGGGTGTCGTGCTGCCGCGCCAAGCGCTCGACCTCCTGCGTAGTGCGCGGCAGCAAGTCGAAGAACGCGCGCAGGGCGTCGGGATCGAAACGAAGGCTAGGCGGCAGCTGCCACAAGATTGGCCCCAGCTTCTCGCCCAGCCCGAGCAAGCCCGACGCGAAAAAATTGGCTAGCCCGGGTTTGACGTCGCGCAGCCGTTTCATGTGCGTAATGTAGCGGCCGCCTTTCACGGCGAACACGAAGTCCTTGGGGGTGGAGGCGGACCAACGGCGGTAGCTCGTTGGCCGTTGCAGCGAATAGAACGAGCCGTTGAGCTCGATGGTGGGAAACTGCTGGCTCGCGAACGACAGCTCTTGGTTTTGACGCAACCCATTGGGGTAGAACGTGCCCCGCCACGGCTTGTACTGCCAACCCGAGATGCCGATCCGAACGCGCGGCAAGGCGATGGTCATCCGTTGAGTCTCCGAGGGGCCGCCCGCATGGTTGAATGACTCGGCTGCCAGTCAGCGCGCTACTTGATTTGCAGCGCCCGAGCCTCACTCAAATGGTGCTCCACGACGGCGCGGCCCTTGCGCAAAGCGTCGACGACTTCTGGAGTTTTGGCAGAAGGAATGAGCTGCGTATCCAGCAAGTTCAGCGCCTTTTGGTGACCTTCGACTTGGCTCTTCACGTACAGCGCATCGAACCCCGCCGCGTCGCTCTCCCCGAGGGCTTGTAGGGTCTTGTCACCGTCGGCCTTCAAGTTGGCAGCGGTCGAGCTATCAGCGACCGTGACGTTGAGCTTTTTGACTAGCTTGGCCTGCTCGCGCAGCGCTTGCTCGTGGTGCTTCACCATCTTGTCGGCAAAAGCCTTCACCGCTGGATTCTTGGCCTTTCGCTGAGCCAACTTGGCTTGTGCTACTTCGCCGTTGTTGACAAGCTCGCTCACCCTGGCCATCTGGGCTTCGCTCAGCGCCTCCACGGCTGAAGGCGAGGTAGCGGGGTTGCCCGCTGTGTCGACGGGAGCCGCGGGTGCGGCGGCGGAGGTCGTCGGCGCAGGCTGTGACGGAGCTGGCGGTGCGGGCGGTAGCGCCTCGCCCTCCGCAACCTCTTGAGCAGTGGGAGCGCGCTTGTGCTCCGAAACGCACGCGGCAGCCGTAAAGATCACCGAGTACGTAAGCAATGCCGTCAGCTGTTTCATGCGAGCGGGTAATGCATGACCCGTGCCGCCGAGCAGGGCGCATAAGAGCGAGCGTCCCTCTGGATTACGTGGTGACAGGCATCGCTGGAGTGCGTACGAGTTAGTCGCTGATTGGATGCAGGCTTTGTTCGAGCTGCGTCAATCGTTCGAACGGATCGTGGCGCAGCTTGGCCAAACGCGCTGCAAGGTTGCGCAGCGTAAACTGGTCCGGCTTCAGTTTTGGCGTCAGCTCATCCCACTCCAGAGGCGTTGCAACAGGAGCATTTTCGCGAGCTCGGGTAGAATAGGGAGCCACGAAAGTCGCGCCGCGGGCATTCCGCAAGTAGTCGATGAAGGTTCGGCCTTGGCGCTGGGCTTTGGACGCAGTCGCCAGGTAGAGCGACGGCGCGTCCGCCGCGATCACCTCCGCTAGGTGGCGCGAGAAGGCCTTGGCCTGTTCCCAACTCAGGTCCGGTGTGATCGGAGCACAGACGTGCAAGCCTTTGCCACCCGTGGTCTTGACGAAGCTCTGGAGCCCCAGCTGCATGAGTTCGTCGCGTACGTCGAGCGCTCCTTCCACGATGCGTGTCCAGTCGAGTTCGGGATCTGGATCGAGGTCGAAGATGAGCTGATCCGGCGT
>DATAKF010000511.1:0-22362 GCA_036261775.1 Polyangiaceae bacterium | reverse complement strand
GACGGTTCCAGGTCTGCGTGTCGAAGCCGATGGTGCGCTCCTTGAGAATGTCGAAAATCTCGCGGATTTCCTGCTCGCTGATGACCTGACGTAGGCCAACCGCGTTCGCATTCGACACCGGCACCATGATGCGGCGATCCGTATCCAAGATGCGCAGCACGTAAAAGCGCTGCCGAGTTCCGGCGATGTCCTTTTCATCGATGCTGACGACTTCCGCGACGCCTTGCGCCGGGTAAACCGCCTTATCGCCGACCTTGAACTCAACTTCCTGGCTTGACTGCATGACGACTCCTTGTGACGCGAGAATCTTTGTAGACCCTCGCCCGCTTCGTGGCGCTAGAGAGGCACTCGAAGCGATGATTTGTTCCCAGCTGAACGAGCTACGTCCCGGGGTGCCCTTTTCTCGGCGTAAGTATTTGGCGCGAGCTGAACGATCGGGGCATGAACTTCATTCCAACGTCGGGAGACACGAAACTCGGTGGAAACGAGCTTCGCTTCCTGGCACCCTGATTTTGGTCAGGATTCGCCAGGCGCGGCACTGTAGTTCCTGGAGGCGAATGTGTCAAGAAAACCGCTCAAAATTGCAAATTTTCGGCGCAATTTGCGAGTGTGTTTTCCACCGTCTGCGGATCGTGCTCGCCGAAAGAAAGTTGCTGTGGTCGCTCTGGTCGCTGCGCTTCCTGCCCTTTACCGAGTGTGCGCTCCGCGCTCCGCGCGCGAAATTCTTTTCCTAAAAGAACGAGCCGGAGCTTGCCACGGCGAGGGTTTCTCGGCGGCTTCGGTAGGGCTTCTATCTCGTCCTGCTCGTCCTCGCGATCGGCCAACCCGTTCTACGGGGCGGAAGGCGGGGCACTTTGGCGTGGAGCGCAGACGTTCAGGCAGAAGCGAGCGCTGTCAGTAGTCCAAAGCGCACACCACGATCGGAAACGGTGGTCTGGGACGCGCCTGCACTGCGCAACAGATCACGGACGATCAGCGCTCCGGCCACAATGACATCTGCACGCTTGGGCTGTAGCCCTGGCAGGCGCTGCCGCTCGGCGAGCGTCATCGAAGAAAGCCTTGCGCACAGGCTTTCCACGGCGCTGAGCGTCAGGACAGCGCCATGCACGCGCGCCGAGTCGTAGTCGTCGAGCCCGAGCTCCAGCGCCTTCAATGTGGTCACGGTGCCGGCAACACCCACGAGGGTGAGCGGCTCGTCGCCGTGGATGCGCGAAAGTGGTTCGGCCGACGCCAACTGGCGCGCGATGTCCGCCTCGATGCTGGCCAGCTCCTCGGGCAGCGGCGGGTCGTGGTGCACGTGGCGCTCGAACAAGCGCACGCTACCGATGTCCAAGCTGACGCGGCTTTCGGGGGGGTCGCCGCTGTCGGCGTGGCCCAAGATCAGCTCGGTGCTGCCGCCGCCGATGTCGAAGACCAGCAGTTTGCCACGCAGGGCGAGGCCCGAGAGCGCCCCAGTGAAGGTGAGGCGCGCTTCTTCGTCGCCGGCGATCACGCGCGGGCGCACGCCCAGGATGCGCTCGGCTTCGTCCAAGAAGTCGCGCGCGCCCTCGGCGTCGCGGAGCGCGCTGGTGCCCACGACGTCGAGCCGCGGAGAGCCGTGGGCGCGCAGGTCCTCGGCGTAGGCGCGCAGGCACTGCAGGTTCCGCTCGACGGCGGCGGGGGCCAAGCGGCACGTCTTGTCGACGCCCTCACCCATGCGCGTGATGGTGGCGCGCTCGAGCAAGGGCCGCGGCCCCTCCGGCTCCACCGCCGCGATCACCAACAAGACCGAGTTGGTCCCGATGTCGATCGCGGCGACTTTGCGAGCCTCGGCCAAGCGAATTACTTCGCCAGGCTCTTCAGGTTCAGCATCTCTTCGACGTCGGGCTGCACGACCAGCTCGACGCGACGGTTCTTGTTGCGACCCTCTTCGGTGTCGTTCGAAGCGACCGGGCCCGTGTCGCCGAAGCCTGCAGCGCTCCAGTTCGACGGGGGCAAGCCGCCGCCGGCCTTGTCTTGTGGGGTGGTGAGCAGCACCAGCACGCTACGCGCGCGCATGGCTGAAAGGCCCCAATTGTCCTTGAAAGGACCGCCCGCCAGCGGCTTGGAGTCCGTGTAGCCGGCGACCTGGAACTGGCGCTTCGACAGGTCTGCGTCGCCACGAACGATGTCGGCGATCTGCAGCAGAATCTTCTTACCTTCGTCTTTGAGCGACTCCTTACCCGAGTCGAACAGCACGTCACCGGGCAGCTGAATCAGCATGCGGTTGTTGCGCACTTCGACCTTCAGGCCCAGCTGCGTGAGCTTCTGCAGCTTGCTCTGGAGTAGCTCGAAGCGCTTGCGGATGGCGTCCAGCTGCTCGGTGCGGCGCGCGTACTCTTCGAGCGCCTTGCGCTGCTCGGCGATGCTGGCGTTGGCGTTCTCGAGGTTGATGCCACGCTCGGTGAGCTGCTTCTTCAGCTCTTCGATCTCTTTCACGGCTTCGGCGTTGTCGGCCTGCGCCTTCTTGTGCGCTTCGCGCTGCGCCTTGAGCTCGGACGCGAGCTTCTCGTTCTCGCGCAGCTTCTGATCCCACTCCTGCTGGGAGTAGCCGCACGCAGACAGCGACAAGGACAAGGACGCCAGCAAGGCGAACGGAAGCGAGCTCATACGGGCTAGACGTGAACGGTGCATGACTTGCTTCTTTAGTGGCTTCGCTCAGCCTCTGGAAGGGCTCTGCAAGCGCGAAGGCGGCTTGGCTGTGTGGCCCAATTTGCGGGGTTCTAAACCCAATGTGGGCGGGCTCTTTGGAGCGAACGGCGACCGATCTTAACCCCGCGTTTTATTTGCGTTTTATCTAGTGTGGCGGTGAAAGATCCGAGCTTCTTGGGAGGATCGTTCGTTCACTGCACAAGTGCGCGGTTCGCAAGTGATGCATACTCGGTTCGGCGGTTTCTCTGGGCGGACGGAAATCGCAAATGAATTTTTTTCGTTGACACATCACACTAGGTGGCAATATACGTCGTGCAACATACCCTCGGGTTGTTGGCAATCGAGCCACCTTCCCGAATGCCTGGGAGGCAAACGAAAATGGCTGCTAAGAAGACCCGTACCAAGTCCGCTCGTAAACCCGCTGCCAAGAAGGCGCCCAAGGTCGCGAAGAAGCGCGCCGCCAAGAAGACGGCCAAAAAGGCCGGCAAGCGTCGCAAGAAGGCCGCCAAGAAGGCCTGATGCGCGGGTTCTGAGCTCGACCGGTCGCCTTCGGGCGGCCTAAGTCAGCTCAGACTCGGGTTGCCGGTGTCTCCCGTGGGCCTTCACGCCCACCACTGAGCCCGGCACCGAGCACGCGGACGAGAGGTTTCTCAAGTCCGCGTGCTCGGGGACCGAATTAGGTCCGTTTGGTTTTGGTCCGAGGTGTCCGACCCCCTGGCGCAGTGCGCGCGAGTTGTTAGGCGGACCTAATTCGGTGCTTGTTTCTGTTGCCACGTGCTTCGCGTGGAGTGTCTTGCGTCAATCGCATCCGGTAGCGCAACGGGCGCTCGGCCTCGCCGAGTTTTCTCACTCCGGTCTTCCGTGGTTGATCGTGATCTGCTCTCGCCAAAGTGTGGGTGGGGGCGATCCAGCTCGCGCTTTGCGCTCGCGCACGATGTAACGCCCCCCGGCGTCGAGCCGAGCAACGGCGGTGAGCCGAGCAACGGCGGTGAGCCGAGCAACGGCATTGAGCCGAGCAGCGGCGGTGAGCCGAGCAACGGCGTTGATCGAAGCAGCGGCGTTGATCGAAGCAGCGGCGTTGATCGAAGCAGCGGCGTTGGGCGGCCCGAAGACGTCGTGACGCGCGGTTCCTGCTGCTCTCGACCCGCACAGCACCTGTACGGTGGTCGCGAGCGCAAAGCGCGCGCTGGATCGCGGTTACCCGACCTTGGCGAGAGCAGATCTCGATCGAAACGGAGGACCGGAGTGAACAAACTCGGCGAGGCCGAGCGCCGATCGCGCCTCAAGTCAGGAGGATCGCCAAGCGCACTGGGCGAAGTGCGGAGGAGAACAAGATGCGGCGGTCAACGGACGACAAACGGCCACAGGCCCGCGTTAGTCCCCCAAGTACAACTTGAGAGACCCCGCCGCCGCACGGCGGTCGAACGGCACGCCGGCTAGCTCGTCGCGCTTCGAAATGTCGTCGAACAGCTTCGTGAGGAAGCCGTGGAAGGCCATGCACTCGTCGATCGCCGACTCGAGGCGGGAGGGATCGACGAGATCGGTGTCTTCGAGGCCGGAGAGCGCGGCCATGAAGGCGTCGAAGCGCGGGTAGTCGCTGGAGCGGAGCAGCGGGTAGCCCATGGCGCGGAAGTACGAGAGGAACTCGCGAACGTATTGGAAGTTGTTGAGGGCGGCCCAGCGATCTTCGGTCGGGGAGTGTTGGGCTTTGCTGGAGAAGGCGCGCACGATTTGCGCGAACATCCAGACGTCGCGGCGCAGGCGCTCGCTGGTCTCGCGCTGGGCGGCTTCCGCGTCGAACACGCCGCCTTCCTCGAGGGTGACGCCGAGCGCCTTGCCGAGGAAGAGCACGGCGTTTTGCAGGGCTGGGCGCAGCGTGGCGACGCTGGCGTTCACGCGCTGACGAAAGTCTTTGGCGCTGAGCTCGACCTGGGTCGGCGGAATGTCGTGCTGAAAGGCGCGGCGCAGCTCGAGCCGAAGGCTGCCGGCGATGCCTTCGAGCGCGCTTTTGATGCCGATCAGCCGGTGGCCGGAGGCGCGCAGGTGGGCGGAGCGCTCGCGCAGCTGCGACGCTGGCACGCTCATCAGGTCGCGCTCGAAGCTTTCGGAGAGCAGCTGGCCGGAGCGCTGGCGCAGGTAGTCGCTGAGGGCGCGGGCGTCGGAGCGGAGCACGCTGAGCACCAGGTAGGTGCTGCCCTGCTGCTCGCGGCGCTTGCCGGGATCCGCCAAGATGCGCGTGATCAAGGTCAGGTAGCGCAGCATCCGGAATAGCGACAGGAACGTCAGCGCCACCAGCCGGTGCGCTTCGGGACCCGGCACGCTGCGGATCAGGTCCAGCACCTGCGCTGACTTGATGCGGTCGAACTCGGGCCGGAATTCGAGCGCGTTCAGGGGATTGAAGAACGTGCTGCGGTCGATCTCGCGATAGACCTGCGCCAGCGCCGCGTGAAAGAGCCGAAAGGGCACGCGCTGGGAGCGCAAGAGGCCTTCGATCACCTCGGCGCCCGCGGTCAGGCCGTGGCGCAGGGTGATCAGGCTCTCTTCGGGGCTGGTTTGGTTGGAGCCTTGGCTGAGCAGGCGGGTGCGCGCGTTGTCCTCCGGCAGCACCGTCTCGAGGTAGCGGTGAAAGACGAAGGCGCGGTCGGCTGAGCCGAGCAGCTGGCGCGCGAGCGAGATGGCGCGCATCAAGCCGTCGTGAAAGGCCGCCATGTCGGCCCGGAAATCGAGCGCCACGATGGCCGTGCGGCGCGGCGGCCCGGGGTGATTACGCGGGTTGGAGAAGCAAGCGGCGGCCTTGAGCAGGACCTCGAACTCGAACAAGGCGTCGTCGCGCCCCTCGAGCTGCAGCTCCGACAGCCAAGCTTCGCGCTGGGCGCGCTGCTCGCGATGCAGCGCGCGCGTCTCGCTGAGCAGCGTTTGATACGGATCTTCACCCGCCGCGACCGGAAACAAGCTTCTGCGCGGCGCGATCGAGTTCACGTTCAGTTGAAGTTGAAGGGGTAGTTGACGGTCGTGTCCATGCCGCGCGACGAGGGCGGAAACTTGATGGCTTGGATGACCTTGATCGAGCAGTCGACGACGGCCGGCGACTTGATGCTCGAGCGCTCTTGGTTCAGCTCCGCCTTCTTCACCTTGCCGTCGGGGTCGACGACGAAGTGAATGACCATGTCACCCTTCAAGTCCGGCAGATCCTTCTTGGCCTTGTCGAAGCACTCGCGCACCGGCTTGCGGTTGTCTTTCACGACCTGCGCGATGACTTCCATGGTGCGGGTCTCGGTCTTGCCGTCGGCAGGCGCTTTGGAGCTCTTGGCTTCCGCTTCGCCAGCCCAAGCGCCGTCGTCCGTGCCAGCGGCGGGCTTGTCGGCTGGTTTGTCCGCTGCAGGCGCGTCGGCTGCGGGCGCCGGTGCGTCGGCTGCCGGTGCGTCGGCCGCTGCTGCGGCTGCGTCATCGGGCGATTTTGCCGGTCCCGCGCTAGCGGCGTCTCCGCCACAACCCACCGCGAACAACGAGACGGCTGCTAGTGCAAACGCGCGCTTCATGGCCCATGACTAAACACCCGACCCACCCGCTACACAAGCGCTGAGTCAATCCGCGGCCTTAGCCGGCTTTCAAGAACGGATCCCACTCTTCGTAGGGAGTGCGGGCGACGAGCAAGATTTGGGTGGCGGTGGACCAGCGCGGGCGCAGCGGCGGGCGCAGCAAGTTCATGCTCGCTTCTTGCGGGGTGCGACGCCCCTTCTTCAAGTTGCAGAAGCGGCACGACACCACCAAGTTCTCCCACGAATCTTGGCCTCCGCGCGAGCGCGGCATCACGTGGTCCACGTTCAGATCACGCTGGCTGGGGCGCTTGCCGCAGTATTGGCATTGGAACTGATCGCGCAGCATCAGGTTCTTGCGCGTGAGGCGCACGACCGCTCGTGGCGTGCGCTCGTAGCGGAGCAGGTGCAAGACGCGCGGTACGCGGATCTCTCGACCGATGATCGGGAGACGATCGTCAGCCTCGCGCACCGGCAGGCTGAGCCAGTCACTGAAGTCGTAGGTGTCGCCCTCGCCGTCGACTGCGTGAGCGGCGCCGCCGTACAAGAGACAGAAGGCGCGCTTGGCGGTCGCGATCGTGACGGGCGCGAAGTGCCGGTTGAGCAGCAAGACGGGCAGGCTCAGAACATCGCGCTTGGCGGGTTCTACTGAGGCCTCGCTGCCCGTGGGCTCCACGAAAGATCAATCTAGCTCGCCTCGGGGCCGTTGGGGGAAACAGTGAGAATTTCTCGAGAGATTGGCGGGTCTCGGCGCGGCCCCAGCGGGGATCGACCCGGTTTTGAAACAATCCCGTCGCCTCTACCGGATTCCTGAGCCAGAGTCCGACCCCGAAACGATGTCCCGTACCTTGCGACCCGCCTTCGTGCCTGCTCTGCGAACCCGATCTCGGTCTCTGGCTCCGTCTCTGGCCTCGAGCTTGCGGCCTGCGCTCGCCTTGCTCGCAGCGCTCAGCGTGAGCTGCGCCGCGGCGGGCCCCGGTGAGGCGGACTGGCCGCCGCTGGCAAAAAAGTGGTTCGACCGCGCCGACGCCAGCTTCCGCGGCGGTGACATCGAAGACGCCGAGACGGCCGTCGACAGCGCGCTGCACGCCGACGCGCATCGTCCGGAGATTCGCTTGCTGGCCGCGCGCATCGCGCTGGCGCGTTTGGAGTACGCCAAGGTGGCGGTGCTGCTGAAGGGCGTCGAAGGCACCGAAGCCAGCTCGATTCGCGGTCGCGCGCTTTGGTACAACGGCGACGTCGAGCAAGCCGCCGACGAGCTGGAGCGGCTGGTGGCCGATCCCGACGTGAAGGACCCGTGGGCCTCCGACATCGCCAAGCTTTCGCGGCGCGGCATCGGTCGCAAGCCTTTCTCGATGACGGGCGGCATGGTGGCGGTCAGCGAGATGCCGCGCGTCGGCACCGCGGCGTTGATCGTGCCGCTCGAGATTTCGGGTGAGCCGGCGCTCGGCTTGATCGCAACGGGCACCGCCGAGGTCGTGCTCGACGCCAGCAAGGGCACGGAGCCAAGCTGGGTTTCGCTGCGCTTCGGCGACAAGATCGAGGTGCGCGACGTACCGGCTGTCTCCAAGGATTTGTCGGGCATTTCGCGGCAAGTCAACGCGCCCATCCGCGCCCTTTTGGGCGTGAACCTGCTGCGCCACCTTCACCCGACGTTCGACTTCATGGGCGGGCAGTTCGTGGTGCGCAACTTCGAGGCGCCACCTCCACCCGAGGCCACCGCGGTGAAGCTGAACTACGTGCGCGGCGGCGGCATGCTGCTGCGCGGCGGGTTGGGCTCGGCGGCTGCCCAGAAGTCGGCGTCGCTATTGATCGACACGTCGATTCCGTTTCCGGTCGCGCTCGACGACGGCGGCTGGGCCAAAGCCGGCGTCTCGCTAGACAGCCTGAAGGCCGTGCCGAATCAAGGTTCGCTGCGCGCCGGCACCGTGCCGCTCTTGCGCTTGGGCGCGTTCGACGTGCCGAACGTGCCGGGCCTGTCCGGTAACGACCCGGTCAGGGAGCGCGAAGAAGGCTTGGGCATCGAGCTGGACGGCTTGGTGGGCTCGGGCTTGTTCGCGAGCTTTCGCGTCACGCTGGTCGACGGCGGCCGCACCATGTGGCTCGAAGACATGCCGCGCGAAGCGCTGAACCAAGCGCCCATCGACTGGAGCACCGACGCGCCGCCCGATGACGGCTCGTACGAAGAGCTCGACAAGGAAGAGGCGGCGCCCAGCCAGCCGGGCAAGCCGCCCGCAGGCAAAGCGCCCGCGGGCAAAGCGCCCACGCTGGGCGGCAAAGCGGGTGCGCCGCCGAAGCCGGGGTCCAAGTGAGCGAGACCCAGCTCGCGATTTACGCCGGCAGCTTCGATCCGCCCACGTTCGGCCATTTGGATCTGGTCGAGCGCGCGTCGAAGCTATTCCCGCAAGTCATCGTGGCCATCGGCATCAACCGCGTGCGCTCGGCGCTGTTCACGGTCGAGCAGCGCCTGTCGTTGATGAAAGAGATTTGCGTGCCGTACTCCAACGTGCGCGTGGAGTCGTTCGAAGGCCTGCTGGTCGACTACGGCAAGCGCGTGGGAGCGCGCGTCGTGGTGCGCGGGCTGCGCGCCGGCACCGACTTCGAGTACGAGCTGCAGATTGCGCACGCCAACGCCGACTTGCGGCCCGAGATCGACACCGTGTTCCTGCCGACGCGCACGAACTACGGCTTCATCAGCGCCTCGCTGGTTCGCGAGATCGCCAGTCACGGCGGCGACGTGACCCGCTACGCGCCCGAGCCGGTCTGCACGGCCTTGCGCGCCAAATTCGGCCGCTGAAGGAGGCTTAAGCGGGCGCCGGAAGTGGCCGCAGTGTCATCCGACACCCTGCGACTCTTGCCCCTGAGCCCTCCGTCTGATGATCGGTTTGTTCACAGCTGCCCGCCAGCCAAGCCTGGTTTCTGGCGAGGCTTTGGCGAGGACCAAGCGGGGTGGCTACCCGCCTCTCCTCGAGCGTACGTGGGCACGTGAGCATCGGACCGGAGCCAAAACGAGCCGGAGTGGACGGAGTCCAGCTTGCTGGACGGAGTCCACGGAGACCCACGGCCCGAGCCGAAGGAGCGCCGGAGGCGCAGTGAAGCCAGAAGCCAGGATCGGCTGGCGTGGCCACCAGTCGAGATGAGGCCAAGGATGAGGTCTGCATGAAGGCCTGGCTTCTTTCTTTCTTCCAGACGCCCGCGTTCGAAGACGACGACGATCGACGGGCTGCCCAGCTGCTCCGCTTGGTGCTGGTCGTCTGCCTTTTATGCATCACCGGCTACGGGCTGGCGACGCTGGCGCAGACGTTACCGCTGAGCCGGCGGCTGCCGCTACTGGGCGCGCTGCTGGTGGCCGTGCTGTGCGAGCGTGGGCTGCGCCGCGGCTACGTGAAGCCGCAAGCCTGGGTGATCGTGGTCGGGCTCACAGCGTTGTCGTTGACGAGCCAGGTGACGAGCGGCGGTTTGCGGACGCCCGCTACCTTGACGCTGTTCGTGAGCGCCGTGCTGGCGGGACAGCTCTTGGGCTGGCGTGGCGCGCTGATCGTGGCTTCCGCGGGCAGTGCGGGCTCGCTGTTCGTGTTCCACCTGTTCAGCAGCGGTCAGGTCACGCGCCCGTTGATCCACGACGACGCGCAGTACGCGGGCGCGTTGGTGATCCAGCTGCTGGGCGCTGGCGGGCTGATCGCCATCACGGCTTGGAGCTTGTCGTCGACCATGCGCCGCTTGCGCCGCGAGCAAGCCGCCTTCCGCGATCTGGTCGAAGAAGCGCCGGACGCGATGGTGTCGCTCGACCAAGACGGACGGCTGGTGCGCGTGAACCGCGCCCACGAAAAGCTGATCGGCCGCCCGCGCGAGCAGCAGCTGGGCGAAATGTTCGACGGCAACCAAGGCGCGCTGAGCGACGAAGCGCTCGCCCAAGCCCGCGCGCGCTACCAGGCGCTCAAATCCGGCGAAGGCAGCTCGCTCTTTCGCTTCGAGCTGACGCGGCCCGACGGCAGCCGGGTTTTCGCGGAATCGAACGCCCGGAGCGTGCGGCGCGCCGACGGCTCCCAGGGCGTCGACCTGGTGATCCGCGACATCAGCGAGCAGGTAAAATCCGAAAAGCGTCAGCAAGATCTGGAAGAACAGCTGCGCGCAGCGCGCAAGCTGGAAGCGATTGGCCAGCTCGCGGGAGGCGTGGCGCACGACTTCAACAACCTGCTGACCGTCGTGCTCGGCAACCTACAGCTGATGCGCATGACCAAGCTCGACGGTGAGCAGGAAGAGAGCCTGAGCAGCATCGAAGCCGCCGCCGAGCGCGCCGCTAGCATCACGCGCCAACTGCTGGCCATCGGACGTCGCCAACCGTCGCGGCCGCTCTCGTTATCGCTGAACGACAGCGTGCGGCAGCTTTCCGACCTCTTGCGGCGCATGGTGCCCGAGCACGTCGGCATCAACACAGAGCTGCTCGATGAGCTGCCCAACATCGTGGCCGATCCGAGCCAGCTCGATCAGGTGTTGCTCAACTTGGTCGCCAACGCGCGGGACGCCATGCCCGACGGCGGGCAGCTGTGGATCGAGACGTTCACGACCACGCTACAGCACCCGGAGCAGCTGGCGCCGCTCTTGCCCGGCAAATACGCGACGCTGCGCGTGCGTGACAGCGGTTTGGGCATGACCGCCGAGACTCAGGAGCGCGTGTTCGAGCCGTTCTTCACCACCAAGAGCCCCGCGCTGGGCACGGGGCTGGGCCTTGCGACCGTGTACGGCATCGTCAAACAGCACGGCGGGCACATCGTGGTCGAGAGCGAGCCGGGGCAAGGCTCGAGCTTCTCCGTGTATTTTCCAGCCTCGAGCGAGCCTGTCTCGAGCCACTTGCGAGCGGCGCCGCGGGCCGCTCGCCGGCTCTCGAAGCTGCTGCTCGTAGACGACGACGAGGCCGTGCGCCACGTGATCGCGACCATTCTGCGCCGCGCCGGGCACGAGGTAACGGTCGCGGGCGACGCCCAAGAGGCCTTGCAAGCCGCCGCCGGCCTGCCGGGGCTAGAGCTTCTGATCACCGACGTCGTGATGCCCGGCATGGGCGGGGTGGAGCTGTCTCGCGAGCTGCTCACGCGCTCGCCCCAGCTGCGTGTGCTCTTGCTGTCAGGCTATCCGGGCGACCGCTCGCTGGGCGAAGGAGCAACTACCGCCTACCTGTCCAAGCCCGTCACGCCGGCGGAGCTGCTCGGCCGCATCGATCAGCTCTTGGGATCGACGTAGTCGACTTCGACCCCGCGCGGCGTGCGGAAGCGCGTCAGGCCGGCCTCGGCATCGCGCGACAGCACGTAGCTCGGCCCGTGCGGCACTTTGCCGAAGCCGCCGGGGGTGTCGACGATCAGCTTCGGCAGCGCGATGCCGCTGAGCCGGCCCTGCAGCTGTTCCATGATTTCGACGCCCCGTGCGAGCGGCGTACGCAGGTGCGAAGTGCCGCGCACCGGGTCCATTTGCAGCAAGTAGTAAGGCCGCACGCGCTCGCGCACCAAGCCGCGAAACAGCGCCTTCAGCGTGTCGGCGTCGTCGTTGATGCCGCGCAGGAGCACGGTCTGGTTCATCACCGGAAAGCCGGCGTCGGCCAGGCGCCGGCAGGCCGCACGCGACGCCTCCGACAACTCTTTGGGGTGATTGAAGTGCGTCATCACCCACAGCGGGTGGAGCGGCCGCAGAGCGTCGAGCAGCTCGGCGTTGATGCGCGATGGCAAGACCACCGGCACGCGCGTGGCAAGCCGGATGGTTTCGATGCTGGGGATGCTGCGCAGCTCGGTCAGCAACGCCGTGAGCCGCCCCGTCGCCATGGCCAGCGGATCGCCCCCGCTGACGATCAGGTCGCGCACCTCCGGATGGGCGCGCAGGTACGCGAAGGCCGGCTCCAAGCGCTCCAGCGAGCGCGGACCCCCGCCGTTGCCGACCAAGCGGCTGCGCGTGCAGAACCGGCAGTAGACCGCGCAGCGATCGGTCGCGAGGAGCAGCGCGCGATCCGGGTAGCGCTGGATCAGCTCGGGCGCGGCCTCGTGCGCTTCTTCGCCCAGCGGGTCGCGCAAATCGCCGCGGCCTTCTTGGGCCTCTTCGGCGCGCGGCACGATTTGCCGGCGGATCGGGCAGTTGGGATCGTGGCGATCGGCGAGGCTGGCGTAGTACGGCGTGACCGAGATCGGAAAGCCCTCGGCTTCGGCGCGGCGCGCGCCTTCGCGCTCGGACGGCGTGAGCTCGAAATGCCGCTCCAAGTCGGCGAGCGAGCGCAGGGCACCGCGGAGCTCGGCTTGCCACGCGGGCTCAGCGCTTTGAACGAGCGGAAGGAGCGTGGTCACTTGGGTGCAGGCGCCTTCGCCGGAGGCGCAGAGAGCGCGGGAAGGGGGATCTTCGCCAGCTGCGCTTCGTCGATCGTGACCGGGTACTTCTTCTTCAGCTCGGTCTCGAGCTCGGCTTCGCGCGTGCGGATGCGCTCTTGCACCAGCGCCACGCGGATCGAGCGCTCCGCGTCGGCAAAGGTGCGATCGCGCGCGTCGGTCTTGCCGGTCATGCGCACGATGTGAAAGCTACCGGCTGCGGACACCGGGCGGGGGAGCACGCCGCCCAACTTGTCGATTTCGAACACGGCGGCGCGCAAGGCATCCGGCACGTTGGGGTTTTCGCCACGCGCGTGACCCGGCGGGCCCACGATCCCCAGATCGCCAGCTAGCTCGGGTGGGAGCGAGGTGCTGGGCTTGCTGCGGTTGTCTTTGGACTTGGTCTCGACCAGCTTGCCCCACTCGCTCGGGCTCGCGGTCAGGGCCTTTTCGAGGACGGCCTTGGCTTCGGCTTCGCTGCCGAGCGCGATGTGCGCGACGCGACGCCGCTCCGGCTCGCGAAAGTCGTCGCGGTGCTCGTCGTAGTAACGCCGCGCGTCAGCCTCGGAAATGTCATTGGGCGTCGGCACGCTGGCGCGCACTTCCGCGAGGAGCTCGTCGCGCAGCATCTGACGCACGCGCTCTTGGGTCTCGGGCTGTTTGTCGAGGCCGCGGCGGCGCGCCTCTTCGGCCAGGAGCTCGAGGTCGACCAGCTCGTCCAGCAGCTGTTTTCGCCGGTCCGCCGACTGGTAGCGGAGCCGCTCGAACGGATCCATCCGGTCCAAGGTGGCGGCATATTCGCCCAGCGTGATCTCGTGGTTACCCACCTTGGCCAAGACGCGCGCCGCAAGCTCGGGCGTGAGCCCGGACGGTGGGGCCGCGCTGGCTGAGGCGCTCGGGGCCGTCCCGGAGCCTGATTTGGTGTGGCAACCGAGCGCCACCAGCGCCGCCAGCGACAGAACTACGGCGTGGCGAGGGGCCGGAAGAACCATGCGGAGCCGGAATTACTACGGCCCAGGGTGGCGCGCCAGGCACGTGCGCGCGAACGCGGCGGGCCGAGCAAGGCGTGGCCTCGCGACCGCGAGCGCGAGCCGCGGAGCGCGACCGCGAGGCCGCGACCCGCCGACCCACGAGAATAGAAGCGGTTGCGTAATCCGGGCGCCAGGGCTACGTGTCCGAGTCGTGGAAAACCAATCTGGCCCCGCAAGCAGCGTCGGAACCTTGCGCTACAAGCGCGTCATCTTGAAGCTCTCGGGTGAAGCCCTGAGCGGCAAAGAGGGCGGCTCCGGCATCGACACGCAGATGCTGAAGGACACCGCGATGGAGCTCGCCGAGGTGCACGCAACGGGTGTGCAGCTGGGCCTGGTGGTGGGCGGCGGCAATATTTTCCGCGGGCTGCGCGGCGCCAGCGAAGGCATGGATCGCGCGCAGAGCGACTACATGGGCATGCTGGCCACGGTCATCAACTCCCTCGCGCTGCAAGACGCGCTGGAGCGCTCGGGCGTGCCAACCCGCGTGATGACCGCCATCGAGATCAAGCAGCTGGCCGAGCCGTACATTCGCCGACGCGCCATGCGGCACATGGATCGCGGCCACGCGGTGATCTTCGCCGCCGGCACCGGTAACCCATACTTTTCGACCGACACTGCCGCGGCGCTCCGCGCCATGGAAATGCGCGCCGACGCGCTGCTCAAGGCTACCAAGGTCGACGGCATCTACGAGAAGGACCCGCGCCGCCACCCCGACGCCAAGATGCTCGAGCGCGTCACCTACGACCGCTTTTTGGCCGATCACCTCGGGGTAATGGACTCCACGGCCGTCGCGCTCTGTCGCGAGCACAGCCTCGCCATCCGGGTCTTCAAGATGGCCCGCGGCAATATCCGCAGGGTTTGTCTCGGCGAGCCTGGCGGTACCACGGTTTCCACCTGAGGCTGGAAACCGCAGGTTGGATCTCCTCCGTGCCTTGGGGTGAGCGTCACGCGATCCTCGCTTACCTGAGGTGAAGCGGGCGCTCGGCCTCGCCGAGTTTCGTTCACTCGGGGCCTCCGTGGATGATCGTGATCTGCCCTCGCCAAGGTTGGGTGGGGGCGATCCACTGGTGCCTCTGGCGTTGGGCTGGGTCTCCTCCGTGCCTTGGGGTGAGCGTCCCGCGACCCTCGCTACCTGAGGTGAAGCGGGCGCTCGGCCTCGCCGAGTTTCGTTCACTCGGGTCCTCGGTGGATGATCGTGATCTGCCCTCGCCAAGGTTGGGTGGGGGCGATCCACTGGTGCCTCTGGCACCAGGCCTTGTTCAGTAGTCGGGGCCGGGAGCGGCACCGCGCGCTCCAGCCGCCCGCCAACAGTCGTCGCTTGGCTTTCATTCCAGCCGAGCCGATGAGCGCAGGCGGCTTGGAAAAGGGTGAGACCAGCCGAATGCTAGGCGGCTTGAATATCCACGCGCGCGGGCGCTCCCGGCCACAAACCACGCTAAGCTCCGGCGCGTCATGTGGCAGTCACTCCCTGAATTCGGCACCGGCGTGCTCTACGCCATCTTGGTCGCGGCCGCGTACACCTTCGCGGTGTCGCTGGCGGCCGGCCGCGGTCGGCCGCGGTTGCTCACTGCAGCGCGCTTGGGTGCGTACGGCACCTGTGGGCTGGTGCTGCTCGGTGTGCTGCTGCTGGCTTACGCCTTCCAGGCGCACGACTTCCGCATCCGCTACGTGTCGCACTACAGCGACCGGTCCATGTCGTGGGTGTACCTGCTCACCTCACTGTGGGGCGGACAAGACGGCTCGCTGCTCTGGTGGTCGCTGCTGCTCGCCGTCTACACGGGCGCATGCGTCGCGTGGCTCAAGGGCCGCTATCGAGAGCTGCAGCCATTCATCATCGCGACCTTGATGGTGATCATCGCGTTTTTCGCGATCCTGATGCTGTTCAGCGCCAACCCGTTCGAGACCAACATCGCTGGCGCGCGGCCCGATGGCGAGGGCTTGAACCCGCTCCTGCAAAACTACTGGATGATCATCCACCCGCCGGCGCTCTACACGGGCTTCGTCGGCTGCGCGGTGCCGTTCGCGTTCTGTGTCGCGGCGCTGGTGACGGGCCGGCTCGACAACGAATGGATCGTCGCCACCCGCAAGTGGATGCTGTTCGGCTTCATGTTCCTGTCCATCGGCAACGTGCTGGGTATGCGCTGGGCGTACGAAGAGCTGGGCTGGGGCGGCTACTGGGCCTGGGACCCAGTAGAAAATGCCGCCTGTTTGCCGTGGTTCACGGCCGCCGCCTACGTGCACTCCACGATGATTCAGGAGCGCCGGAACATGCTCAAGGTCTGGAACGTGTTCCTGATCTGCTTCACGTTCTTCCTGACCATCTTCGGCACGTTCCTGACGCGCTCGGGCATCATCGCCAGCGTTCACAGCTTCGCTCAGAGCGAGATCGGCACGTACTTCCTCTACTTCATGGGCCTCATCGCGGGCGCCTCGGCCGGCCTCATCATCTGGCGCTTGCCGCAGCTCCGCGCCAAAGCCGAAATCGAGTCGGTGGCCAGCCGTGAGGCCATGTTCGTGGTCAACAACTGGGCCCTGCTCGGCGCCATGACGTTCATCGTCACCGCCACCATGTTCCCCAAGCTCTCGGAGCTGTGGCACGAGACGGTCACGGTCGGCCCGCCCTTCTTCAACCGTTGGCTCGCCCCGATCGGCATCGTGATCTTCGCGCTGATGGGGCTGGCGCCGCTGTTCGGTTGGCGCAAGACCAGCGAGGGCGCGCTCAAGCAAGCCTTCAAGTGGCCTGGCATCGCGTTCGTGACCGCAGCCGTCTTGCACTTCGCCATCGGCGAGCGCTTTGGCTACCCGGCCATGGTGCCGCGCGACCCGTTCTACCCGGGCCTGGTCGGCGTGATCTTGCAGAAGATTGGCTCGCTGGCACCGGTGGTGGTCGTGTCGCTCGCCGCCTTCAACGTCGCGGTGATCGTCCAGGAATTTCAGCGCGGCGTGAGCGCCCGCCGGCGGTCGGCAGAAAAGCGCGGCGAGCCCGAGGGCGTGCTGGGCGCTCTCTTCAACCTGGTTGCCAAGAACCGCCGTCGCTACGGCGGCTACATCGTGCACTTGGGCATCGTGGGCATGTTCATCGGCTTCGTCGGCTCGGCCTGGAACCTCGAGCGCGAGGTGACGTTGGTGCCCGGCCAGTCGCACCAGATCGGCAACTTCGACATCAAGTACTTGGGCACCCGCATGTGCCCGGGCAACCCGAAGTGCAGCGCCGAAGAACAAGCGGACCTGAACAAGCGCATGCTGTTCGCCGACTTCGACGTGAAGGAGAACGGCAAGAGCCTCGGGCAAATTCACCCGGCCAAGTTCTTCTTCGCCAAGAACCCCGACGGCCCCACGACTGAAGTGAGCCTGCTGCAGAGCCTGCGACAAGATCTCTACACGGTCATCGGGACGGTCGATCCGCAGAGCAAGCGCGGCACCTTCCGCTTTCACGTCAACCCACTGGTGATGTGGATCTGGCTGGGCGGCACGGTGCTGGTGCTGGGCGCCTGCATCTCGCTCTGGCCCGAGCTGGCTTTCGGCGAGTTGGGCGCCTGGGCTTACGTGCGCGCCGGCGCGGGTGTGGCGGCCGGCACGGCGTTTTCGCTCTGGCTGGCCATGTCGCCCAGCTACGCCTACGCCAGCATGCGCCCCGCCTCCACAGCGCCTCCCGCCTCCCCGATGCCCAGGGCCGAGGTGCCCTGGTCCCGCTCCTTGCCGCCGCTCGGCGCAACCCTGCTCGGTTTGGGGGTAGGCGCCGTATTCGCCGCTCGGCGGAAGCGCCCCGATGGTGTTAGACACAGCGAGCCGCGTGTCTGAAGAAGCCAAAGCAACGCCCGAAACCGCAGCGCCCGCTCAGGAGGTAGAGGCGCCCGAGCCGGTCGTGGCCGAGCCCGAAACCCAGGCCGAGCGAAGCGAGCTGCTGTCGCCTGAGCAGCTGGCGCTGTTGCGCAAGGTCGTGCCGCTCGCGTGGATCCTCGCGGCCATCGTGGTGGATGTCGTTTGGGGCATCCAGATGATGCTGCTCGTGCTGGCGGCCGGCGCCGTGGCGCTCGTGATCACGCTCTTGTGGGGCAGCGTCCAGAGCCTGACCGGCGGAACTCCGCTCGGCTTCGAAGAAGCGCTCGGCATGGGCGCGCCTTCGAAGGTCGAAGAAGAGAAGCGCTCGGTTTTGCGCGCGCTCAAAGATCTCGAGTACGAGCGCAGCGTCGGCAAGATCTCGCCGCAAGACTACGCGCAGCTGCTGGCGCAGTACCGCGCCGAAGCCAAGCGCCTGATCCAAAGCGTCGACGAGTCGCTCGGCTCCGCGCGCGAAGAAGTCGAAAAGTCGCTCGAGCAGCGCTTGGCGCGCGCCGGCATCACGCCCGTGTCCAAGCCCGAAGCGGCGCCCGCGCCGGAAGCCAACGCAGCACCCGAAGCCGCAGTAGACGCCGAGCCCGCTCCAGAAGCTGCGCTCGAGTCCGCTCCAGAAGCTCCCGCCAAGCCGGAGGAAACGCCGTGAAGCGCCTGTCCCGGCTCTTGCTCGCCGCAACACTTGCGGCCCCCGCCAGCGGCTTCGCACAGGCTCCCGCGCCGTCTGCAAAGCCCGCAGCTTCCGCGCAACCTGCAGCCGCCGCCCAGCCTGCAGCCGCCGCCGCGCAGCCCATGCCTGCCGGTCACCCTGCCGTGGGCACGCAAGCTGCGCCGCACGCGCCAGCGGCACCGCACGCGCCCGAGCAAGACGCGATCGTAGCCGCCCCCGAAGTGCCGGCGGGCACCATCGTCGCTCGGATCGTCGACGCTGCGGGCGATCCGCTGCCCAACACCGACGTCAAGCTCAGCGTGCAGTTCCAAAAGATCTCCGAAGGCGAGCAGCGCAACGAGCGCCACGCCACGACGGATCTGGGCGGCATGGTGCGCTTCAGCGGCCTGGCGACGGGCGGCGACTACAGCTACAGAATCTCGGCAAAATCCGGCCCCGCCGAGTACTCGTCGGACCCGATGCAGCTGAAGGCCGACATGGGCCTGATGGCGCTGCTCCACGTGTACCCGGTGACGCGCGACCCGGCTGAAGCCGCTGTCGGCTCCATTGGTTACGTGTTCGTCGAGACGCGCGCCGACGTGTTTCAGTTCGAGGTGCTGTTCCGCTACGGCAACCGCAGCAGCCTCAGCTGGGTTCCGCTCGACGCGCGAATGAGCCTGCCAAGCGGCTTCAAAGCCTTCAAAGCCGGCGAGTCGCAGACCGACGTCGGCTTCGAGGAAGAACCAGGCAAAGGCGTGAAGCTGAAGGGCACCTTCGCGCCGGGCCAACAGAGCGCGTCGTTCCGCTTTCAAGTGCCGCGCCACGAGGAAACCAGCGCGTCCTTCGACTTCGGCTTGCCGCCCCACGTCGGCGAAATTCGCTTCATCGCCGAGGCTCCGGTCGGCATGGAAATCGACGTCGCCGGCTTCGAAAAGCCGCAGGTAGACGTCAACAATGGCCAGCGCTTGCTGGTCACGCGCCGCGTGGCCGTGCGCGGTCAAGCCTCGGGTCTGGGCGGCTTCACAGCGTCGCTGTCAGGGATTCCAACGCCAGGCTCGGGTCGTTGGATCGCGGTGTTCATTGCCACCGTGGTGGCAGGGCTAGGCATCGCTGCGTTCCGCGGCAAGCTAGGCAGCGAGACGCAAGCCGATCTGCAAGATCGTGACGCCGAACGCGCCCGCCGCGTGCTGCTCGACGAGCTCGTCGCCCTGGAGCGCGCTCGCCGCGATGGGCGTGTCGGTCCCAGCACCTACGAAAGCGCGCGACGCGCCCTCGTAGAGGCCCTAGCGCGCATCGTTTCGGCCAACCCCGGCTTGGGCAAGAAAGCCAAACGGGGCGGCGCCGCTCGCGGTGGCAAAAAAGCCAAAAAGGGCGCCGCGGCTTAGTCACGACGCGTCCCTACCTGCTGGTCTCCCCGTACACGTGCCGTGCCCGTGCCCGAAAAATCCGCCCGACACGCGCGCTTCCGCTGCCTAGGCCAAGGTTCCCGGCGCGGGCCGTGCCCGCGCGCGACGCGCCCAGCTGGGCGCGCAGGCAAGGCCTACACTCAATCCGGTCACTCACGGACCGTCGGGCACGGGCACGCAGGAGCGAGCCAATTCACGGACACTTTTTAGTCAGATCGGCCCCTTGGCCAGCCCCTCCACAGGCTGAGGATAACTTCCGGAAAACCCCGGGGACGGCCTTGGGGCGAAGCAGGGACAAACCCGATCGGCCCGGGAGTCTGGCAAGTTATCGGAGATCTGATGGACCGTCAGATCCACAGGCTGGTGGAGAAATAGACCCATTGTTTCAGTAGGTTACGGGGTTAACCCCAGTTTCCACAGGCCCTATCACTACTTCTATTAAATTTAAATTTAAGAGATCTGAGAGAGAGAAGCGTCTCGCTCCGCGCCCTCAGCGCGCGCCCCGAACGGCTCGACGCCGCCTGCGCCGAACCACTGGCGCTTCAGCGCCCGCCCGGTTACACGTCGGCCCCCATGCACGTTGTCGTGAGCAAGAAGGACCTGCTCCGAGTCCTCGGGCGCTGTCAGGGCGTTGCCGACAAGAAAAGCACCATGCCCGTGTTGGGCAACGTGTTGCTCGAGGTCGCGTCGCCGAACGAGCTGCGGCTCGCCGCCACCGATTTGTTCGTCTCCGTCAGCGGCAAGATCCCGGCGAAGATCGAAAGCGGTGGATCCATCGCGCTCGGCGCGCGTGAGTTGTTCGAGCGCGTGCGCATGATGCCCGAAGGCCAAGTCGCGCTGCAGGTCACGGGCACGCAAGCCGTGATTCGCGCGGTCGGCTCTGCGCGTCGCTTCACGCTGCACGGCGTGCCCGGCGAAGAGTTTCCGTCGCTGCCCGCGCCCGACGCGAAAGCCACCGTGGCCACGCTGGACGTCGTGACGCTCGCGTCGCTGATCGCTGCTACGCACTTTTCGATTTCGACCGACGAGACGCGGCTGCACCTGAACAGCGCGCTGTTCGAGTGGGACAACGATCGCGTGCGCATGGTGACCACGGATGGTCACCGCTTGAGCAAGCTCGAAGTGGCCGTGAAGGGCAAGCACGCCAGCGCCACGATGCTGATCCCGCTCAAGGGCGTGCAGGAGCTTCGCCGCTTGTGCGAAGAAGCGCTGACCGAGGGCAAAGACGGCGCGGATAGCTCCGAGATCAAGATGGTCCAGAGCGGGCCGAATGCGTTCTTCGAGCTGGCTGGGTTCTCGTTCAGCGTGAAGCTGGTGGACGCGCAGTTTCCGCCGTACCAGCAGGTCATTCCGGAGCACAGCGAGCGTACCGTACGGGCTCAGCGCGCGGCCTTGACCGACGCCCTGCGCGCCGTGTCGGTGGCTGCCAGCGACCGTACGGGCGGCGTGAAGCTCACGCTGGGCGGCGGCAAGATTCGCTTCGAGAGCGAGAGCCCCGACAGCGGCGAAGGCTTCGACGAAGTGGCCGCCGACTACCACGGTCCCGAGGTCACGGTGGGCTTCAACGCGCGTTACTTCTTGGACGTGCTGGGCGCCATCACCGACGAAGAAGTCGCGCTCGGCATCTCGGGCGAGCTGGATCCGGCGGTCATCAAGCCCGCCAGCGACAGCCCGACCAAGAGCTACCAAGCCGTGATCATGCCCATGCGGATTTGATGGGCGCCTCTGGCGTCGCCAGCCTGCGCTTCGAAAAGGCCCGCCTCGCGAGCTTCCGCAACATCGCCTCGGCCAGCGTCGAGCCCAGCCCGGCGCTGAACCTGATATGGGGCGACAACGGCCAGGGTAAGACCAGCGTCTTGGAGGCGCTGTACGCGGTCGCTACGACGCGCAGCTTCCGGACCGACAAGCTGCCCCAAGTCCTGCGCACGGGCGACGAGCAGGCCCGTGTGAGCGCCACCGTGAGCGAAGGCAGCTTCGTGCGCGAGCTGAGCCTGAAGCTCAGTCAGCGCGGGCGCAGCGTCGAGCTGGACGGCAAGCGCCCGAAGACTCTGGCCAGCTACGCCGTGCGCACGCCCGTGGTGGTATTTCACCCGCGCGATCTGGAGCTGGTGACGGGAGCCGCAGGCGAGCGACGGCGCTTGCTCGACCGCTTGATCTTGTACGCCGATCCGCCCGGCGCCGAAGCCGCGCGGCGCTACGCCGAGGCGCTCAAAGATCGGCAACGCTTGCTCGACACGCGCGGCGTCTCCGCGCCCGAGCTGGGCGATTTCGAAAGGGTTGCGGCGGAGCATGGTGCCCGCTTCGCGCGCGCGCGCTTCGAAGCTACTCAAAAGCTGGTTCCCGAGCTGGCCGAAGCCTTTGGGAGCGTGACCCCGAGCGGCCTCCAGCTGAAGGCGACCTACGAGCCTGGCGGCAGCCAGAACGCACGAGATTTCGAGGGCGAGCTGCGAGCCCGCAGGCCAGAAGACTGCCGGCGCGGTCGCGCCAGCTTCGGCCCGCAGCGTGACGAGCTCTCATTGCAAATCGAGGGCCGCGCCGCGCGCAGTGACGCTTCGCAAGGGCAGCAGCGGCTGCTGTCGTTGTCGCTGAAGCTGGCCGAGCTGCGCTGCATCGAGCAAACGCGCCGCGTCCATCCGGTGCTCTTGCTCGACGACGTCTCGAGCGAGCTCGACGCCCACCGCACCGAGAGCGTGCTGCAGCTCTTGCAAGCCTCTCAAGGTCAGATTTTCGTGACCACGACCCGGCCCGAGCTGTTCCGGAGCGGCAGCTTTTCGTCCGCCGAGCGGGCCGAATTTCAAGTCACCTCGGGCCGCGTCACGCGGGTTTGAGACGCGCCTCCAAATGGGCCCTAAATGCCGCCGTTTGCGCGCCTGAAAACTTCACTTTTTCAGCAGA
>DATAKF010000505.1:0-25992 GCA_036261775.1 Polyangiaceae bacterium | reverse complement strand
CCTGGCTGCCCCTCGGGGGAAGTCGCGATGGAGCGGATGTGCGTCGCTGCAGCCGACGCCTGGGCGTGGGCTAACGGGACCGGAGGCAGCGGAGGCGCTGCGGGCAGCGGGGGCGCTGCGGGAGCTGGGGCGGGCGGCGCTGATGCGGCCACTGGCGGCTCCAATTCGAGCGGCGGCGGCGCGGGCGGCACGGCTGGCGTGGGCGGCACGGCAGGAGGAGACGTGCCGGAAGACTGCCCTCCCTCCCATAAGATTCGTGACCACCTCAGTCTTATCAAGCACTCGACGCTCTACGCCAACGGCGAGCGAATGGGCATGCAGTGTTGCTACGGTTCCTTTCAACCCTGCGGTTAGCACCGCGTTCAGATACTGGGGCGAATTGCGGCGAGGGCATACGAAAGAAGACCGCGGCAATCGTGAGATCGTGCTCGGTCTCGAGATAGCAAGCGCGCGCGCCGGGGGAGGGGCTAGGGTGGCCCATGAAGTTGCGCGCGCCTCTGCACGTCTCCTTGGTAGTGGCGGGGCTCGCGGGCTTGTCGTCCTTTGCTTGTAGCGGCGATGAGTCGCCGGGCGGCTCGGAGGCGGTGCGCAGCATTGACTACGAGCTGTTTCCGAGCACGCACGAGCTGAGCGCGGCGGACGTGGCACGGCTCTCGGAAATAGAGCCGGGCGGCGGCCTTCGCTTCGAAGAGTTGCCCGAGAGCTTGGCGGACCTTCGAGTCGGTGAGGTGTTGTTGGCCGGCATCACCGAGACAACGCCGCACGGGCTGCTGCGCGTGGTCGTAGACATCGAGGCCGGCGACGACGGCTCGGTGGTGCTCCGCACTGGGGCGGCGCCGCTGCAGATGGCATTCCGGCGTTTACATGCGCGCGTCGCGGACCACGCCTTGCCCTTTGCGCGCGGCGGAGAGTCTTCGCCGACGGACGTCGTTCCACTCGCGGTGTCGCCGCAGTTCAGCGTCACGGGCGATCTGGGTGACCGGCAGAGCTACGAGGTTTGGGCCTTCGACGGGGATGGCAACACCTCCACGACGAACGACCAAGTTTCCATCGACGCCACGCTCGGCGGCGGTGTTCGCTACGATCTGAGCCTGGATGTGGACTGGGGCGCGGTCGAGGAGCTCCCGAAGGTCGTGGCCAAGTGCGTCACGAGCGTGGTGAAGCTCGTCGAGGGGGAGCTGCCCCCCTGCAATCCGGAAGACTTTCTGCCCGAGCTCAAGTTGGGGCTGGCGGTCGAGCCTCATCTGGAAGCGTCCGTCGCCGTCCGCGGCGCGGCCAGCGTTGGCTTCGAAGAAACGTTCGACATCGCCACGATCGCGCTTGCGCCGATCGCGATCGGACCGCTCGTGCTCGTGCCCAACGTGGACATCGTCGCCACGGTGGCGGGGAGCGCCTCCGCGCGCTTCGACGCGAGCGCCCATGCGAACATTTCGGTGCGCTCGAGCGTGCTTTTGTCATCAAAAATCGAGAACAGTAAAATCGTTCCCTTCGAGCTGGGGGAGACGGAAGCGGATGCCGAGACGCCGCAGGTGGACCTCTATGCGGAGGTCAGCGCCAAGCCTGGCGCGCGTCTAGTCCTGGCGCTCTACGGAGTGGTCGGCCCCTACGCGCAGCTCTCAGCGGCTGCGAAGCTGCAGGCCAACCCGCTCGAGAGCCCGTGCTGGGACTTCCGAGTGGGACTCGAGGCCGAGCTCGGCGTGATCGTGAAGACACCGTCGTTGCCCGGGCTGGGCGCCATCACCTTTTTGGATTGGAGCACGGGGCCCCTGCCCTTGTGGGACACGAGCGTCGCGAACGGCGAATGCGAGCTGACCGAAGAAGGACAACGCTCCCCTCCCGGCGGCGGTCCCAGCGCGGAGCTGCTGCAAAAGCCGAGCTTCGTGCCTTGGGCAAGGCTGATGGACGTCCCGGCGGACGGCGCGCAGCTGGATTCCATCTTGGCCTACCCAAGCGGCTTCCCCTTCATCACCCCCACCGTGGACGGTCGTTACGTGGTGGGCGGTGGCGGCGCGCGAGGGCTGCTGAAGCTGGACGGTGACGGCAACGCCACGTGGCAGAGCGCTTTGCTCACCGACAGCGACACGCGCTTGCTTTCGCTCGGCTCGGTGCCGAGCGGCGACGCGGCGCTGCTCACGCTCTACCGCGGCTCGAGCGACGCCTTCGTGCTGGCAAAGCAGAGCCAGTCGGGGGCGCTCGTGCGCGCCGTGAGCGTGACCCTTCCGGATGAGTGCGGCGCCACGGCGCAAGCGGTGTCGGCGAACGGTCGCGGGGGGGCGCTCGTGCTCGGGGAATGCCCCTTCCTTCGGAGCGCCTGGCTGGTGGAGCTGGACGACGAGCTGCGCGTGGTCTCTGCCAACGAGCTGGTCGATGACGACGAGAGCACGATTCGGCTCACGCCCACGGCGCTGACCAAACAAGGTGACGACTTCTTGATCGCCGGCCAGCTGACGCGCACCGACGAGGATGCCGGCGCGCTCGGCTTCTTGAGCCGTTTTTCCAGCGCGCTCGTGCCGACGGCCAGCTCCGCCTACGCCTGCCCCGAGCGGCTCTCCTTTTACCCGACGGCAGTCATCCCTTCGGCGGAGGGCAGTGTCACCCTGGTGGGTGATGCAGCCGGCTTGGGGTACGTGGCGCGCGTCAGGGCGGACGGGACGCTCGGTTTCGCGCGCTTCCCGAACCTCGGAGGCGGTGTGCAGAGCGGCTTCTCGCCGAACGCGGTCGTCGAGCTACCAACGACTGGCCTCGTGCTCGCCACTACGGTGGATGGCGAAGGCGACAACCCCACGGACATCGTGCTGCTCGGCCTGGACGGCAACGGGTTGACGCTTTGGGGCCGCGAATACCTCTTGAAGGGCGAGGCCGGGCTGCGCGCCATCGGCTTTCCTAGCGCGTTCCTGACGGATGACGGCGGCGTCCTGCTCAGCGCCACCGCCGGCCCCGACGGCGACTCCGAGGGCGAGCTACTCGCCCTCAAAGTATTCGCGCGCGACGGCTCGCTGCCGGATGACTCGCTTGTGACCAGCGTGGATGTGACCCCCGACGAGAGCCCAGTGGCGGTGGAGCCGCGAGCGTTCAGCCCCAAACTGAGGACGATTGCCGTCACGGCGCGCGATTTGACGGGCCACGACTGACGGGGTCGCCAGGTTTAGGCAACTCGTTGAGCGTCCTCCGCGCGTTCTTGCGACGGATTCTGCCGCCAGCTGGCACTACCAACCGGGGTAGGACGACGAGAAATCGGGATGCAACGAATGCTAAAGCTGGTGGGCCTTTTGTTTGCGGGCGCGCTCGCCTTCGCCGCGGCCTGACCCAGCGGTCGCCCGGACCGCGACAAAAAAACGAGTGGGGGCCGTATCCTTTGCGCCAAGTTGCCCGTCGTCTGGGCATGGCGACGAGGATCTTTACAGGCTCGGGTATGCTCAGCGGAAAAGTCGGGGTCGTTCACGGTGGCGGCGGGGCGATTGGCGGCGCGGTGGCGCTGGCCTTCGCCGAGGAGGGAGCGCGTGTGTTTTTGGCAGGGCGCACGCGGGACCGGCTGGACGAAGTGGCCGAGCGCATTCGGGCGCTGGGCGGCGAGGTGGAGGTGGACGTGGTCGATGGGCTCGAGCCAGCGGCGGTCGAGGGCCACGCAGAGCGGGTGATCGCGCGGGCGGGGCGCATGGACGTCGTGCTCAATGCGCTGGGGTTCCTGCACGTGCAGGGCAAGTCGTTCAGCGAGCAGACCTTGGACGAGTTCGCGACGCCCCTCATCGGCTACACGCGGGCTCATTTCATCATTGCCCAGGCGGCGGCACGTTTCATGATTCGTCAGGGCAGCTGCGTGATTCTGGCGCTGTCCACGCCGGGCTCGGTGCTGCCCGGACCCGGCTTCATGGGCTACGGCGTAGCCTGCGCGGCGCTGGAGGCGATGACGCGACACTTGGCCGGCGAGCTCGGCGCTCACGGCGTTCGCGCGATTTGCCTGCGAGCCGACGCCATTCCCGAGGCGCTGGCGCGCTCGCACAGTCGCGCGGTTTTCAGCGAGGTCGCAGCCCGGCACGGCCTCACGCCCGAGGCGATGCTGGCGGCCCACGCAGAGCACGACACGTTGCTCGGTCGGTTGCCCACGTTGCGGCAGGTGGCCCAAACCGCCGCGTTCTTCGCTTCCGAGCGCGCCGGCGCGACCACCGCCGCGATCGTCAACCTCACTTGCGGCTCCCAGGTAGACTGAAAGCCGCCATGGAGGATCTCGCCACGCTCGCCCGCGACACGTGCCGACGCTTTGCCCAAGCCTTCGAGCCGGTGCGGCCGGAGCTCTACCGCTACTGTCGCCACCTGACGCGGAGCCCCTGGGATGCCGAAGATCTCGTGCAAGACACGTTGGCTCGAGCCTTGGTCACGCTCGGGACCATGCTCAAGCCCGAAATCGAGAACCCTCGCGCTTGGCTGTTCAGGGTCGCGACGAACCTGTACATCGACCGCACGCGCAGCGCGCGCGAGGAGCTGAGCCGCCCCTCCGAGCCCGCCATCGAGGCGAGCGACGCGCGCGCCAAGCGAGAGGCCGCTGGCACGCTGATCGGCAGGCTCTCGCCGCAGGAGCGCGCCGCGGTGGTGCTCAAAGACGCCTTCGAGCTCGAGCTCGACGACATCGCGAGCGTGCTCGGCACCAGCGTCGGCGCCGTGAAGGCGGCGTTGCATCGAGGCCGCAGCAAGCTGACCGAGCCGGCGCCGGACGACGCGCGCGTTCCGGCGCCGGCGGCGCTGGACGCGTTCTGCCGTGCTTTCGACGCCGGTGACCTGACGGCCTTGACTGCGCTGTTGCTCGCCACCGTCACCGTCGAAATGCCGGGCTGCGCGGTCGACCTCAGCCTGGCCGCTACCACTGACCCACGCTCGGGCATCCTCTACCACACCGTGCTTTCCCCGCTCTCGGTCGGCATGCCTGCGCGTTATCTCGATGGGTACGACGGTGGGCGCGCCCGCACGCAGCGCATCTGCCACCGCGGCGAGCAGGTCGTCTTGCTCTGGTACGGTCACACCACGGGCGAAGCCGTCCGTTGCATCATTCGCAGCGAGCTCCAGGAGTCGCTCTTCTCACGGCTCCGCATCTACTACTTCTCGCCGGAGCTGCTGGTCGAGGTAGCGGGCGAGCTGGGGGTGCCCGTGAGGACGAACGGGCGCGGTCTGGACGACCCAGCGCAAAGCTGAGGCCCTCGCCGCCCGGTGGGACGCACTTTTGGCTCGATGCTGGCGAGGGTTCCCGGCGCGTCTTCAAACCGTCGTCGCCAACTCACGCAGGACGGCACGCGCATCCACGAGTATCGGCCGCCCGTGCGACACCAGGATTCTGTCGACGGGTTGCTGGGACCAGTACTCGAGCTGGGAGCGCAACGCGGCTCTGTCTTTCACCAAGACTCGCTTCACCATGCGAGGTACACGAGGGCGCTCGGCTGCGAAGCCCATGGCGCGCAGCACCCAGCCCGCGCTCCTCGGTAGATTGCCGACGATGTCGTTCAGCACCAGCGTCATGCCTCCCTGCTCGCGAACCTCGAGCGCACCCTCTCGTCCAGCCGTGCCGGGCACCTCGACGAACCTGACGGACTCGTCGCCGAAGTCGGGAGCACACGTGTCCACCGACACGACCTCCGACACCTGGCTACGAGCGCCGACCGGCGAGACCACGACGAGCGACGGATAGCGCAGCTTCCAAATGAGGGCGTCGTTCCGGTGGAGGTGGCTGGGGACGACCAGAAACGCGGGCCGCCCGAACTCTTCGAGCTCGCGCATCGACGCCTCCTCGAGCGCAATGGCGCTGTAGACCACGAGACGCCCGTCTCCCAGTCGGACCAGCGTCATGCGCCGTTCGAGCACGGTGAGCGGCATACGAACGTCGCCCGTGACCGTCATGATGGCTGGGGTCACGCGCTCGAGCGGGCGATGGGGTTGCACCGACCAGGTCTGAAGAGCCTTTGCCATGTAGGCAACGTGCCTGACGGCGACCTCCCGAGGAAGTCGCTAGGTTGCTAACCCATTGTTGCTATAATTGCTAACAATGAACCTGGCTCTGCTCCGAACCTTCGTCGCAGTTGCCGAGGCGCGGAGCTTCACCGCTGCAGCACGCGCGTTGAAGGTGCCGACGTCCTCGGCTAGCCGTGGGGTCGCAAAGCTCGAAGAGGTGCTCGGAACGAAGCTGTTCGAGCGCTCGACGCGGCACACCACGCTCAGCCCGGCAGGCCAAGTCTACTACCAGCACGTCACCACGGCGCTCGGCGCGCTCGACGACGGCGAATCACGAGTCCACGAGCTGCTCGGCCAGCCAAAGGGAGAGCTCAAGCTGTCCGTGCCGATCAATCTCGACGGCGGCTTTCTGGCGAAGCAGTTGGTCACGTTCTCGCACCGCTACCCCCAGGTCCGCTTGAGCGTCGTCCCTACGAACCGGTGGGTCGATCTGAACGTCGAAGGATTCGACCTCGCGCTACGCATTCAGCAACATCGAGACGAGGCGCGGGAAATGCGCGAGCTGGGTGCCTTCCACGCCTGGGTCGTCGGTTCCCCCGGCTATCTCAAGTCGCACGGCCGCCCACTCCAGCCTCGCGACCTGCGCAAACATCGGTTCGTCAACATGCAAAGCCACCGCTTCGCGCTCCGGCTGCTCGGACCAAGCGGGCCAGAGGTCGTCGACGTGGCGGGTCCCCTCATCGCCAACGACATGCATTTCGCGCGGCAGCTGGTAGAGCAAGGAGCGGGCCTTGGACCACTGGTTTTCTCGCCGGGCGAGCAACCGGATCTCGGAAAGTCACTCGTACGGGTGCTTCCCGAGTACGTCGTGGAAGGACCGAAGCTATTCCTGGTGACCTCTCGTATCAACCAACCCCTGCGCCTGAAGCTCCTCTGGGAGTTTCTAGTCAACGCCTACACGAAAGGCCGTGAGCCGAGCGCAGACGCTTCAGCCTAACCACCGAACACCAGCATCGCGCGACGTGGAGCTACAGCTCGCGCAGCCAGCGCAGGAGAACGTCATTGAACGAGCTCGGCCTCTGGAGAGGAGCGAAGTGACTCACGCCCGGCAGCCGCGTCAGGCTGGCGCCGGGTATGGTCTTCGCGAGGTACTCCGCGTGCTCCGGCCGGATGAATTCGTCATGCTCACCCAACGCCACCAAAACCGGGACCTTCACGGATGCCAGGTCCTCGGCGCCGTACCGAGGCTGGCTGCGCTGCATCGAGCCAACGTCTTCGACGAAACCATTCCACGCCTCGGGTGTTGCCGAGAGCGCCTGGTAGTCCTTCATGTGACGGGAAAAGCAGCGACCGATGACGGGAGTCATCTCGAACGGGAGGGTCCCGTCCTCATCCACGTTACAAGCGAAGAAGAAGACACCGCGGACGCGCTCCGGCGCTAGCTTGGCAGCCGCAAGCGAGGTGCACGCGCCATCGCTCCAGCCGACGAAGGCTGCCCGCTCGACGCCAAGGTGGTCGAGGAGCGCGCACGCATCCTCTGCCAGCTGCTCGTACGAAAACGGGCGAGCGTCACGCGTGCTCCGGCCATGGCCTCGGGTATCCATCGCAATGACGCGGAAGCCTTGGGCGCGGAGGAATGGGATCTGCTTCCCCCAGTTGCTCGCGTTGCCGAGACCGCCGTGCAGCAAGAGTACAGCCGGGCCCGCTCCCCACGACGCATGGGCCAGCAGTGCACCACCGGAGCTCAGCACGCTCCACTGGGTGTCCGTCGGCAGGACGCACCCCCGAGCCTCGAACTCCACCAGGTCGTCGTCGTTCGTCATGTCTGACAGACAGGCTACCGCTTTTGAAGCGCCCTGCGCTTGGCGGCGTTGGCTGCCCGTCATCGCATTTCGATCGCAGAGCATGCTCGGCGTTCCGGCGGGCGGCGATTGTGCCATGCTCCGGCTGTGTTGCTGCTCGCCCTCAGTTGCTTGCAAGGTCGCACTCAAGCCGAAGCGTTCGAGCGGCTCGCGGCGCTGCCGGTCGACGGCATTCAATTGACGCCGGGCAACCTGCCGTCGCCTGGCTTTCGCGACCAAGCGCGTCGCTACGGAGGCGTGCTCCGATACCACCACTCGTTCAGCTGGGAGCACTATCGCGCCGAGGTCTACGACGACGGGGCGATAGTGCCGAAGCTGCCGCGCGCTTGGTCGTTGCACCCGCCGGCCACCAAGCACCCCGCCACCTTCAGCACGTGGCTCACGAACGCGCTGGCCGTCGACGCGCTGTGCGAGGTGATGTACCCAGGCTACCGCTTGGGTCAAGACGCCGAGCTGCTAGACGCCATGGCTAGCAAGCTGCGCTTGGCCGTCGACGTCTCTCACCTCCGCATCCAACGTCACCGCGGCGACCTCCGCGACGCAACGCTGCACCAACTACTCGCCTACGAGCGCATCGAGGAAGTGCATGTCTCGCACAACGAGGGTCGTGCAGATAGCCATTCACCCCTCCGCCCCGATACTCCCTGGCTCGACTGGGCGCGGGAGCGCATGCGTGGAGGCGCCGCGCTCGTGTTCGAGAGCAGACTACATGACCCAAACCTCGACATTTCTGCCCAATTGGAGCTAATTCGTGACTGAGGAAAGAGCGCCATCGCGCGAGCTGCGCCGCCGCTTCGAGCAAGAGTACGCATTGCCGCTCGCGCGCGCCATGTTCGAGCTCGAGCCGAGGTGCCAGAGCGTGCTCGTGACCATCGGTCAGTATTGGTGCGACGAAGCAACCGACGCCGTGCACTGCGAGCTTTTGGCGTGCGCCGAGCGAGATCCAAGCTGGCCCGAGTCTGCCCAAGCGCGCCCCGGCGCCATTGGTGACCCAGAGACGCTCGCTCTCCTCATGAAGGAAGCCGAAGATCCAACCTACGGCGGACCTGCCGATCTGCACACCGCTCAGTGGACCTTGCACGACCAGGCGAGCATTCAAGCCTTTGGGAAGCGATACTTCACCGTCCTCGACGACAACTCGGACATGATCGTCGCGTTTGCGTCGTATTGCCGCGAGGTGAGCGACCAGGAGCAGCCACGCTGGCGCTCACACACGCCCTACGGCGTCATCCGACGACCCGCGACGGGCGAGCCTGCCGTCTTCGAAGTGACCGGTGCCATGCACCGCCCTCAGTGGGAAGACCGCTGGGACGTGCTCCAGAACGACGGCCTGATCACCGGCACGGGCGACGGCCCGCTCGAAGCGAACGAAACCTCCGCGCCTTCAGCAGATGGCCTACCGCCGGGCTCACCCCCCTCCCCTGGCTCGCGCGCCGCGATCTTGAGCCCAACGTACCGGGTACTGCTCTTCTTGCTGGTGATCCTGGCCATCATTGCTGTGCGCGGCTGCCTTGCTTGAGCCAATAGCTCGTCACCGTCCCCGGCGCGCGCGTTCCAGGCGCGCCGCTCACCGGAAAAGCCCCGCGAAACCGTCGAAGCGGAGACGCTCGCGTCATGGCAAAGATGCCCGCGTGGAAGGACCATCCGACGGTGCGCGCTGTCGCGCGTTGAGGCGGCCGTCGCTCGCCGGTTCGATGGCAATTCCGAGCTCCCCCAGTGTGCGATCGCCCGGCTCGAGCTGCAGATTGGACGCCCGGTAGACTGGAACCAAGGCAATACCGGTACCGGTAGCTGCACGCCCTAGCCGCGCCACGATCAGCGTGGCCGCACGACGAGCTTGCCTTTGATCATCTTCATGCCGCATTGGAACTCGTACTCGCCGGCTTTGAGCTCCGGCAGGTGAATGATGACGGGCGTCCCTTCGGGCAGCTCCTTTCTGATGCCGAGGGCTGGAAATACGACTTCGCGGGTGCAGCCGGATGACTCTTTGCGGATGAATTTGAGCTGCACGTGTTGGCCCTCCACGACCTCGATGCGGCTGGGCGTGTAGCCGCCAGCGACCACGATTTCGATCTCGCGGACGTCGTGATGCGAGCTGTCCGCCCGGGCCTGGGTGGGGAGGGAAAGGCCGGCGGCGAAGAGGGACAAGCTTGCGGTCAGCAGGTGATTGAGAAGTTTCATGGGTTTCTCCTGGTTACAGAGGGCTGACGCAGCAGCAGGCTGGCCATTACAGGGTCAGCTCGCATTTCGGCGCGCCCGAGCCATCCGCCTAATGCTGCTCTCCGCGACGCCGCGAGCCGGGTATTGATCGGACAGGTACGCGACGAACAGCTTGACGATTCGCGAGGTGAATCGATGCCGCGGGTAGAGCGCGTACAGAGCCTGGGCCTCACTGGACCAGTCGGGCAGCAGGCGCACGAGCCGGCCGCTGGCGAGCCCGATTTTCGCGGCAAATTGCGGCAAAAGCACGACTCCTGCGCCCTCGGCCGCTGCCGTCGCCAAGGCCAGGCTGCTGTTGACCAGCAGGGGGCCGCGCAGCTCGACCGTGGCCTTGGTCTTGCCCTTGTGAAAGGTCCAAACCCCAGGACGGCTCGACAAGCTATAGACCAGACAGCGGTGGCGAGTCAGCGCCTGGGGCGACTTGGGCTCTCCGTTCTGCGCCACGTACTCGGGCGACGCACAAACCATTCGCTCGATGTCGAGCAGCTTCTTGGCTACGAGATTGGAATCCGGCAGCGGACCACTGCCGCGAACGGCCACGTCGAAGCCCTCCTGAATCACGTCGACGAACCGATCGTTCAATTCGAGCTCGATGGTCAGCTCCGGGTAGAGATTGCCGAACGCAGCCACGTGAGCCGCCAGCTCGGAGAGACCGAAGGACATGGGCGCCGCCACGCGCAGTCGGCCACGCACGGCGTTACTCTGCTCGGAGACGGCCTCGTCGGCGCTTTCCAGCTCGTCCAACACGGAAACGACGCGCGCGTAGTACTGCTCGCCTGCGGCCGTCAGGTGAACACGGCGAGTGGTGCGTTGCAGCAGCGGAGCGCCCAGCTCTTCTTCCAGCTCTCGCACGTTCTTGCTCACCGCAGCGTTGGAGAGGCGAAGGTCGCGCGCTGTGGCCGAAAAGCTCGCGAGCTCCGCGACACGCCGGAACACTCGCAACGCCGTGAGCTTGTCCATGGCGAAGGACTTTAGGCGCAGATTCCGGGGCAGAAAATGGATTATTCACCTCCAGTAAATAGTCCTGACACGCGCAGCCGGTTTATCCGAGCCCCCGTGAGCGCTTAGGAAGGTGGGCAGGAGGTACACGATGAAATTCCAAAGACGCTACCTGTTCGCTCTCGCCACGACCCTCGCCGCCACCGGCGCGCTACTCGGCAGGAGCCGAGCCGCAGAACAATCGGTCGGCATCAGCCCGTGGGGTCCGAAGGACGAGATTGGCCGACTCAACCTGATGACGTCCGACTCGCGGGCTCGCGTGCTTTCGCGCATTCGCGGCGGCAAGGCCTACGATCTGTCGGTCGAGTACTTCATCGGCATGCCGAGCTGGCAAGCGGCCGGTGACCCCCATTACCAGCTCTGGATGACGCACACACCGCAAGGCACCGTCGTGTCCGATCCGCTGAACGTCGGTCCGGCAATGAACGCGCACGTGGGCTACAGCGGGGCCGCTATTTCGATGTACACGCACACGGGCACGCACATCGACGCGCTCAACCACTTTGGCCTGAACGGCAAGATCTACAACGGCTTTTCTGCCGCCGAACACTTGGGGGATCGCGGTTGGCGCGTGACCGGCGCTGAAAAGTTACCCCCGCTCGTCGCTCGTGCCGTCTTGATAGACGTCGCCAAGCACAAGCGCATCTCGATGCTGCCCAATGCGTATCGGGTCACTCGCGACGACCTGCGGGGCGCGCTGCGAGAGCAACGGGTAGCGCTCCAGAAAGGCGACATCGTGTTGATTCGCACGGGGCGCATGCAGGTGTATCAAGACAACAAGGCGTACATGACCGATCCCCCCGGGCTCGGCCTGGACGCGGCCAAGTTCTTGGTCGAGGAGGGCGGCGCCATGGTCGTGGGCGCAGACAACTTGAGCTTCGAGGCTTTTCCGTCGGAGGACAAAGCCAACTACATTCCGGTGCACACGTACCTGCTCGCCCAGCAAGGCGTGCCCATCATGGAGCTCGTGTACCTCGAGGAGCTGGCTCGGGACGGCGTCTACGAGCTGGCGTTCATCGGCGGTTCGCTCAAGTTGCGCGGCGCCGACGCGGCGCCGTTGCGCCCCGTCGGCTTCGCGCTGCGCTGAGCAACCCTGCCCGCCGCTTCAGCCCGGCTCGACGTCGAGGACACAGAGATCGAACGTCTTGGCGGTGCCCGCGGCGGAGCCCGGCACCGCGATCTGAATCGCTTCGATCGGCACCACACCGTCGTACGCCGTGCCGGTCGTTCCCCAGCATTCGGTCTTGAAGCTGGCGAGCGGGATGGTGGCGGAGCCGGCCGTGATGTCCGTGTCCGTGAACGTGTAACAGTAGGACACGGTGGAGGACGCGGAGAGCTGCGCGCGCATGCCTGCCGTTACCCCCGCAAACTTGAGCACAACGGGCTTGGTAATGGCGACCTTGGTGGTCGTCGTCGCGCCCAGGGCCTGGCCGATATTCCAGCCCAAGCCGGCGCCCGACTTGTCGTCCGCCGGAACGCTGCCGTTCGCGCAGAACTTGGCGCCGGCAAAGCAAGAGTTGCCCATGCCGGGCGAGATGGTGGCGGTTCCGTACTTGTACGTGTAGCCGTAGCCGCTCCAAGTGCCCGTGGTCGATTTGCCAAAGCCACCCGTGAAGATGGTGCTGTCCTTGGCCAGCGTGCCCGTATACGGCGGACACGTGGAAGCGGTTCCAGCCGTGGCCGCAGCCGTGCCGCCGGTGGAAGAGGCGCTGCCCCCCAACGGAGTGGAGGCCGTGCCCGCTGTGGGGACGGACGCGCTGCCGCCATTCGGGACGACGCTGGTGCCGGCGGTCGGGAGGGGACTGGTTCCAGAACCCGCGTTACCGCCGGTGCCGGTGCCGGTGCCAGCTTGCGGCGTCAGGCCCCCGTTGCCGTTGTCTTCCCCAGGTCCGGGTTCCTGCGCGGTGGCGCAGGCAGCAAGGAGCAAGGCGAATGCAGACAACCGAGCGGGGTTCGAACGATGAAGTTTGTTGTTGAGCATGGGCATGGGCAGGGAGCCTCGACGCGGCTCCTACTATACGCCCCTCGAGCAATGGGGGATACCGAAGCCGCGCGGTACTCTGCCACAACGGGGCGGCCATGCGAGTTCCGCTCGACGCCTTTCGCGAGCAAGTGAGTTACGACTCTTGCCTCAGCGTGGTCCGTCCGTCGAGTGGGGATGTACGCTTACGGCCAAATTGTTCTCGGAGCCCAGTGAGTCCTCGCCTTCCGAGGTCGAACGAGGGGGCGCGGCGCGGGTAGACACGCCCAGCTCACCCATGGGTGGAACTACCCACGCCGTTCGCCCGCGCAAATTGGGGGATCCTGCCGAAGCGCCGCGCGGCCCGCGGCGGATACGTTGGCGCCATGAAACCGCGCTACCTGGCTGTTCTCTTTCTGGTCACCGCGCTGGCTGGCTTCGGTCCGTCGTACGCCGCCAAGCAGGCAGCGCTGTCGTCACTCGCTCCGTGGCTACACGTGCACGCCGCGTTGTTCGCCGGTTGGTTGGTGCTCCTCATCGCACAAACCTGGCTGGTGGGCGCGCGCCGTATCGACCTGCACCGCACGCTCGGTGTGTTCGGCGTGGTGTTGGCAGGAGGCATGCTGGTCTCGGGCGCGACGCTGGCGCTGGCCTCCGCGCGTAGCCGCACTGACCTGACGGCGCCCGCAGTGAGGGAGCTGCTGCTGTTTCAGTTCGGGGCGTTGGCGTTGTTCGCCGGGTTCTTGCTGCTTGCGCTCTGGCAACGCCGACGCTCGCCCACGGCTCATCAGCGCCTCATGCTGCTGGCAACTATCGCGATCCTTCCGCCCGCCCTGGCGCGCCTACCGCTGATCGGTGTGCGCCCAGTCCTGGCTCTGCTGGCCAGCCTGCTGTTCGTGGTCGCTGGCGTCGCGTACGATCTGCGCACCCGCGGCCGCCCCCACCCCATCTACGTGTTCGGTGGGCTGGCGCTTCTCATTTCTGGTCCGCTACGCTTCGCACTTGCGCAAACGAGCGCGTGGCACGCCATCGCCCGTTCGCTCATCGAGCACGCATAGCCAAAGACTCAGGCCCCTGTCTTCACGTCCTCGGCCGGAGCGGGGCTAGCGTTGGCCTTGTCGTGCTGCATCATGGGGCACTGGTGGGTACCCATGTCTGCTGCGTGCTTCTTCACCTTGTCGCGCAGCTCGGCGAGGGTTTCGGGTTTTTGAGGCGTGAACACGAGCCGGGCGCCGCCCTCGACATCTTCGCTGCGGGCTTCGGACGGCGGCAGCATCATGCCCCCGTGCATGCCGCCACCTGCGTGCATGCCGCCACCTGCCATCTTGTTGTGTTTCGCGGCCATCTGCGCAACGCGCTTGCGCAACTCCGCCGTGTCTCCAGTGGTCTTGAACGTCAAGGCAGCGCCACCTTCTACCTCCTCGGCTTGGGCGGTCGTACCCGGCACTTCCATGGGACACTTGTCCTTCATGGCCATCATGCCTCCGCCCATCATGCCTCCGCCCATCATGCCTCCGCCGTGGTCGTGGCCTGGCGGCGCGGGCTTGGCGTGCGCATGAGGGGTGGGCTGGGCGCCGCCTCCTGCCGCGGCCTGGGGTTGCGCACCAGCACAGGCTGATATCGATAGCGTAGCGATTAACAAACAGTGCTGAAGGCGCATGGCGATTCTCCTACCCGGCGTGAAGCATGCGCCGTGCCAGCGCACTCGCGGGCTGCCTGTGCGCCAAACTCGCTGGAAATGGCGCAATGCACTCCCCGACCGGCGCATGGCTTGCGTCGCCCGCGCGGCGAATGCGCGCGCGCCTTTGGCCTTCAGCTCCCCGCACCGCCGCCGTCTTCCCAGCGATGGTGAACGATGCGCCGCGCCTTGGGCGCATCTTGGTGGGTAGCCAGGATTTCGTGATCTGGTTCCGGGCACGCTTCACGGAGCGTCACCAACTCCTCGGCGGCGGTCGGGTGAATGCCCAGCGTGGCGTCGAATTGGGCTTTGGTGGCGCCGCACTTGAGGGCGACGGCAAAGCCTTGGACGATCTCCCCAGCATCGGGCCCTACCATGTGCACCCCCAGCACACGCCCGCTTGCGCGATCGACGACTAGCTTCATCAGGGTCTTTTCGCTGCCGCCTGCGAGGGTCTGTTTGAGCGGGGTGAAGGTCGATTTGTAGACGTCGATGGCGCCGTGCTCGGCTCGCGCTTCTTCTTCGGTGAGGCCTACGGTGCCCACCGGCGGGTTGGAAAAGACGGCCGAGGGTACGCCTTGGTAGTCGGCCTGCGCGGTGCCGCCACCGAACAGGTTCCTTGCCACGAGCGTGCCCTCGGCCAGCGCCACGGGCGTGAGCGCGACGCGATCGATGGCGTCGCCGACGGCGTAGATGCCCGGCACCGACGTGCGGAAAGTGGCGTCGACCAGAATGGCTCCGCGCGCGTCGGTCTGCACGCCAACGTCTTCGAGGCCGAGCCCACCGGTGCGCGGTTGCCGACCGATGGCCGCCAAGACGGCGTCGACCTCGAGCTGCTCGCCGTCGTCGAGCGTGGCGCGGAGCGAGCCAGAGGCCGTGCGCTGGACGCGCGTGACCTGCCGGTGAAAGCGCAAGTCCATGCCCCGTTTGCGTAGCTCTTGGTCGAGGTGCTGGCGCACGTCGCCGTCGAAGCCGTTCAAGAACAGCCGGCCGCGATGCACGAGCGTGACTTCTGCCCCAAAGCCATGAAACACGCAGCCCAGCTCGACCGCGATGTAGCCGCCACCGATCACCAGCAGGCGCTTCGGCAATGCTTGCATGCTAAAGACGTCGTCCGACACGAGCACGTGCTCGGCGCCCAGAAACGTGGGTCGCTGTGGCTGCCCGCCAACGGCGCACAAGATGTGCTTGGCGTTGAACGTGGTCTCGGCGCCGTCCGGCCCGGTGACTGCCACGACGCCCGGAGCGAGCAGCCGCGCGTGTCCACGGATGATGCGCGCGCCGCGCGCTTCCAGCAGGCGCTGATAGACGCCGTTCAGCCGCGCGATCTCGCGGTCTTTGTTGGCGATCAGCTGGGCGAAATCGTGGGTAGCGGGCGTGACGTGCCAGCCAAAACCCGCCGCGTCGCGCTGCTCGTCGGCAAAGTGAGCCCCCAGCACCAGCAGCTTCTTGGGCACGCAGCCGACGTTGACGCAGGTGCCGCCCAGCGCCCCCACCTCGCAGATCGCCACCTTCGCGCCCAGGCTCGCGGCCACCCGCGCGGCCCGCACTCCGCCCGAGCCCGCTCCTATCACCAGCAGGTCAAAGCTCTCCACGTCCGTCGACATCGGACGAGCGTAGCCCAGCCGGGGCGCGGGACCGGCCGGATAAAGAAGTGTGTGGGGGCACTAGCCATTCGGTAAGCAAGCGCACTAGGAGACCGCTCATGTCTTCGGTCGCGCGTGCCACCTTCGATCCCGCCCGTGTTCACCCCGCCATCACCGGCAAGCTCGGCAGCTACCAATCCGAGCTGATTTCACGAGTCGAAGGGCTGATCCAGCAGCACGACGTGGTGATCGTCGGGATGGCGATGAACCCATTTCCGGGCCGAGCCCGCAAGCTGCTGGACGCCCAGGGCATCAAATACGAATACTTGGGCCTCGGCAGCTACCTGAGCCAGTGGCGCGTGCGGTTGGGCCTGAAGATGTGGACGGGCTGGCCGACGTTTCCGATGATCTTCGTCAAGCGCACGTTCATCGGTGGCTTCCAAGACCTGAAGCGCCTGGTCGATTCGGGAGAGCTCGCCAAGCTGCTGGCCGGCTGAGGCAACACGCGCAAAAGCTGCGCGGCCTTGCGCAGTCCGCGACCGAGCATTCGTTGCCGCGCGGCTCGCGACCTGTGTCGCCTTCACGCACTTGCGCTTGGTCGGTCATCCTTGCGGCTCTTCCGAGCCCTGGCCCACGGATTGCACGGCGTGCACGGCGCACGCATGCAAGCCACGACGACCGTCTCGCCCTCCGCAAAGAGCGAGCTTCGCGCCGGTAGCTACAGCGCGGCAGGCACGTTGCTCGGGGTCTTGCTCTCTGGGCCCGTGGCCGTCGCGCTCGTCGGCATGACTCACCCTCAGCCGCCGTGGCAAAGCGCCGAGGTCTTCGCGCGGAGCTACCACCCGATTCAGATAGTGCCCTACCTGGGCGGCATCGTGCTCGTCGTCGCGCTCGTCGGCTTGAGCGCGAGCGTTCACGCAATGGCCCGCGACGAGCACAAGGTCCGGACGCAAATCGCGTTGGTGCTGACGGGTGTGTTCGCGACGCTCATCTTCTTCAATTACGTCGTTCAGACCACCTTCTTGCCCGACCTCGCACGCAGCTACGAGGACCGGAGCGCCTCCGTCATCGCGGCCTTCTCGATGGCGAACCCCAAGTCGCTGGCCTGGGGCATCGAGATGTGGGGTTGGGGGCTCTTGGGCGTCGCCACTTGGCTCCTCGCCCCCGTGTTCCACGGCAGCCGCCTCGAGCGTGCGACCGCGCTAGCGTTCATCCTCAACGGTCCGATCAGCATTGTCGGAGCCATCTGGACGGTCGTGAGCCCGGGTTGGGTCCTCACCTCCACCGGCCTCTTCGCTTTCGCCCTCTGGAACACGCTGCTGGCGCTGATGGCGGCGCTGGCGTTGGCTGCGTTTCGAAGCAGGCGTCGTGGTTGGTCGAAATGAGCGCGAAGGGCGGCTAGGGCGCGAGCAGCTCGCAGACCAGCTGTGCGTCGGTGTCCAGCCAGGCGGACGCTGCGGGCAGTCGGCAAACAGTGGTGCCCGCGCAGTCGGTGCCGGCCGCGCAGCGGCACGTGGCGCTCGGCGTGCTGCAGCCGGTCAACGTGGCGCAGGCGTACATGAAGTCCGCCTGGCAGGTCGAGCCCTCGAGGTGTTTTCCGGCCATGCACTGATTGTTCTGGTCGGGCGGCAAGATCGCGCCACCGACGACGCGGTGAGCGACGCAGGTCTCGTTGGCGGCACACGTTTCACCAACGCAATCCCCACCGCCTCCCGCGCCTCCCGCGCCTCCCGCGCCTCCCGCGGCGCCCGCGGCGCCCGCCGCACCGCCCCCGCTCGCCGTTCCAGCCTGACCTGCGTCGGACGAGCTGCCGCCTTCACTGGCGCTGCCTCCGGCGCCCGCCACGACAGTCGCACCTGCGCTCGTCTGTGCCCCCGCGTGCGTGCCAGCGCTGCCGGCGTGGCTGCCACCACCCCCGGCTTGCGCGCCGCCGCTGTTCTCGGAGCCGAGGAGGTTCCCGTCATCGGAGCAAGCGGCTGCAGCGACACACGCCGCCAAGAGCCAGAAGCCGAAAGCGATGGGACGTTGCAGCGAGGCAGACTGTCGAGCTTGCATATCCAACCAGTGTCGCGACAACCAAAACTGGACCAGATGGCACGCGGCGTCGACCCGAACACTCAGAAAGGTCCCCATTGCGGCACCAGCCCGACCGCGATGCTGGCCGTGGGGCGTACCAGCCAGGGCGTGGCCACGCGCTCGCGCCGACCGTCTCGAGCGACGTCGTAGTGGGTTTCCACCAGGCCGATGTCCGCGCCCGCGCCAACCGCCACGCGCACGAGCGATCCGCCCAGCTCGTAGCTCAGCTCGACATGCGCCACGGACGCCGTGCTCTCGAAGGCGGCGGCAGGCACGACAGACGAGCCCGTCGCGGCGCGCGGCGTCACCTGCGTGTGCTCTCGCACGACGCCGAGCGACGCGAACAGCCACTGGTGTCGTCCCAGCGCTCCGCCCACGTCCAGCGCCACGCCCAGTCGTAGGGAGGCCAGGTCGGCCGCCACACCGCTCGCGCTCAGCTGGCGTGAAAAATCGCGTTGTCCGACGCCGCGCGCTCGCACCCGAACACGACGAAACAGGGAGCCGAAACCGAGCTCCACCCCGGGGCCATGCGCGACGCCGAGGCCGCCACCGTTGAAGCTTGCTCCGTAGCGTGCGGCGAGCCAGCCTTCGAGCGTGGTGCTCCCCGTGGTGTCGGCCGGCGCGACCGGCGCGGACACCTTGTCGGACCCGCGCTTCGGCGTTGGTGAAGGCGCGTCGCCCTGTGGAGCACTTTGCGGCGCTCGGTCGCCTTCGTCGCTGGCTTGGCGCTCGAGCGCAACGCGCGCCTCTTCCCGCGTCATGCCGTCGGACGACTGCAACAACGACGTCACCGACGTTTCGATGATTTGCCCGAGCTGCTCGCGCCCGACCTCGTCGAAACCCGAGCGGAGCGGCACGCTACGCACCAGAAACCGCGCGCCGTCTGGGGCTCGAAAATACAGGCCCACGCTGCCGGCACGCCCCGGCACGACAAAGACGCGCACGGCCTGCCCCTTCGCTGAATCGCCCAACAGCTCGTGCCGGTCGAACCGCTCGCGGGTGGTGACTTCAACGTCAGCGCCGCGGTGGCCCAACAGCTCGAGCAGCAACGCCCGTAACTCGGTCTCGCGCGCGGCGGCGCCGACCAGCACTACCAGCGCGCTCGCGGCCGCCCCCGGCTCGGCCGCGTCGGTGACCACACGAGCCGCAGCTTCGGGCGCGGACGGCTCGGCCCACACCACGAAGCTCGTCAGGGAGAGGACGGCACCGAGCCGCCAGGCGAGACGTCGACCCTTCATCATCGACTACGGCCGAGAAGGCTCGGTGTGCTCTAGCGTCGCCAAGCGCTTGCGTGCTTGGCCGGCGTAGACGCTGTCCGGATAGCTGCTCAACAGCTCGAGCCAAACGCGCCGCTCGTCGGCGTCGCGCCCCAGTGCGCCCAAGCTGCGCGCCCGCCCCACCAGCGCCTCCTGCGCCAACGCGCCACGCGCGCCCGAATAGCCGGAAAATTGCTGTTCGGCTTCGGCGGCTCGCCCCATGCGCAACAGCAAATTGCCGAGCGATACGTGCGCCAGCTGTGCCTCGGAAGACGCAGGAAAGTCGAGTTGGAGGCGAAGATACAACGCACGGGCCATGGCGTTGTCGCCCGCGCGGCGCGCGGCGTTGGCTTCCCGAAACAGCGCGTCGGCGCTGTCGAGAACGCCCGCTTTGGATTCAGGGCCGGCCGCGCGCGTGGTGGGGGCGCGACTGCTGCCCGCCGCCGAGCCAACTTCAGGCGACGGCGAAGGCGGTACTGCCGCATCGTTCGAAGCGGAAGGAATCGGCACCGTCGGCGGAGCGGGCAAGGCCGAACGGAGCGCCACCGCGCGGCCCGTCTCGGCTGGCGTCGGTGCAGGCGTTGGAGCGCTTGGCGTGAGGCGCCACCACGCCGCGGCGCTGCTCGCGAGCGCCAGCGCTGCCGCCAGCAGCAGCGCTCGGGAACCCCAGCGCCGCGTGGACTTCACAGCGGTTCTGCTCAGAGCTCGCGTGGCCATGGCTGCGATCAGCGCGTCATCGCCCGCCCTAACTGCGACGATTTGGTCGAAATCGAGCCCAACGCGGTGGGCCGTGCTCAGCGTAGCGCTGCTCGACAGCGCGTCTGCAAAGGCACCTTCGGCCGCGCCTGGCAGGGCGCCGCGCCGTGCCAGCACGCTCAAGTCTTCGACGAAGCCGCCCGGTGGTTGACGCTCTCGGTTCATCGGTCCTCCCGAACCAGCTCGAGCCTCGCGCTCTCGCTGGCGATCGCCGTGCGCAGCGCAGCGAGCGCGGCGCGCAGTCGACTCCTGACGGTGTTGATCGGCGCGGCGACGACGAGCGACGTTTCTTCGACCGTGTAACCAAGCATCGTGTGTAGCGCCAGCACCTCGGCCTGTGGCTCCGGCAGGTCGCTCAACAGAGCTCGCAGCACCGCCCTGCGACGCGCGGCCGCCAGCAGCTCCGCGGGCGAAGCGTCGTCACGAGCGACGTGATCGAGGTCCCCGTCGTCGATGCTGGTCAGATGCCGCTCACGAGTGCGCCGTCGACGTCGGGCGTTCATGGCGGTTTGCACGCCGATGCGACACACGAAATGCAGCGTGCTGCACTCGCCCCGAAAGCCGGGCAGCGCCAGGTGCACCGCCGTCATCGCCTCTTGCAGCACGTCTTCGATCTCGGGGCTCTGGCTGCCCAGCACGGCGCGCACGGTGCGAAGCAGCGCCGACCCAGTCTCGATCAGCAGGGTACGCTGCGCCGTGCGGTCTCCGCGCGCCGCGGCGTCGGCGATGCCGCGTAGCGGGTCGACCCGCTGGGCGGCGTCGTCAGCCCGACCGCCAGAGCGGAGTACTCGCAGCATCGCGAGCATCCAGTACCCCGGCGCGACAAAGTGGACCATTGCCGGCCACCCGCAACGCTGAATGGCTCGGTTCGGCACGCGAGCCACCAGCATTAATCATAATAAATTCCGACACTTACGATCGTTCCCCTAACGATACAGGCTCGAACGGTTCGGCTGCGCTCAGGGCACGATGAAGACGCCCTTCAAGTCTTCGGTCGCGGAAATGTAGGTGCGGCTGGCCGCGCCCTTCTTCTCCTCACGCCAAGAGACGGCTCGAAACTGGTAGTAGCCGGACGAGAGCTCGGGTCCGGCGTAGTCGAGCGTCACGCTGCTTGCGCCCGACACGCGCGGGACGTCGACGTTTTTCCAAACCTCCGTACCGAACGTGTCCAAGACGGTCACTTCGTAGCCATCTTCCGACGAGTCGTCGGCCCACTCGAAGCGCGGCACGCCGTCGAGCAGCTCCGGCGCGTCCTTTCCGGGTGCCACGACCGCGAGCGCGCCGGTGATCTTGAAACCCGCCACATCCATGGCTGAACCGGACACGCTGACGCGCTGAATGGCCGTGCCCCCGATGGACTCGTCGGGATCCCTGACGAGCTCGTCGTTTTCGAAAGCGGCCAGAACCACGTAGTCGCCAGCGGGCACGTCGGCGAAGGCGTAAGCGCCGGAGACGGGGAAGGCGCGCAATCCGCGCGGCACTTCACCGCGCTTGAGGGCTTCGTTGAAGGTCGAAGCAACCACGAGCACGACGCTCGTGGTCTTGGCCGAGGCGTTCACGAACGACACCGAGCCGTTCACAGCGCCGAGCGCAGCGTCGCTCACCGCGAGGTCGACTCCATCGACCTCGGAGCCAGCCTTGACGAGCGCGCTGGCCGGCTCGAGCGAAAGCCCCGCCGCGTAACCTCGCACCTCCAGCTCACCCGCAGGGACGTTGAAGATGACGTAGGTCCCGTCCTTGTCGGCCACGCCACTGGCTCCACCAGCAACGACCAGCGTGCCAGCCGCCCCTTCGGCGAGCACTTTGCCGCTGACACTGCCAAGCCCAGAAGCATCCGCAAGCTCATCCAGCGCGACCGTCGTGGTGTCGTTCACGACGCGATAACCAGCTTCGCTTTTTTCTGGCTGACTCACGTCGACAGGAATGGCGACGCGCAGGCCGCTCGGAAACGTAGCAAACCCGGAGGCGTCGGCGCGCAGCAAGAGCGCCGGTACTGCCGGCGTTCCGTCCTCTTTGCGAGGGGTCGGGACCCGCAACGAATACGCGCCGTCGGCACCTGACACAGCGATGCGCAGCGACACCACAGCTCCGTTTTCGTCACGGCCCACGACGCGAGCGCCTTCGATGCCCTGGTTTGGATCGTCGGCGCGCACCACGCGGCCCTCGACCGTGACCGGGGCAAAACAACCCGTCTCCTCAGCGCCGCCTTCGACCTTTTCACAGACCTGCCCGTCGCTGCAGCCGGTCTGCGCGCCAAAGTCGCAAGCCGCATGCTTGTCCGTGGACTTCTCGTCGCTTCCGCAGCCGGCCACCAAGAAAAGCAGGCCGGAACCGAGGGCCGTAACAATCTTCGAGCGCACCTTGAGCTGGCAAGTCATGGCCCTTGGTGGGTGGAAGCGCGGAGCCATTATGAGCGGCGGCTTTTCAAGCCTGGAAACGGCCGCTCATCTGGGCGTGAGAGTAAGTAGCAGTGCGCGCTTTCCGGAGACCGCAAGCCGTGCCGTTTCTAGCTACGCTGGCCTGCGGTCCCGAAGCCGTTAGGGAGTCGGCGGCGGCTGTGCCGCTCCGCTTGGAGGCGCCGGCGGTGCGGGCAGATCGCTCGGAGCCGGCGTGGCTGTGGCCGGCGTGGCTGTGGCCGGCGTGGCGGCTACGAAGGCGGCGATGGGCGGCGTCGGCAGCGCGCAGCGCACGGTGATGTTCTGCGGGTTGTAGAAGCCCCACGTGGCGGCATCGACGAAGCCGTTCAAAAACGAGGTCTCCGTTTTGATCTCGCTCCAGCCTTGGGGGCAAATCTTCTCGAGATCGTGCGGTCCGCTCAGCTCGGCAATGCCGTAGACGACGCCGCTGTGCCACTTCTCATCGTAGGCAACGGTGGCGGGGGCGGCAGGTTTGCCGGAAGTGACCGTCGTCGTGTAACAACCGGGTAGCACCAGCGCGCTCAGCAGCAGTCGGCCCCAATTCAGCGTCGATTTCGCCTTCATGACTCGCTCCCCCGCGACATGCGCCAGGCGCGCTCTCCAGCTCGTTCGATCGCGACTGGCGAGCTCTCGTCGCCCTCGATCACTTGCCCGCTCACTGGCTCGCCCTGCCCGCTGAGCTCCAACTCGAGCCGACGCGCCGTGCGTGCAGGGCCGTCGGCTGCGCAGGTCACGTAGACCTTGCGCGGCGTGTAGATGCCAATCGTCAGTGCGCCGACCAGCCCGGTGCCGACGTTGCCGCCGGTGCGAATCACCGCTGCGTCGCCGTTGGAGCAGAACTTCTTTACGTCAATCTGCTCACTGCCGACCATTCCGAACACGAAAAAGTCAGTCCATTCCTCGTGTTCCTGGCCTTTGACGGCCGAAGCATTCTTGTAAAACGTGGCCTTGTAGCAACCGCTCGTAGCCAGGAGCAGAGCCCCCGTCACTAGAGCGAGCCCGAGACGTCGTGCTGTCATACACGCCGCTACAGCAAGCCGCATGCCGTAGCCGTAACGGGCCATTTTTGGCTGCCGTCACCTCGTGCATGCGTCCGGGGCGGACACTCGTCGAACGGCCGCGTGACAAGTGTCCGCGGGCGCATTGCCTGGCGCCAACGCGGCGGCTAGCTTCGCCCCACCATGGAACGCGTCACGGGCATTGGTGGCATCTTCTTCAAGGCCAAGGATCCAAAGGCGCTGCGCGCTTGGTACCAAGAGCACCTGGGCATCGACTGCATGGACTTTGGCGCCATCTTGAAGTGGCAGGACGACCCGCGGGCCGCAACGGCGGTGACGGTGTGGGCTCCGTTCGACGAGAGCACGGACTACTTTGCGCCGAGCAAGGCAAGCTTCATGATCAATTTTCGCGTCACCCATCTGGACGGCATGCGCGAGCAGTTGAAGCGGGCCGGCGCAGTGGTCGACGACAAAGTGATGGTCGAAGACAACGGTCGCTTTGGCTGGGCCTTGGATCCCGAGGGCAACCGCATCGAGTTGTGGGAGCCGGCGGAGGGCTGCTAGCTTACGCCCATGCGCGCAATCGCTTTGGTGGTGTGGGTGATGACCGCGGCCTGCTTGGTCGCAGGTTGCGGCGGCAGGCAGGGCGGTGGTGCGAATTCCTCGCAACAGGAGCTGGACAGGCGGCATTGCACGACCGGCGCCGACTGCGCGAGCGGCTTTTGCGGCTCGAACGGGCGTTGCGGCTGATACGCGCCTGACTAGTTCGCAACGACGGTTTACCAGCTCGAATTGGGGGCGGACGCGCGTAGCCCCCGGGGGCGGCGCCCGGGAGTGTCGCGGTCCGCCTTCACGATTTGGTGACAGATTCCGCCTGCTCGCCGCACGGCCTGCCCGAGATGCTCGTGTCTCTCGGCGCTTTTTGGCTGGGTCAGCGGCGAACGATCCTGGGCCTAGTCGGCCTTTGCTCGCTTGCCTGCGGTGCGACCAGCCACAGGGGCGGCGCCGACGGGGGGGCCGGAGGCGTGGGACAAACCGGCGGCAGTGCCAATGTGAACGCTGGCGCTGCCGCCGGTGGTGGCGGAGGAATAACGGGAACGCCCATCACCGAGGGCCGCACGAATCCAGACCTGAGGCTCCTCACCCAGTCGGAGTACAAGAACGCACTCTCGGACTTGCTGGGGCCCATCAGCACACAGCTGGTCCTTCCCGAGGACACGTCCATTGCAGGCTTCGTCTCGATTGGCGCCTCCCACGTAGCCGTCAACTCCACCGCCGTTGCCCTCTACGAGGCCGCCAGCCGCGCAGCCATCGCAGAGGTCCTTGCGGACTCCACGCGCTGGCAGAAGCTCGTAGCTTGCCAGCCAAGACCCGATCTGAGCGACGCTTGCGTCGTCGACTTCATTCGAAGAGCCGGCAAGCGCGCCTACCGGCGTGACCTGACGGAAGTCGAGGTTCAACGCTGGTCACAGGTCGGCAAAGAGGCAGCTCTACTTCCGGGCTCCAGCGCGCAGAAAGGCCTCGCGACCGTTGTCTACGGTTTGCTTCAGTCGCTGAACTTCCTCTACCGCGTCGAGACCAACCAGCTCGACGCCAGTACCGGCCGCCTCAAGTACGACGGCCACGCGATGGCGACGCGCTTGGCGTTTCTGCTCAGCGGGGCTCCCCCGAGCGACGCTTTGCTCGCTGCGGCCGCGGCCGGACAGCTCGACACCGCCGAGGGCGTGCGAGCGGCTGCAGCCCCTCTGCTGAAGGACCCGGGCGCCGTCGATCGCATGGCGGAGTTCTTCAGCGAGCTCTCCCAAGCCCAACTCGTTACGCTGGTCCAAAAGACGCCGGAGCTGTTTCCGACCTTCAACGCAACGCTGCGAAGCTCCATGCTGCAGGCGACGCGGCTCTTCATCAAAGACATCGTGCTCGCGCCCGGCGCCGACGTGCGGTCGTTCTACGACAGCGATCAGACCTTCGTGGACGCGACCTTGGCACCCATCTACGGCGTCGAGGCCCCGAGCTCCGGCTTCGTTCAGCTCCAGCTTGGCCCGCAGACGGGCCGCGCCGGCATCTTGGGTCAAGCCGCGGTGCTCGCCGGGCACTCGCCGCCCGACCGCACCTCGCCCACCCAGCGCGGCGTCTTCATCGTGCAGAATTTTCTGTGCGAAATGCCTCCGGTGCCTCCCTCGGGCGTCGTCACGGTCGTGCCAGCGAGCGCCCCCAACTTGACGATGCGCCAAAGGCTGGCGGAGCACCTGG
>DATAKF010000497.1:0-4549 GCA_036261775.1 Polyangiaceae bacterium | reverse complement strand
CACGTACCCACGTACGCTCAAGGAGAGGCGACGGCAGCCGTCGCTTGGTCCTCGCGAAAGCCTCGCCAGAAACCAGGCTTAGCGGGCGGGCAGCTGTGAGATCAGACCAATGGTCAGGGGGAGGCGGGGAGGGCGAGCAGGAAGCGCATTTTTCGTTTGGGGAGACCGAACGAAAAATCGATTGCCCGGTTGGCTTGGTTTTTGGAAGCCTCGGGTTGGCCTGTGGGATCGGCGCGGCCAGTGAACCCACCCGAAAATCCCTCTTCTCGAAAACTCCCCGCCTCCCCGCCTCCCTGTTTTCTCGTGCTCGTGCTCGTGCTCGGTCTGGTGGAAACTACGCCGCAATGCTAGGGAAGCCGCCGCATGACCGAGCCGAATGAGCCGAGTGGGATCGACCCGTCCACCAATTTGCAACTGCAGGGCGGCGCCGCCATCGTCGCGCCCGTCAGTGCATTTCCAGGTGGTGTACCGGGCAACGCGCTCGTCGTGCTGCCGCTGAGCAAGCCGTCGGACGAGCTGCTCGACTCGATCAAGAAGGGTCCAGTCGCGCTCGAGGTCGATCAGATGTGGAAGATGCTGGGCTTCAACGGTCCGGCCGTGCAGGTGCAAGACGCCGAGGGGCGCCCGATCGCGATCGGCCTCGAGGATTTGCTCGGTGGGCTCGACAAGCACTGGCAAGAAAACAAAGAGGACGTGAATCGCGGCCGCCTCTACGCGCAAGAGCTGATGAAGTACTCGCGCTTCGAGCAGGCAGAGAAGGTGCTGGGGCGCCTGGTCGCGCTCGGCGGCACCGGTGACGATTGGCTGGCGCTAGGCATTGCGCAGCTGCAGCAAGAGAAGTGGGAAAAGGCGGAAGCCACTCTGAAGGGCGCGCAGAACCTGCTGCCCAAGAATCCCTTCCCGACGCTGCACCTGGCCAAGGTGTTTCAGGGTCGCAAAGAAGGCGGCAAAGAGCGCGAGGCCATCGAGGCCGCGATCAAGATCGAGCCCAACGCGGTCGACGCTTGGGCCTACCTGTACTCGCAGGTGCGCGCCGCCGAGAGCGAAGAGGCCGCCGTCAAGGCCGTCGCCGCGCTGGCCGACGCGGAGCCGAACAAGCGCACGGCCGCGCCGTACATCGCGCTGCAAGGCCTGTACGCCAACGAAGAATCTGGTCGCGAGAAAGCGGTCGAGTTCGCCAAGAAGGCGGTCGAGCGCAACGACAGCGATCCGCTGGCGCTGATCTGCCTGTCGGCCCTGTACGGCCAAGCCGGCGATTTGGACTCGGTCATCGCCCTGCTCAGCAAGCACGAAGCGAAGATGACCGCCGACGTGCGCCTGGCGAACAACTACTTCGAAGCGCTGTTCCAGCGCCGCCAGATCGACAAGGTGACCAAGCTCTTGAACGCCTTGGCGGGTTCGCAGAACCGCGAGGTCAAGCAGTTCGCCATCGAGCGCTCGCGCGCCGTCGCGCAGTACCTGCAGCAACAACAGCAGCAGCTGGCCGCTGGTGGCGCTGGTGGCGCTGCTGCTGCCCCGGGCTTGCTGAAGCGCTGAGCGTCTAGGCGCGCTTGCGCGGCTGGCTGGGCCTCGCTCTGTTCGTAGCCGGCTGTTCGCAGTCGGCTGACGAGCGAGGCAAGGCAACTGGCGCGACGCTAGCGGCCAAAAAATTGGGGCACGCGATGCCCTCGGCGTCCATCAGCGCGAGGGCGCACGTCATTCATCCCTTTCCGACCGCCTAGCTGGCTCTGGCGCTGAGCCGTACGTCACAATCAGGCCTGATTTTGGCTCTGGACGCCTGACGCAGGGGGCTTTGCGCGCTCAATGCTAGCCTCTGGCCGCTCGGCGCGGATTCGCCCCCTCTCATGCTGCTACTGCTCCTCACCGTACTTTGGTCGCTGATCGTTTCGTTCTTTTGCTCCGTGAGCGAAGCGGTCGTGCTCAGCGTCACGCACGCCCAGGTCGAAGGCTTGGGCAAATCGCGTGGCGCCGAAATCTTGCGCGACTTCAAGCGTGAGATCGATCTACCGATCGCGGCGATCGTCTCGTTCCATACGGTGGCTCACACGGTCGGCGCCTCCGTATGTGGCGCCATGTACGTCAACGTTTTCGGTGAGCGCACGCTCTGGGTGTTCTCGCTCGGCTTCACCGTCGCTGTGCTGATCTTCTCGGAGATCGTGCCCAAGACCATCGGCGTCACCTACGCGGCGCAGCTGGCTGTGCCGGTAGCGTACTCGGTGCGGCTGCTCGTGGTGGTGCTGCGCCCCATCTTGTGGCTGACCAGCATCTTTGCGCGGCTCTTGCGCGGCGATACGGCCAACCCCGTCACGTCCCTCGAAGAGATCAAGCTCTTGGTGGCGCTCGGTCGCAGTGAAGGCGCGGTCGCGGGCCGCGTCGCCGACATGATCGAAGGCGCTACCGCGCTACGCGAGCTGACGGCCTACGACGTGATGGTGCCGCGCGCGCGCGTCGTTTACCTGTCGGGCGAGCGTGATCTGGAGGAAAACCTGCAGGTCGTGCGCGAGTCCGGCCACAGTAGGTTTCCGTACACGGTCGACGGCAACCCCGATCGCTTCGAGGGCATGGTCCTGGTCAAGGACCTGATGTTCAAGCTGCGCGAAACGCCCGAAGATCCGGACTGGAAAGCGCTGGCCACGCCGCTCTTGGTCATTCCGGCGACTGCCCAGCTGGAGCGCGTCTTGCGCACCTTCCAAGAGCAGCGTCGGCACTTGGCGCTGGTCGTCGACGAGTACGGCGGCACCCAGGGCATCATCACGCTCGAAGACGTGCTCGAAGAAATCGTCGGTGAAATCGAAGACGAGACCGACCGCGTCGATCAGTCGATCATCCGACGCGCTGACGGCAAGCTGGTGTGCCGCGGCATGGCCGAGACGCGCAAGCTGTTCGAAATCCTCGAAGTCAGCGCGGAGTCGGATATGGTGACGGTCGCGGGCTTCGTCGCCGACTTGGTCGGTCGCGTGCCGCGCATTGGCGACAGCGTAGAGTGGCAGGGCTGGCGCTTCACGGTGACGCGCGCCACCGCGCGTCGCGCCGAGCGCTTGGAAGTCGAAAAGCTTCCGAGCGCCGAAGAGTCACCGCGAACCTCCAGCAAGCGTCCGCGCAGCGTCCCAGCTGACGGCTGACGCTCAAGATCGTCGCAAAATACCCCGGTAGGTGAGAGCAACACCTACAACAAAAACTCGTGCGGCGAAGCGCCAACAAGCTGCTTCGCCAATCGCTACTCAACCGATTGTAGCGGTTTTTCCGCTGGTTCCCTTGACGATGGTCGTTTCTTCTCGGATGCTTTCGGCCGCGTTAGCCAAGGGGATACGAACATGAATAATCTCAAGAAGCTTTGTCTCGTCTTGAGCGCCGGCTCGATCGCCGCGCTCTCTCTCAGTGCCTGTAGCGATGATCCCGCCACGACCAGCGGCACGGCCGGCACGTCGGCGGGCGGCACCGCGAGCACCGCGGGTACATCTGCCGGCGGCAGCACTGCGGGCACCGGCACCGCTGGTACTGGTACGGCCGGCACTGGTACGGCTGGCACCGGCACTGCTGGTACTGGCACGGCGGGCACCGCGACGGGCGGGTCTGGCGGCTCGGGTGGAGCAGCCGGCGGCTCCGGCGGCAAGGGTGGCTCGGGTGGAGCTGCTGGTGGCTCCGGTGGCTCCGGTGGCTCCGGTGGCTCCGGTGGCGGTGGCGGTGGCGCTCCGAGCGCAGCTTGCACCAAGTGGTGCTCGGGTGACACGGGCCTCCCCAAGAAGTGCATGGGGAGCAACCTGCTCAATTCCGTCGTCGACTCGGAGGCCAAGTGCCTCGCGTACTGCGCCAAGCCGTCGTCGGCTGCAGGCCTGACCTGCTGGCAGCAGCATCTCGACTTCATCGCAGCACCCGCTGACCAAACGCCGCATTGCGGGCACGCCAGCGGCAAAGCCCCCGATAACGGACCTTGCACGGCCATCGCGAACTAACGCGGTATTGTCGAAGTCACGGCGCAGCACGAGAATCTCGTGGTGCGCCGTTTCTTTTTGCGCAGCGTGAAGAGTTGCGGCGAAAGCGGCTGACGGCGGTGGTCGTGAGGCGTTATTTCTTTTTGCGGCGCGCGGCTCCTTCGAGCTACGTTCGATCCGGTGAAGGCGAGCTTCCTGCGGATCGTCGTGCTCGCGTCGCTGGTGTCTTGGGGCTGTGGGAGCGACGACCCAGAGGTCGTCCGGCGTGGCGGTGAGTTGCCAGATACCAATGGCACTGGCGGCGAAGGCATCGCAGCCGCGGGCGGAGCCGATTCGGGTGCTGAGGTAGCTTTCTGTGACGCGCTCGAGGTGATACGGGCCAAGTGCCAGCGTTGCCATGGTGACCCACTCGAGAACGCCGCCCCCGCGCCATTCCTGACTTACGAAGACACTCAAGCTCCGTACTACGATACCGATCGCAAGTACGCCGACGTCATGTTGTCGGCTGTCGACCGCGACATCATGCCCTACGTCTCGCTCAACGAAGGCCCGACGCCGATCATGCCTCCCGTAGAGCCGCTGACTGTCGGGGAAAAATCCACCCTATTGGGATGGTT
>DATAKF010000495.1:0-18647 GCA_036261775.1 Polyangiaceae bacterium | reverse complement strand
GTGGGCGACGTCTCTTCCGGGCGCATCTGGTACCAAGGTCCGGACTTTACGGTCCAGCACCCATTCCGCGATGGCCACGGGCCTCTGCCCAGGAACGGCACTCCGCGCATCGAGATCAACACGGGCGTTTCCGACGACTGGGCCGACTACCCCTTCGACGTGAACAACGACGGCAACACGGACATCATCAACATTGCCCAGTGCGATGTGCCCGAGGTCACCGACACGAACCCCAAGTTCGGCACCGTACAGCCGCACGCAAGCGCCTATTGGTACGAGAACCCCGGCCCTGCTGGCCAAGCTGGCGATCCCAAATGGACGGCGCACCTCATCCACGCGGACGTGCGTCTCGAGCAGCACGGCTTCCTCAACATCAACGGAGACCGCCTCCCCGAGATTTACGGCGCGTGCAAGGGCTGCACGCCCAACCAGACCAAGGGCTACTATCAGGGTGACCCCGCCAACCCGAACAACGCGTGGGTTTACCACCCCGTGACCGTGCACTACGACTTCCCGTTCGGTGGCCTCGGCTGGATGCACGGTATGGGCGGTGGCGACGTCAATGGTGACGGTAAGAGCGACGTCCTCGAGCGCGACGGCGCCTGGCTGCAGCAGCCCGACGGCTCTTTCAATCAGACCCTTTGCACCGGCAAGAACACGCCGGCGGGCTGCGGTTGGATCAAGCAGGACTTGTACGACGGCGTCGTTGGCGCAGGCCAAAAAGGCGCTTCGCACATGTACGCAACGGACATGGACATGGACGGCATTCCGGACATCGTCGCGGCCGACTGGGCGCACGGCGAGGGTCTGTTTTGGTACAAGCAGAGCGCCGACGGCAAGTTCACCAAGTACAAGTTCATGGGCACCGAAGCCGAAAAGACCAAATTCGGCGTGTACTTCACGGAGCCGCACGCGCTGCAGGTCGTCGACATGGACGGCGATGGTCGCCCCGACGTGGTTACGGGCAAGATGCGCTTCGCGCACCCGCTCGAGGAGAACGATCCGGATCCCAAGGGCGTGCCGTACATCTACGTCTTCAAGAACGTCGCTGCTGCGGACCCCAACTCGGGCGGGCCCATCACGCTCAAGCCCATGCGGGTCGATGGCGTGGACAACTACAGCGCCGCTGCCCCCGAAGGTTCGCCCGAGGCTGGCATGGGCGTTGGTCGCCAGCTCGCGGTCGGCCACGTAAACGGCGACGGCATCATGGACATTTGTGTGGGCACGAAGGTCGGTCTCGCGGTCTTCCTCGGTCAGTAACAAGCCGAAGGTCGCATGACCGAACGCAGCTGGGCTCTGCTGTGCGTGATCGCCCTCGGCGCTTGTTCAAGCTCCGAGGGCGGTTCTCCATCAGGGGCAGTGGGTGGCATGGCGGGCGCGAGCGCGGGCTCGCCCACCATGGGCGGTAGCGCCAGCGGTCCGGCTGGTGCCGGCGGAAGTGGCGGTGTCGTCACGAGCGCTGGCGGCGGTGGTGACGTGGCAGGTCAGGCTGGCGTGAGCGCGCTCGGCGGCATGGCCGGCATGGCCGGAGCCGCCGGCGGGGCGACAGGTCCCGTCAAGCCCGTGCTGCGCGACGGCAAGTGGGCGCTCGACTTCGGTGACGTCAGCTTCGAGGTCGATCCGATGGTGGGCGGGCGCATCACCGCTTTCAAGCTCGGCGCGACGAACTTGCTGGTTAGCGCCGCGGACACGATGAACCAGTACTACTGGGGCTCGACGCTGTGGATCAGCCCCGAAGCCACGAAGTGGATGCAGCCGCCGCCGGCCGAGCTGGATCGCAATCCCTACACCGCGACTGCGAACGACACCTCGGTCACCTTGACCAGCGCCGCCTACGCCAAGCTCGGGATCAGCGTCTCGAAGACGTTCTCGGTCGACCCCAAGCTGGGCGCCGTAGTCATCGACTACAAGCTCAACAACACGACGGCGGCCGCCGTGCAGATGGCGCCGTGGGAAGTGACGCGCGTCTTTCCGCGCGGGTTGACGTTCTTTCCCAAGGGGCCCACCGCGCCCACGCTTTCGACTGGCGCGACCATGCCGACGACCGAGATGAACGGCATCGTGTGGTTCAACTACGACATGAGCGCCATCACCAAGGACAGCAAGCTATACGCGGATGGTGCGGAGGGCTGGGTCGCGCACGTGACCGACGGCCTCGTTTACATCAAGAGCTTTGCAGATCTGACCGCAGACGAGATTGCGCCCAAAGAAGGTGACGTCGAGCTCTACGTCAACGCCGACCACCCCGATATCAAGCGCTACGTCGAGGTCGAGGCACAGGGCGCCTACAGCGAGATTGCCGCAAATAGCTCGGTTTCGTGGCAAACCAAGTGGTTTCTCCGGAGGCTGCCGGTGGGCGTGGACGAAAGCCCTGGCAGCGCTCCGCTCGCTCAGTTCGTGCGAGACACCATCGCGGGCAAGTGATTAGCCTGTTGCGGAAGGCCGCATGGACGACGCCGCGACGTTGCGACATTTTCGTGAGGTGCTCGCGGCCGATCCGACGAATCTGGAGCTGTCGTATCGCGTGCTCGCTACGCTGGTCCGTGGCGAGCGCTTCGCCGTAGCGGAGGAGATCGCTCGTTGGCTCCTGCGCCAGGAGCCAACACGCGCCGACCGGTACATCGCGCTCGGGCGGGTGCTGTCCAAGCAGCGCAGGTACGCCGAGGCGATCGCGGCCTTCGAGCAGGCCATCGCGCTCGAGCCGAAAAATGTGGTCGTGACGACGCCGCTGGTCGAGGCGCTGGCGGCGCTGGGCCGCGTCGACGAGACAATCGTCCAGCTCGAGCGCGCCATCGCCATCGCTCCGGCTTTGGTCACGGAGCACGCCAGCTTGGTCTTTCAGACGACCTTCAGCAGTTGCAGCGACGTGGAGAAGCTCGCGGCCGCGCGCCGCTTCAGCGACCGGCACGCCGCTCCGCTCGTCGCCAAGCAAAAGCCGCATCCGCACGCGCGCGACCCGGAGCGCCGCTTGCGTATTGGCTATGTCTCGCCCGACTTTCGACGGCACGTGCAGCGGCTGTTCACCCTGCCCGTGTTTTCGCACCACGACCATGGCGCGCACGAAATCGTCTGCTACTCGAGCGTCAAAGCACCAGACGAGTACACGGCGCGCATCAAGGCCAAAAGCGACGAGTGGCACGATGTTGCGCGCCTGAACGACGCGCAGCTGGCGCAGAAGATCCGCGATGATCGCATCGACGTGCTGGTCGACCTGACCATGCACATGGTGCACGGCAGGCTGCGAACCTTCGCCGAGAAGCCGGCCCCCGTGCAGATCACCTGGCTTGCCTACCCGGGTACTACCGGCCTTTCCGGCATGGACTATCGCATCACCGATCCGTTCTTGGATCCGCCGGGCGCGCCGCTGCCCTATTCGGAAAAGTCACTGTGGTTGCCTCACAGCTTCTGGTGCTACGGGCCCGACTACGAAGGCAGCGTGGCCGAGCCACCGCAGCGACGCGCGGGGCACATCACGTTCGGGTGCCTGAACAATTTCATGAAGGTCAACCGCGCGACGCTCGAGCTGTGGGCGAAAGTGCTGGTGGCCAACGTGGGCTCACGGCTGCTGATGCTGGCACCCGAGGACTGGGCTCGCGACTTCGTGCGCGAGGTGCTGGGAGAAAGCGGCGTCGACCCCGAGCGCGTAGAGTTCGTGGATTTTCAGAGTCGCGAGAAGTACCTCGAGACCTATGGTCGCATCGACATCGCGCTCGATACGTTGCCGTACCCCGGACACACCACCAGCCTCGACGCCTACTGGATGGGCGTACCGGTCGTCACGCTGATCGGCCAGACCATCGTGGGCCGAGCGGGGCTGTCGCTCGCCAGCAATCTAAACTTGCTCGACTGGGTAGCCCGCGAGCCCGCCGAGCTGGTACGGATCGCGACGCGCTTCGCCAACCAACCGGCGCATCTAGCAGCGCTTCGCGGCGAGCTACGGCAAAGGTTGCGGAGCTCGCCGCTGATGGACGCCAGGGGTTTTGCGGGCCACCTCGAGGCGGCGTACCGCCAGGCTTGGCGTGAGTACTGCGCCGGCTGATGGCAGCTCAGCGATTCACGCGAGCGCCGCCGCCGCCCATCAAGCTGAAGACTTCTTCCTTGGTGGCCATGCTGGTGTCGCCCGGCGTCGTCATTGCCAGCGCGCCGTGCGCGGCGCCGCAGTTGACGGCCCACTGCGGACCCTTGTCGTTCAAGAAGCCGTAGATCAGGCCGGACGCGAACGAATCGCCGCCGCCGACGCGATCGAAGATCTCGAGATCCAAGCGGCTGTCCGACTGGAAGAAGTCGTCGCCGAACGCGCAGACCGCGCCCCAGTCGTTCTTGGTGGCGGTCTTGGCGTTGCGCAGCGTGGTCGCGACTACCTTGAAGTTGGGGTAGGTCTTGCGCGCCGTCTCGATCATCTTCTTGAAGTGAGCCGGATCGAGGTCCGAGAAGTTCTCGTTGATGCCTTCGACCTTGATGCCGAGCGAAGCCGTGAAGTCTTCTTCGTTGCCGATCATCACGTCGACGTACTGTGCCAAGTCTTGGTTGACGGCCTGGGCCTTGGCTTTGCCGCCAATGTCCTTCCACAGTGACGCGCGGTAGTTCAAGTCGTAGGAGATCAGGGTGCCGTTCTTCTTGGCGGCGATCATGGCCTCCTTGGCGACCAGCGGCGTCGTCTCGCTCAAGGCGGCGAAGATGCCGCCGGTGTGGAACCAGCGCGCGCCGTCCTTGCCGAACACGCGATCCCAATCGACGTCGCCCGGCTTGAGCTGCGAGACGGCGGTGTTGCCGCGATCCGAGCAGCTCAGTGCTCCGCGCACGCCGAAGCCGCGCTCGACGAAGTTCAAGCCGTTGCGCACAGAGCGGCCGATACCGTCATACGGCACCCACTTGACGTAGCTCTGATCGACGCCGCCCTGATAGATCAGGTCTTGCACCAGGCGACCGATCGGGTTGTCGGCGAACGCGGTCACGACCGCCGTGTCGAGACCGAAACAGCGCTTGAGGCCGCGCGCGACGTTGTATTCGCCGCCTCCCTCCCAAGCTTGAAACCCGCGGCTGGTAGCGACTCGACCCTCACCTGGGTCAAGACGCAACATCACCTCACCGAGCGATACCAAATCCCAACGACACGTATCCTTCGATTTGACCGCCAACTGCGACATGGCGGGAAGATACTCCCAAACCTGCGAGAAATGAGCGGGTGACGCCGGGAATGAGACATTTCCGGAAGGGTCCGGACATTGCCCAGGCGGAGAAGTGTTTTGGGCATCGATACCATGAGCAAGCCGAGTCGAACGGGCACGAGTATCGGTCGGGAAGCGCAGCGTATGGGGCGGGAGGCGCAGCGCCTCTTCGTCCGTTGGTCCGTCGTGACGCTGTGCATCGTGCCTGTCTTGCAGCTGGCCGGCTGCGGTTTCGATTCCACGCCCGCGCAGCAAGCGCAGACGGCCGGCACGAGCTCTTCTTCCGCTGCGGGCACTACTACGGGCACCGCCGGTACACCGGCGACGGCCGGCGCGGACGCTGGCGGCAGCTCGGCGGGCAGCTCGCCCCTGCCGGTAGGTGGTGACGCGGGCAGCTCGCAGGGCGGGCAGGTCGGGGGCGGCGCGGGTGGCGCTGCTGGTGGCAGCGGTGGTAGCGGTGGCTTCAGCGTCGCGGGTGGGCCGCCCGTGTTCTCGAGCAAGCCGATGTCGGTGGTGGCGTACTCACCCTACCGAGACGGCCAGGCACCAGGCGGCGCGCAGCCGTCGATGGCCCAGGTCAGAGAAGACTTGGAGCTCTTGAAGCCGTTCGTCGACGGCGTGCGCGTCTACGGCACCGACGGCGCCAACTCTTACATTCCCGCGCTGTGTGACGAGCTCGGCATCGATCTGCACATTGGCGCCTGGATCGACGGCATTGCCAGCGACGAACCGAACGTGCACGCGCTGGCGACGGTCGTGAAGGCGAACCACCCGTCGATCAAGACTGCCATCGTCGGCAACGAAGTGCTGGCCCGATCCGCCAAGAACCTGGTCACCGAAGCGCGCCTCATCGAGCTGATCAACATCTTCAAGGCCGACATCCAGGGCACGACGCCGACCTACAAGATCGCCGCGGCCGACACCTACCCGCAGTGGATGATGAAGCGGCCGAATTTGGCTGCCGCCGTCGACATCGTGATCTGGCACACCTACGGCTGGTGGTCGGGAGTCGACATCAGCAACGCGTACACGGTGGTGTCGGGTCGCTACGACGACATGCTGAAAGAGTACCCGGGCAAGCCGCTGATCCTCGGTGAGACAGGCTGGCCTTCGATGTACGACCACATGTCGGCGGACAAGGCCACGACCGCCGTGGGCAGCGAAGCCAACCAAGCCAAGTTCTACAAGGAAGCGCTGCTCGGCATGCGCGCACGCAACCTGCCGATGTGGATGTTCTCGGCCATCGACGAGCAGTGGAAGGGCACGTCGGGCGAGGGCGCGGTCGGCGCCTACTGGGGCATCTGGACGACGGCACGTCAGCCCAAGGCCGCGGTGGCCGAGCTGATGAATCTGCCGAAGTGACGCTGACGCGCGCGGCGCGCTGACAGGCTAATTGTAGCGAATTAGCACCACGCCGGCGATGAGCAGCACGGCGCCGGCGATGCGCGGCAGCGAGATGTGATGCACCGGAAAGCCGAACGCGCCGTAGTGGTCGAGCGCGAGCGCCGTGGTCAGCTGCCCCGCGATCGCCAGCGAGATCAGCAGCGCGGCGCCCAGGCGCGGCGCGACGATGATGTTCGTCGACACGATGAACAGACCGCACACGCCGCCGAGCCACATCCACCACGGCATTTGCAGCCACTTGCCGAGCGGTGGCGCTTCGCGTTTTGCCACCAGGGTGAGCGCTATCAAGACCGTGCCGACCATGAAAGAGACGAAGACGGCCTGCACCGGGCTGCCCAGGAACGAGCGCAGCTGCGTGTTGATACCCGTCTGCACGGCTATCGTCACACCCGTGAGCAGCGCTAAAACCACGAACAACGCGTAGGCAAACATGGCTTCGGCCAAGCTAGCCGAACCCGCGCCGAGATGATCGTTCCCAGCCGTCGGCCGGTGGGATAGATCGAGCCGAAGATGAGTCAGGTTGACGATCCCTCCGGGGGTCCCGCTGCGACGTCGCCTGCCGCGAAGGCCGTCGTGACACCGCCCGCCTCGGAAACCGCCGCGCCCCCGCCCGGTCCTCCCGGCAGCGCCCCGAGCCATTCGGGGCATCACCAGCCTCCGGGGCGGAGTCAACTCGCCACCTTGGCGCTGGCCTCACTGGGTGTGGTGTTCGGCGATATCGGCACGAGCCCGCTGTACGCGCTGCGCGAGTGCTTGAACCGCGCCCACGGTGTCTCGACGAGCCACGAAAACGTCTACGGCATCGTGTCGCTGGTCTTCTGGGCGCTGACCATCGTCATCTCGCTCAAGTACGTCGCCTACGTGCTCCGCGCCGACAACGCGGGCGAGGGCGGCATCTTGGCCCTGACTGCGTTGGCGACCTCGAGCAAGGGCATGCGGCCCCGCGCGCACCAGCTGGCGTTGGCCGTCGGTTTGTTCGGAGCTTCGCTGCTCTTCGGCGACGGCATCATCACACCGGCTATTTCGGTCTTGAGCGCCGTCGAGGGCTTGGGCGTCGCTACGCCCGCGTTCGAGCCTCTGATCTTGCCGATAGCCAGCGGCATTCTGTTCCTGCTGTTCTCGGCGCAGCGCTACGGCACCGGTCGGGTCGGCGCGATCTTCGGGCCCGTCATGCTGCTGTGGTTCGTCGTGCTCGCCGTGCTCGGCATCTACAACATCCTGCACCATCCTGGCATCTTCGCGGCCGTCAACCCGGAGCACGCGCTCGGCTTCTTCGTGCGCAACGGTAAGCTGGGGTTCCTGGTGCTGGGCTCGGTGTTCTTGGTCGTCACGGGTGGCGAGGCGCTGTACGCCGACATGGGGCATTTCGGTGCCCGGCCGATCCGCGCGGCGTGGTTCGCGGTCGCGCTGCCTGGGCTCTTGCTCAACTACTTTGGTCAGGGCGCGCTCTTGCTCGAGCGGCCGGACGCGATCGAGAGCCCGTTTTACAACATGGCGCCTGCGTGGGGCTTGTACCCGCTGGTCATCATGTCGACGTTTGCGACCATCATCGCCTCGCAGGCGCTGATTTCCGGGGCGTTTTCGGTGACCAGGCAGGCGTTGATGCTCGGCTTCTTGCCGCGTGTTCAGATCTTGCACACCTCCGCGCATCACATCGGCCAAATCTACGTGCCGATCGTGAATTGGTTTTTGATGGTGGCGGCCATCGCGGCGGTGTGGGGCCTCGGCAGCTCGAGCGGCTTGGCGGCTGCCTACGGCGTCGCGGTCACGCTCGATATGACCATCACCACGGTGCTCGCCTATGTGGTGGCGCGCATGCACTGGCATTGGCGGTATGGGCCTGCGCTGCTCGTGACCGTGCCGCTCTTGTGTCTCGAGCTGGTGTTCCTCACCTCCAACCTGACCAAGATCCAGCACGGCGGCTGGTTCCCACTCGCGGTTGGGGCCGTCATGTTCACCATCTTCACGACCTGGCGCCGTGGTCGACACCTGCTGTTCGAGAAAGTCAAAGAGCGCACCGTGCCGCTCGAAGACTTCTTCGAGCTGATGATCGTAGAGCGCCCCGCGCGAGTGCCGGGCACGGCCGTGTATTTGACCAGCAACGACAGCGGCACACCGGGCGCGCTCTTGCAGGGCTTTTTGCACATGCGCGCGGTGCACGCTCGCGTGCTGCTCCTGACCATCGTGACCGAGAAGATCGCCCGAATTTCGCCGGCTGATCGCGTACGCATCGAGGAGCTACCGAACGGCTTTTGGCGGGCGGTGGCGCGCTACGGGTTCATGGAGACGCCCAACGTGCCGGAGCTGCTCGAGCACGCAAAATTCAGCAGCTACTCGCTCGAGTTCACGACGTTCTTCTTGGGGCGAGAGACCGTGCTGCCGACCAAGAATCCGGGCATGGCGCTGTGGCGAGAGCGGCTGTTCGCGTTCTTGACCCGCAACGCGCAGCCGGCCACGGCGTTCTTCGGCATTCCACCGAGCCGCGTGATGGAAATTGGCTCGCAGATTGAGATCTAGGGGTCAGGGGTCAGGGAATCAGGGGGCAGGCAGCGGAGGGGGCAGGGATCGAGGGGGCGAGCTTAGGGCTCGCGTGCCGCGCTCGACTCAGGTTTTGCCCGCGAACGCGATGCACGTGCCTGCGGGGTGAATCAGGCCCTTCATCAGCTTGCAGCCGCCGCAGTCGGCGTCGGTGTCTTGCAAGTACTGCTGGCAGGCGTTGCAGAGCTTCTGCGGATCCGGCGAGCGGTCGGTGTACTTGAGGTTCTCGCGCAGCTTCGCGTCTTCGGGGCTGAGCTGCGACGGCGGGCACGTCTCGCTGCGGCGCTTGCATGCTGCGGCCAGCGCGCCCGCGCCGAACAAGGCGGAGCTGAGCAAGAGTCGACGGCGATCGACCGGCGCCGCCATCGCTAGCGCTGCCCAAAGGGGGTGGCGGGTAGCGACATCAGGTAGCTGTAGAGCGCCTGCATCTCGACGTCGTCGAACTTGCCGAACGACTCGACTGGCATCATGGGGGCGAGTTGCCGCCCATCTTTCTTGCGTTTACCCGTGCGCATGACCTGCTTGAAGTCGTCCAGACTGTAGCCGGCGAGGCCCGTGGCGTCGGGGGTCAGGTTGAGGGGGATTGGCATCTCGGGCGGGGCGCCGGGAATGGGCCCGCCGCTCAACTTCTCGCCGTGACAGCCCGTGCACAGGCGCCCAAGGTACTTGCCGTAGGCTGCATCGGGCGTGGGGGGCGGCCCCTTGGCAATGTTCGTGTGGTCGATACGGCGCGCTACGTCGATCGGAATCATGCCCATTTGATCCAGCACTTTGCCGAGCACGCCGATGCCCATGCTGGGGCTCGGCTTGCTCTGTGGCGGCAGCGTGCGCACGTAGGAGATGGTCGCGGCGATGTCTTGATCCGATAGCCAGTTGGACTCGTGCGAAGGCATGAAGCGAACGCCGCGGCCGTCCTTCTTCACGCCGTGCGTCATCAGCCGGGCAAGCTCGGCGTCCGAGTAGGCGGCGCCCAGGCCGCCCGCCGTGATGTTCGGCGCCGCGAGCGTGCCAATTGGACCCATGTTCTCGGTCTTGCCACCGCCCAGATCGTTGCCGTGACAGCCGCTGTCGGCACACGGCATGATGGTGTGTGCCAAATGCTCACCTCGAGCGAGAAGCACTGGATCCGTCGTACGCTCGATGTTGGGGAGCGGTACGTCGTACACCTTGTCCAGGCTGGCGTTGTAGGCCGAAACCTTCGAATAAACGAAGCCGCCAACAGCCAGGCCAGCGACACCCAGCAGCCCGCCCACGCCCAACAATGCCTTCTTGATCCAGCCCATATTGCCGCCAAGCTAGCGCAGGACCAGAGTCGAGCGGTAGGGCTATGGCCAAGGTCGTCAATCTCAACAAATTTCGCAAGCAGAAGGCCAAGGTCGAGAAGGAGAAGCGCGCCGAGACCAACCGGCGTTTGCACGGTCGCACCAAGGCTGAGCGCTTGCTCGAGCTGAAGCAGAAGCAGCTGCTCCAGAACAAGTTGACCGGTGCGCGCCTGTCGCCGCCGCCGGCCGACGACGACGACTGAGAGCCATCGCCGAAATCTTCGGCGCACCGCTCGGTTTCTCGACGACGCTGCGCGAGGCCGGACATTGCTCGACGTGTTGCCGCGCGCGGGACAGGTTCGCCTTGGGCTGGTCGTTGGTTTCCTGGCTGCTGTAGGTGCTTGCAGTACCTACTCCGCAGACGACCCTGTTGGGTCCGGGGGCACGGACCCAGGGGGCAGCTCCGGCAACCACAGCAGCACGGGCGGCTCGAGCTCCAGAGGTGGCACGAGTCCGGGGCCGGGTCCGCTCGCGCTCGGAGGCAATGGCGAAGGCGGCTGTGACGCGGACAGCCCGACCTGCGGCTTGCCGCCTGGCGAAGAAGGCTTCTGCAGCGACAGTCGCCAAGATCCGGGCGAAGCCTGCGACGACGGCAACACCCTTTCCGGTGATGGCTGCACCGCGACTTGCGCGCAGGTCGAAGGCGACTTCGTGTGTCCGACGCCGGGCGAAGAGTGCGTGTCGACGCAAAAGTGCGGCGACAAGAAGGTAACCTCGGCCGAAACCTGCGACGACGGCCAAGCCACGCCCAAGGCTGGAGACGGCTGCGACACGAGCTGTCAGCTCGAGCCTGGCTGGGTCTGCACGACGCCGGGCGAGCGCTGTCAGGCCGCCAAATGCGGCGACGGCGTCTTGGCCGGCAACGAGCAGTGCGAAGACGGCAACGCCACGCCGACGTCGGACGATGGCTGCAGCGACACTTGCCAGATCGAACCCGGCTTCATTTGCCCCGAGCTCGGCGCCGCGTGCAAGCCGACCGTCTGCAACGACGGCAAGCGCGAAGGCAGCGAAGCTTGCGACGACGGCAATCAGATCTTGGGCGACGGCTGCACCACGCTCTGCCAGGTGGAGGCAAATTGCCCGAAGACGGGCGGCGCCTGCAGCAGCCGCTGCGGCGACGGCTTGATGCTGCCCGACGACGCCGAAGCTTGCGACGACGGCAACACCGTCGACGGCGATGGCTGCTCGGCGACTTGCACCGTCGAAGCAGGCTATGAGTGCCCGGTCGTCAAAGGCGAGCTGCCCGAGACGTTGGAGCTCCCGTTCGTGTTCCGCGACTTCGTGTCGTTGCCGGTCGCCGCCAACACGCAGCCGCGCCACCCGGATTTCAACGGCGGCTGCCGCGGCCTACTCCAAGAAGGCATGGTGGCCGACGTGCTCGACGCCGAGGGCAAGCCGACCAACTCGCACTTGTGCGATCTGCCGGCGGCGCCTACCTGCACCACCAACACCGCGTACGTCGGCAGCGGCGATTTTTGCGCGCGCCGCGACGACTGCGGCAACGCGGCTCCCACCGGTTGCTTGGGTTTGACGCACGGCAACAACCCCATCGCTGGTCACCCGAACGACGACCCGTTCGCGTTCTGGTACCGCGACGCGCTAGGCGTGAACCAGACGCGCGTGACGCCGCTCACGCTGTTCAAGAACGCGCAGGGCGTCTACTCGTACAGCGCGCCTGCCGCGGGCCTGTACCCGCTGGACGACTTTGGCTGGGTCAAAGACGGCGCCGAGCTGACCTACAACGCGCACAACTACGGCTTTACCACCGAGGTTCGCTACTGGTTCCAGTTCAACGGCGGAGAGACGCTCACGTTCTCGGGCGACGACGACGTGTGGGTGTTCGTGAACGGTCACTTGGCGCTCGACATGGGCGGCAAGCACGGCTCGGCCACGCGCACGATCGTGCTCAACGCCGACGGCTCCGCCACCTGCGCGGCATGCACTACCGTCACGCGCCAAGTCCAGACGACGCCGGGCAAGGTGTACGAGATTGCGCTGTTTCACGCCGAGCGCCAAACGGCGGCCTCGAACTTCAAGCTATCGCTCACGGGCTTCGTCAACCAAAAGAGCGTCTGCAAGACCGTGTGCGGCGACAGCATCGTCACCGGCGACGAGGAGTGCGACGAAGGCGACAAGAACGGCGACGCCAGCTACAACGGCTGCACCAAGCAGTGCAAGCGCGGCGCCTACTGCGGTGACGGCCACGTCGACGCACCCGACGAAGCCTGCGACGACAGCGTGAACATCAGCAAGTACGGCGGCTGCGCGCCAGGCTGCCAACCGGGCCCGTTCTGCGGCGACGGCGTCGTGCAGGTGCAAGAAGAGTGCGACGACGCCAAGCTCGATGGCTCCTACGGCGGCTGCGCCAAGGGCTGCGTGCTAGGCCCGCGCTGCGGCGACAAGATCGTCCAAAAAGACGCCGGCGAAAGCTGCGACGACGGCAACCACAAAAACCTCGACGGCTGTAGCGCCACCTGCAAGATCGAGCAGCCGAAGTAGCTTACTTGATCACCTTGGCAATGCTGCCGGCGCAGCAGCTGCTCAGGATGGTGTAAACGAACTTGGCGTCTTGGCCGACGATTCGGCTCACGCCATCGTCCGAGATTTGCACGCCGGCGCCGCCAGCGATGGGCGCCTTCCATACGCCCGCTCCTGCGCTGGACGTATAGTAGAAGTAGGCGTCGTCGACGACGAAGGTCCGGATGTCTGCGCCGTGGACGAGCCAAACCGGCTCTGCGTCGCCCTTCTTGAAAGAGTAGATGCCGTCGAGGGCGTCGTTGGCGTCACGATTGAAGTACAGCGTGGCACCAACTACTTGCAGCGTGGGCGTGCCGCCGTAGTTGGTGACTGCGACCGTCGACGCGCCAGGCGCTGCGGGCACCACCGTCGGCGTGCCGCCAGCGAGTGGGGTCGTTCGGAGCTCGTACGCGGTGCCCGTGCCGGCCTGCGACGTGATCCAGTACAAGGCGTCGGACGTGACGTTGAAGGCGACGACGCCGTTGTGGGTCTGCTGGTCCACGGTCATGATCCGAGTTCCATGATCGCTCAGCGGGGCGTTGATGGGGCGGGTGTAAATCCACGCGCCCGGGTCACCGGATTGATAGTCGCCCGAGAACCAATAGAAGGCGTTGCCCTGCGCGCGCAGGAACTGCACGTGCCACTCGGGGACCCAGGCGAGGGTTGGAGCGGTGTTGCTCGGGTCTACAATCTTCTTGGAGAAGACCGCGCTCGTGAGGTCGTCCCCGCCGGTACCGAGCTCGGACCAATAGACGGTGTCCCCCAGCACCAGCAGGCTGTTCCAGCCGGCGGTCTTGTTGCCCGAGCTCCAAATCGTCTGAGTCGCGCTGCCGTCGAGCGGAAAGCGCCTGACCGTGTAGGAGTTGAAACCTACGTGCAAGAGGCCGTCGGGGCTGAAGGCCCAGGTTTTGTTCACGCTGCTGTCGGAGCCGATTGGCTGGCCCGTCTGCATCGGGATCTCGTTGCACTTGTTGGTGGCGCAGGTCGACCCTAGCGCGGCGCAGTTGCGCTCGCAGCTGCCACAATGCTGGTCGCTACTGAGCGACGACTCGCAGCCGTCGTCACCGCCGTTGACGCAGTCGGCGAAGTTGGCGGTGCAGCTCTTGACCACGCAGGTCTGGCTTTCGCACGCCACAGTAGCGTTGGTGGTGGCGCAGCTCTTGTTACAAGCGCCGCAGTTGGTGACCAGATTGAGATCTTGCTCGCAATCAGTCGGGTCGCTGTCGCAGTCACCGAAGCCGGGCTCGCAGCTGTTGCCGTTCGGCCAGCCCGCGCCGCCTGCCTCACCGTCAGCGCCGCCCGTGCTCGGTTGCCCGCCGGCCGGCGTGCCCGGTTGCCCGCCGGTGGGTGTGGTGGTGTCACCGCCAGCGCCAGCGTCGGTTGCGGCGCCAGAGCTAGCTCCCACGCCGCTCCCGGCGGTCGCGCCAGTTTGGCTTCCGCCATCCCCCGGGGTTCCCTGGCCGCCTTCGCCACCCGAGGTGTACGGGGTGGGACTCTTCTTCTTGCCGTCGGACGAGCCGCAGGCTTGCGTGAGCAAAACTATCGACGCCCCCACGGCGAGGAGGCCAGATACCCTTTTCATGGCACAACCGCTATCGCAACCCGGACCGCACAGCAATGGGCGTTCGTTGCCTGGCCGCTCGTGCCCGAATGGCGTTGACTGCCGAGCCGCATAGCCGATGATTCGGCCATGTTGGTCGTGCACGTTCATGTTCACGTCTTGCCGGAGCAAGTCGATGCTTTCATTGCCGCGACGCGCGCAAACTCCGCCGCGAGCCTGACCGAGCCGGGTGTGGCGCGCTTCGACGTCGTTCAGCAAGCCGACGACCCGACGCGCTTCATTCTGGTAGAGGCGTACAAGACGGCCGAGGCGCCTGCGGCCCACAAAGAGACCGCGCACTACGCAGTTTGGCGCGACACCGTAGCGCCCATGATGGCCAGCCCGCGCACGAGCGTGAAGTTTCGAAGCGTGAGCCCCGACGAGGCGCGCTGGAATACGCCGGCCTCGTGAGCAAAGCGGGTGCCGTGGTGCCTTTCGAGTTCCTCAGCGCGGGTCGCATCGTGTTCGGCTGCGGCGTGGCCAAGTCGTTGGGCGAGCGAGCGCGCAAGCTGGGCAGGCGCGCCCTGTGGGTCACCGGCAACGACCGCGCGCGGGCGAGCGGTCTCGAAGCGCTGCTCGGGCAAGCAGGCGTGGAGCTGGCCTCCTTCAGGGTCGGATCGGAGCCCCGCGTCGAAGACGCGCTCGCGGCCGTCGAGGTCGGACGGCAGCTGAGCGTGGAACTCGTGGTCGCTTGCGGCGGCGGCAGCGTGCTCGACCTCGGTAAGGCCGCGGCCGCGTTGCTAGCCAACGCGCAGGACCCGCATGACTTCCTCGAGGTGGTGGGACGCGGTCTCCCGCTTGCTCAGCCAGCGCTGCCGCTCATCGCGTTGCCCACCACGGCCGGCACTGGCGCCGAGGTGACCAAGAACGCCGTCTTGGCGTCCAGCGAGCACGCCGTCAAGGCCAGCCTGCGCCACGACTCGATGTTGCCGGCTGTGGCGCTGGTCGACCCGGAGCTCACGCTCAGCATGCCTGCCGCCGTCACGGCGTCGACCGGCCTGGACGCGCTCACCCAGTGTCTCGAGCCGTTCGTTGGCGTGCAGAACAACCCGTTGACCGATGCGCTGGCGCTAGAAGGAATGCGACGCGGGGCGACGGCGCTGCCGCGCGCTTTCCGCGACGGCAACGATTTGGCGGCGCGAGAAGACATGGCGCTTTGCTCGCTGTTCGGGGGCCTGGCGTTGGCGAACGCCAAGCTGGGCGCGGTGCACGGCTTCGCGGCTCCGCTCGGCGGACAATTCGCGGCTCCGCATGGCGCCGTGTGCGCGCGCCTGCTGCCGTTGGTCGTGCGCGCCAACGTGGCCGCCTTGCGCGCGCGAGCACCCCAAAGCCCGCTCCTACAGCGCTTCGAGCACGTCGCGCGCGTTCTTACCGGGCGCGCTTCCGCCAGCATCGAAGACGGCGTGGCGTTCCTCGATGAATTGTGTCGCGAGCTCGCGGTGCCGGCCCTGAGCAGCTACGGCATGACCAGCTCCGACATTCCGAGCATCGTCGCCAAGGCGGCGGTCGCCAGCAGCATGAAAGGCAATCCGATCCCGCTCACGACGGACGAGCTGAGCGAAATCTTGCGTCAGGCGCTGTAGTCGGGGCTGGCCGCGTGTTGGCGCTTAGGATGGAAAGCAGAGAAGGTCGACGTTCGGCATCAGGTCGCCGAGGCCGCGTTCCACGACATGGGCGTGGGCTCCTCGCTTTTCCCGGATGCAGGCAAGGCGGAGCTGGCCGACACCGACCTGATGCGCTTGGTCGCGTACATGCGCTTGGTCTCCGTGCCTGGCCAGCGCGACCGCAGCAAGCCGCAGGTGCTGCAAGGCGAGCAGATCTTCAAGACGGTGGGGTGCGCCAACTGTCACGTCACCGACGCGGTCACGGGCGCAAGTCACCCGTTCGTCGAGCTGCGGAACCAGAGCATCAAGCCGTATAGCGACTTGCTGCTCCACGACATGGGCGCTGACCTCGCCGACAACAGCGGTATCCCCTTGTCGGAGGATCCGAGCGCGCCGCCGGCCGCCTCCGAGTGGCGCACGCCGCCGCTGTGGGGCACGGGCCTACTCGCTACGATTAATGGCCACACCGGCCTCCTCCACGACGGCCGCGCCCAAAACGTGCTCGAGGCCGTGCTCTGGCACGGTGGCGAAGCCCAGGCCACCAAGGACCGCGTGACCATGCTGTCCGTCGCCGACCGGGAAGCCCTACTCGCCTTCGTAGCTTCACTGTAACCGAGTCAGCACGCCGCCCCACCTCGCAGGCAGATAGACAGACGAGCGAGCCTTAGCGATCGAGCTCGAGACAGACGGCCGCACGGGGCCGGTTTGTAGTATGCTTTGGGGTTCCGTTTCGGTTGGACGAAGCGGATAGCTGCGGCAAGGCATTCATGGCTTGGTCAATCCTCATCGTCGACGACTCCGCGTTGGTGCGCTCCCAGCTCCGGGCGGCGCTCGAGGCCAAAGGGGCCCGCGTCATCGAGGCCGAGAACGGCACCGAGGGTTTGTGGCGCGCTCGTGAGAACTTGGTCGACCTGGTCATCGCCGACGTTCACATGCCGGTGATGGACGGCATTCGCATGGTCGAAGAGCTGCGCAAGCTCCACGAGTACGCCACCACCCCCATCTTCATCCTGACCTCCGACGCCGCAACCTCGCGCGCCGAAGAGGGCAAGAAGGCCGGCGCCAACGCCTGGATCCTCAAACCCGTGAAGACCGATCTGCTCTGGAAAGCGATCGAGAAAGCGCTGTTTGGTCGCAGCAGCAGCCTGCCGGCGATTCAAGCGGCCGGCGTCGTGCCGCCGAATTCGAGCGGCCCCAAATGAGCGCAGACAAACAAGTTCTGGTCGTCGACTCCGCGAACGGCTCGCTGTCGTTCGTGATGGAAGAGCTGAACGAGCTCGGCTTCCGCGTGATCTGGGTGCCGACGCTGTCGGCGGCGCTCGAGTTCATCGAAGCACGGCCCAGCCTGAGCTTGATCGTGGCCAGCGCGAACACCACCCAGGTGGGCGGGTTGGAGTTCCTGGCCAAGGTTCGCGATTTCGCGCCGGACGTGCGCATCATTTGGGGGGCCAAGCCCGACTCGCCCACGCAGCCCCCCGCGTCTGGCAGCAGCACCTCCCCGGATAGCCTGCTACCCGAGCCGTTCCGAAAGGACGAGCTGCGTAGCGCGATCTCCGAGCTGCTGGCCGAGCATTTCTACCCATCGGCTATCGCCGAGACGGTCAAGCGCGCGGCGCTCGAGGTGTTGGGCGTCGTCTCGGGCTTCGAGGTCGAGGGTGGCGCCTTCTTGGTCGCCAACCAGACCGCGCTTTCGGATTTGAGCGCGGTCATTCCCTTCACGGGGGGAGTCTCGGGCCACTTGATGGTTGGGTTGAAGTACGACGACGCGCGCACCTTGTACCAAGCGTTCCTGCCCGGAGTGATGCCGATTCGGATCGATCGGATGGAGGACTTGGTGGGTGAGCTGTGCAACCAAATCCTCGGTCGCATCAATGCGTTCTTCACCGAGCGCTCGATCAGCATTCAGCACGGCACGCCCATTTTCATTCGCGCTGCAGGCAGCACCCTGCGCTACCCAGGGCGCCAGCCGTCATTCGCGGTGACGCTCAAGCGCGGTGAGGCGCGCGTCTCGCTCGAGTACTACTTGGCGCATTTCGATCGCGCCAAGCTGCAAGCGCCCGTGACGACGCGCGTGCTCAAGCTGGGTGAGATTCGCTACTTATAGCGGCTCACCATTCACCGCATCTCGGCTGGTGGCTGCCACGCTGCAGCCTGAATCGCAGAAACTTCCGTGCGCTGCCGCCAGCGATCTGAAAGCCTCTCGTTCTCGTTCTCGCCTCGAGGGAAATAGATTCTTGTTTTGGCTCTGCAAAACAAAAATTGCGTCTCGCCCTCGCGGACCTCCGCGCCTCCCCCTTCGGATTCATCGCATCTCGGTGGGGCTGCCGAAATGCAGCCCGAATCGCAGAAGCTTTCGTTGGCGGTCGTGGGCCGTTGCGGGTGATGCGAGTCGCGGGGAGCCCTTGCTCAGTGTCGAACGAAGTCGCATTTGCGACACCCTTTCCTCAATGATTTCAAAGGCCACATTGGGCGCCCTGACGCTGTCCAAATTGCG
>DATAKF010000484.1:0-4922 GCA_036261775.1 Polyangiaceae bacterium | reverse complement strand
GATCTCGTGATCGCCGAACCTTGAGATCAGGATCTTAAAGACTCGAACAGCGAACGGTTTGCCATATCCCGCCGGCAGAGCGTCGGCGCCGCGGCGTTGCACGTCCTGCACTAGGTCGAGGGCCGGCTTCCCATTTGGCAGTGTTGCCGGTCACTCAGAAGGGCGTAAATCCGGGCGCGCCTCGTTGGGCTTGAGCGCCTTTTTCGCCGCGGCGCGTTCTTTGGCTTCTTTGGCGCGGTAGCTCTGGCCCTCGATGTGCAGGACTTCGCAGCGGTGGATCAGGCGGTCCACGAGGGTGACGACGCAGGCGGCGTGGGGGAAGACGTCGGGCCACTCGGAGAAGGGCTTGTTCGTGGTGAGCACGACGGGCTTGAGCGCCTCGTAGCGGCGCGTCACGACCTCGAAGAGCAGGTCGGCGTAGCGGCTGTCGTAGGAGAGGTAGCCGACCTCGTCGATGCAGAGCAGCTGCGGGTGGGTGTAGTGCTTGATGCGGCGGTGCAGGCCGGCGCTGCTGTCTTGCAGAGCGAGCTCGTTCAGCATGGCGCTCGCGGTCGTAAAGCGCACCGTGTAGCCGCGCATCACCGAGTGGTGAGCCAAGTTCTTGAGCAGCATCGTTTTGCCGACGCCGTTCGGTCCGAGCAGGACGGAGTTGGCGCCGTCCTCGAAGAAGCTGAGCTTGAAGAGGTCATCAATCGCGGTTTTGTCGATCTTCTTGGGCCATTTCCAGTCGTAGTCGGCCAGCGGTTTGAAGCGCCCCAGGCGGGCATCCTTGATGCGGCGCTCGAGGCTGCGGCGCGTTCGCTCGGATTCTTCGTATCCAAGCACGGCCGCGATCCATGCTGCGTCCTTCACGTCGTCCCAGTTGGCGAGCAGGCCGTGCAGGCCGAGGCGCAACGCGCGTTCGCGCAGGTCGTGGTCACGATGGTCGGTCGTCATGGCGGTTCCTTTCCGATGTCGTCGTAGTCGGCGAGCGGGTGCGGGGTGACGATGGGGCCTTGCACCCGCTCGTCAGTGGGGAGGTGGCGACCGGCGACCGGCGGCTGTCCGCGCTCGTAGCGCCGTCGCTCAAGCACATGGCGCACAGCCGCCAGGTGCGGCGTGCTGCGCTTGAGGGCTTCGGCGATCGCAGCTTCGACTTCGGCGGCGCCGTTCAGGTCCAGCTGCTTGATCAGCGTGATGGTGGCGCCGCCCAGGTTCTTGCCCTGTTGCGCCAGCGCTCGAAACAGCGCCCGCGACGATGGCGCTGCTCGGTACAGCCGATCCAGCCCGCGGTGCTCAGCTGCCTTGCGCTTCGCCTCGGCTAGCGCCTCGATATGGGCCGGATTCTCGACCGTTTGCCGCCGATCCCAAGACCTGTCGTGCTCGGCCACGAGCTCGACGCCATCGAAAATGCGCACGCGCTCCAGGCTGGCCACGACCGTGACCGAGCGGCGCGTGACCGTGGCCGGCACCGAGTAGTCGTTCAGGTCAAAACGCACGTAGGGCGTCTTGCCGACGTCTGCTGGAGTGCGTTCGTCGCAAATGAAGCCGTGCTCTGGCAGACCGAGCAGGCTGGGACGCTCGCCATCGAAAGCGTCGCGGACCAGCTGTTTCTCGTTCTCGTGCGAGCGCCGCTCTGCGGCCGTCGTCTGGCACCACTCGAGCGCCTGCTGGTTCAGATCATCGAGGTCGCGGTACTTCCGCGCCGGAAAGAAGCTCGTGCGGATGTACTGGATCGCGCGCTCCACGCGGCCCTTCTCGTTGCCGCGCGCCACGGCCACCGGCCGCGGCTCGTAGCGGTAGTGAGCGGACAGCTCAAGCAGCGTCGGGTGAAAGCGGATAGCATCGCCTTTCCGCTCCAAAACGGCACTTTTCAGGTTGTCGTAGAGCAAAACGCGCGGCACTCCACCAAAGAAGCCAAAGGCGGAGACGTGCCCGTGCAGGAAACTTGGCATCGCGGCGCTCAGGTAGAAGCGCAGAAACACCATGCGCGAAAAGCTCAGCACCATCACAAACGCCATCAGCGGCCGCTCTGCACTACCGACGATGTGCGTGCCGAAGTGCGCCCAGTCGACTTGAGCTTGTTCACCGGGCAGCGTGCGCAGCCGCAAGTACGCTTCCGCCGCCGGACGCGGTCGGTGCTGCGCCACCGCGCGTCGGAAGTGGTCAGGGCTGCCCTGATAGCCACGCTCTTTTGCCATCGCGTACAGGCGACTCGCCGGTAGACGTGGGTAGGTATCCAGCGTCTCCACGATCAGAGGCACATACGGCGCCACGATCGAGGGCTTCGAGACGCGGCTCGGCGCCGCCACGCCCTCGCGCGCCAGCGTGCGCCGCACCGTGCCGTGGTGCAGCCCGAGCTGCGCCGCGATCGTCCCGATCTTCCATTTTTCGGCGTGGAATAGCCGCACCACCTCCGCAGCTTGCTCCTTCGTGATCATCGACCGCCCCAGCGGGGAATCCGCAACTCGCGGAAATCACCCAGCCCGCGTAGGCGCTTGGGGCGGACGTGGTCGACGACCTCGTACCGCACCAGCTGGCTCTCGCCGGGCCACAGCTCGTCGCCGAAAAGGCCCGAATCGAGCCAGCTCGGGGAGCCGGGCTCCGCAGCAATCACAACGCTGAGCGGGCCGCCGTTCCACAGCGCCACTCCCTCCAGCAGCGTGAGCAACGCTCGCGGATGGCATGGTCGAAGCGGCAACCGCGCCTTCAGCACGTCGCCCCAGTCCGCGCCCCTGCACAGCAGTCGCGCTTCCGCACTCGTCGTTCGTAGTTGGGCCGTCAGTCGCATCGTCGGTTCTCCTGGCCATGGCGGCGCCTTCGAGCCGCTCGACATCCGTGCCCGAGCTCACCGCTTCCGACGAGGCCTGATGCGTCACTTTCGCCGCCTGCCGGGCGCGATAGCGGGCTTGGCGAGCCGCGTGCCTTTGCCCACCGCGCAGCGTCTGCTGATAGCGCTGACCCGCTTCACGCACGCTCTGTCGACGGCTTATCGAAGCGCACTCGCGACCGCAAAACTCCTGTCCCCGATCGCAGCGCCCGCACAGCTGCACCTGCTTCCGGCAGAGACGGCACTGAAATAGCCGATAGAAGTCCTCGATCGCTGGCCCCGCCCAGCAGACTTTTTGGCTCTATCGACCCCGATCGGCGAAGCTCGCGCCACAACCGATCGCTGGTTGGAAAGGCTCGGATTGCGCCCGAGCCTTTCGTCTATTTGGGCGCCGCGATCATCCGAAGCCGACCGCGCTCGGGCCCAATTTTACGCCGTTTCAAGCCGCGCGAATCTGGCTCTCGCCACCGCGCGATTCCGGGCTCGACCGCCATGCTGCTCAGCTAGGCGCCGTTTGGGATGTCGGCTGACACTCGTTGGATGCTGCTCCACCCCGGCGCTGCAAGGCTTCAAGGATCGCGCCTTGGAGGACCGACGACGGCGGGAGCTGAGTTTTCAGCATCGTGCCTTCAACCCGGCCTGCCTTCGCGGCGCTCGGACTCGTCCCGCTTGTCGGCTTCTAGTTGGCGTGCCTGCCGACGAAGGTGAACAAGCATGTGCTCGGCCCGCTTCTCGACGAGCATTGCGCCCGTCAGTAGATAGATGTGCAAGTGAGTGAGGCGGCTCCGCATTCGAATTTCTCCAAGGGCTGGCTGGGTCGCTCCGGCTCGGGGGACAACGAAGAGGATGTGGGTTACGCCTAGCCCCGCCGTCGCGCCAATCTCGCGATCAACCTGATCACCGTCCAGATTCCCATCGGTGTTCTTTACCTGGACGACCCAGCGTTGGTAGGTCAATCCGCTCAGGCGTTCGGCGATCAGGTCGATCTCAGAATGCGGGGCTCGCTTCCGCCAACTGCGGACGCGGAGTCCAAGCATCAGGCAGAGGTGAACCGCTAGCTGCTCACCCATGCGCCCAATCTTCTCGGCGGTACCTTCCCCGAGGCCAGCCACCACCTCCCTGAGCGGTAACAACTCGGCCAAGGAGAGCCCTGTATCGGACTGTGCCAGCAACTCGCGAAGCTGCTCCTCGGTCACGTTGATTGCGCCCGTGAGCAGCTCGAACGCTGTTCGCGAGCCGCCCTTTCCCGCTAGGGCGGTCAAAAGTCTCACGTGTCCGCCCGCCTCCAAAGTCTTCACGAAGCGATCGAGTGACTTTCTCCGGATTCGTATGTCTGGGTTCCTCGCTTCGGCGAGATCGGCGACAACTACCGCATCCAGTGAACCAGCGCTTCCCTGTGACTGCGCGAGACGCGCCGCTAGCAGGAATTCCAGCTCAGTTTCGTTCAGACCGTAGAGGGCCGCCACGCCCGGCCCCAGGAGACGCTCTAGACCTTCATCGATGACCCGGTAGGCGCCTTTCGCAGAGACCGCTCCTGCGCGTGCGAGCCAAGCTCGCAGCGTGCTGATGTTCTTGGAAGTCGCTGCCTCTCCCAGCTCGATGGAGAGGTCCTCCATGTCGGGGACCTCCCCCCGCAGCTCGTACCGTTTGATGGCATCGACCAATCGCTGGCCCTGGCATGAGCTGAGAATGTGACGGGCGAAGAGCACGTCGCGCTCGTTGCCGGGTGCTTCGCGCAGCAACTGTCCCATTGGCAACAGCGCCATCTCGTCAGCCTCCCCGACGGCAATGAGTCGGTAGCCTCGCATTGCCGTCACCACATGGCTCGCCATGTCCCGCCGGTCCTTGTCACCGGGAACATGACTCAAGCACTCGGCGGCGACTTTCGCGGCGAATGCTGTTCGCGTGCCGGAGGCCGCCGCCTCTAGTAACCAGCCAAGAACGGAGTCCTCACCGAGCCTTTTCCCAAGCGTCGCGGGCGTGAAGTCTTGCCCGAAGGGGATGCGCTCGACGGGCGGAACCACGGGGTCGCCGTTCGTCATTCCTCGTGTTCCTGAGCTGACGGGAAAAAGCGTGCGGACCAATACTCCAGATGCGAGAGGGGCACGCCGGC